>JAABQI010000020.1 GCA_011391545.1 Rhodoferax sp.
TGATGGCAATGCCGCCTGCGCCAATTTTTTGGGCAAGCTGGGCGCGGCGCCGGGCGTAAAGGGCGTTTGTGTTCATGACGATTTCTTGATGGGTGAGATTAGACATTGAGTTCGGCCAGCCGCTGCGGTGTGCCGACATCGGTCCAGGGGCCAGAATACAACTCGGCCGACACCCGGCCCTGGTCCATGGCACGGCGCAACAGCGGTGCCAGCGGGGCCTTGAGGCCGTGCGGGTTGCCTGCTGTGATGTCGCACCAGGGCGGCTCAAACAGGGCGCGGCGGTACAGGCCGATGGTGGAAAAGGTGTGGCGCGGGCCCGGATCGCCTTTGCTCAAATTCAGCGCCAGCGCCGGAGCGCCGTCCGCTGCAGCCTGCAGACCAAAGTCGCCAGCCGGGTTGTGCGCCGGGTTGGGCACCAGCCACAAGTGCGCCAGCATGTCGCTGGCAGCAAAACGATCGAGCGCAGCCTGACTGAATTCAAAGCCGGGCGTGAACACATCGGCCGCCAGCACCCAGAACACCTCACCCAGCAGCGGCAGCGCGCGCACGATGCCGCCAGCGGTCTCCAGCGCGCCGCCAAAGTCGCGGCCCTCGTGCGAGTAGCGCAGGCTCAAGCCATGTTGATCTGACCCGGGTTCAGGAAAAAATTGATCGCCGAATTGTTCAATGATCTGTTCGCCCAGCCAGTCGGTATTCACCACCACTTGCCGGCAACCACCGCGCTGCAAGGCTTCCAGGTGCCACTGCATCAGCGGCTTGCCCTGCACCGCCAGCAGCGGCTTGGGGCAGGTGTCGGTGAGCGGGCGCATGCGCTCGCCCCGGCCCGCAGCCAACAGCATGGCGCAAGCCGGGCTCAGAGGTGTCAAGGAATTCATGAACCAGGGGTCCGCTGCGGCACCAGCAGCCCGCGCTGCACGGCGGGCCGCGCCACGAACGCGGCCAGCGCCCGTGTTACATGGGCAAAGTCCTGCATGCCCACCAGATCGCCCGCGTGGTAGCGCTCGATCAGGTTGCGCACCCACGGAAAGATGGCGATGTCGGCAATGGTGTAGGTGTCGCCCATGACCCAGGCGCTGTGTTCCAGCCGCTGGTTCAGCACGCCCAGCAGGCGTCTGGACTCGGCTGCGTAGCGGTCGCGCGGGCGTTTGTCTTCAAAGTCCTTGCCGGCAAAGATCGTGAAGAAACCCAGCTGGCCAAACATGGGGCCAATGCCGCCCATCTGAAACATCAGCCACTGGATCGCCTCATACCTGGCCGCGGCGTCAAGCGGCAGGAATTGCCCGGTTTTCTCGGCCAGGTACAGCAGGATGGCACCGGACTCGAACAGCGCCAGCGGTTGGCCACCAGGGCCGTTGGGGTCGAGGATGGCGGGGATCTTGTTGTTGGGAAAGGTGGTGATGAATTCTGGCGAGAGTTGGTCGTTGGTCTCGAAGCTGACCAGATGCGCCTCATAAGGCAGGCCCATCTCTTCCAGCAGGATCGACACCTTGACCCCGTTGGGCGTGGGCAGCGAGTAAAGCTGCAGCCGGTCCGGGTGCCGGGCGGGCCATTTGCGCGTGACGGCAAAAGCAGAGAGGTCGGGCATGGGGCTCCTTGGGATCAGTGCGGACTATGTTAGCGCCGACTGCATGCGCAGCCTGCGCGCCGCGTCTTCCGCGCGGGCGTCGTCGATCTCGCGCAGCACCGCCTGCATGTCGACACTGGCCCGCGCGCGCTCGAAGCGGCCGGTCAGCACCGACTCGTTGCTGAGCAAACCAGCCTGGTACAGGCTCCAGATCTCGGGGCCGTACTGGGTGGCCAGCAGCTCGGGGGCAAACTGGCCGAAGAAGTCGCGCAGGTTGGCCACGTCGCGCAGCAGCATGCGCTGGGCGTGGTTGTTGCCGGCGGCGTCCACCGCCTGCGGCAGGTCGATGATGACGGGCTCGTCCTCGCCCTCTGCGCCGTCCACGCCCGCGCTGTGGGCCAGCAAGATGTTGAACTCCGACAAATCCCCGTGCACCACGCCCGCGCACAGCATGCGCACCACCTCTTTGATGAGCGTGGCGTGGTGCTTGCGCGCCTGCTCAGCAGTGAATGCCACATCATTCAAACGTGGGGCGGCGTCGCCGTTGGCATCGGTCACCAGCTCCATCAGCAGCACGCCGTCGCAGAAGTTGTAGGGCTGCGGCACCCGCACACCGGCCGCGGCCAGGCGGTAGAGCGCGTCGACCTCCGCGCTTTGCCAGGCGGCTTCCTGCTCCTGGCGGCCGAACTTGCTGCCCCGGCCAATGGCGCGGGCTGTGCGCGAGTTTTTGACCTTGCGGTTTTCGGTGTAGTCCACCGCCTGGCGAAAGCTGCGGTGGGTGGCTTCCTTGTAGATCTTGGCGCAGCGGACCTCGTCGCCGCAGCGCACCACAAACACCATGGCCTCCTTGCCGCTCATGAGCTGGCGCACCACGCTGTCGATCAGGCCCTCTTCAAGGAGGGATTGCAGTCTGGGAGGTGGTTTCATGTTGAGGATCAGTGCTCTGGGTGTTGGCCGGATTGTCGCGCGCCGGCAATGCCACGATGCTTGCCAAGGCCTTGGCTCTAGACTCTGTACCTTGTCGCAGCCAACAGAACCCAATGCCATGAGCCTTTTAAAAGCATGAATGCCGGTGTGCTCTACGCCGCGCTGGCCTACACCGCCTGGGGCTTGTTCCCGATCTTCTTCAAACAGCTTGGTAACGTCAATGCGTTCGAGGTGGTGATGCACCGCATGGTGTGGTCGCTGGTGTTTCTGCTGTGTGTGCTGGCCGTGCTCAGGCGCTGGGCCTGGTTGCGCGGTCTGGCCAGCCAGCCGCGGGTGATCGCGGCGTTTGCAGTGTCGGCGCTGCTGCTGTCTGCGAATTGGTCGGTGTATGTGTGGGCGATTCAGAACGCCCATGTGGTCGATGCCAGCCTGGGCTACTTCATCCTGCCACTGGTCAATGTGGCCTTTGGGTTTGCGTTTTTGCATGAGCGTCCACGCCCTGTGCAGTGGCTGGCTGTGGCGGTGGCTGGCGCCGGGGTGCTGTGGCTCACGGTGCAGGCCGGGCGGCTGCCCTGGGTGGCGCTGGTGCTGGCGGCCACCTTTGGCATCTACGGCCTGCTGCGCAAGGTGGCAAGCCTGGGCGCGCTCGAAGGCCTGACGCTGGAAACCCTGCTGCTGGCACCGTTTGCCCTGGGACTGCTGCTGTGGTGGGCCTGGCACGGGCAAGGTGCGCTGGTGCAGGGCGACCCGAGCACCCTGGGTTGGCTTTTGCTGGCCGGACCGCTGACGGCGATTCCCCTGCTGCTGTTTGCCGCCGGTGCGCGTCGTATTCCCATGGCCACGCTGGGCATCCTGCAATACATCTCGCCCAGCCTGCAGATGTTGCTGGGTGTCTGGCTGTACGGCGAAGCCTTTGACCCCGCGCGCGCCATCGGGTTTTATCTGATCTGGCTGGCGCTGGTGATCTACAGCCTGGACAGCATGTGGAACAGCCGCAAGCAGCCTGCAAAACCACCGGTTATCGTGAGCTGATGGCTGAGCCTCTCAAAAACCAATATGGTGCCGACGTGCCGCGTGCCATTGCTGGAATGATCTCAAACGTGGACCAGTCGTTCAACAGCGAGCGCTTTGTGCGCGATGCGCTTGACGGCTATGACGAACTGGCGCTGATGCCGCGCGGCAAAAAAATCGCCCAGGCCTTGCGCCGCCATTTGCCGGACGACTATCCGCGGGCGATGGCGATCCTGCTTGACTCGCTGGACCAGCCCCATGACCGTGACCCCAACCTGAGCCTGGCCTCTTTTTTGTACCTGCCGCACACCATGTTTGTGGCGCAGTACGGTCTGGCGCATTTTGAGACGTCGATGCGGGCGCAGCATGCCTTGACGCAACGCTTCACCGCCGAGTTCAGCATTCGCCCGTTCCTGGAGCACCACCCTGAGGCCACCCTGCGCCAGCTGAACGACTGGGCCGCTGACCCGAGCGCGCATGTGCGCCGCCTGGTGTCGGAAGGCACGCGCCCCCGGCTGCCCTGGGCGCCGCGCCTGCGCCAGTTTCAGGCCGACCCGACCCCGGTGCTGGCGCTGCTGGAGCGGCTCAAGGACGACCCCGAGCTGTACGTGCGGCGCTCGGTGGCCAACAACCTCAACGACATCGGCAAGGATCACCCGGAGGTTCTGGCCAGCACAGCCCGGGCCTGGCTGAAAAATGCCCCCGCCGGGCGTGCCTGGATCGTCGGCCATGCGCTGCGCTCGGCCGTCAAACGCGGCGAGGGTGCCGCGCTCGAGGTGCTGGGTTTTGGAGAGAAGGTGCAAGTGGCGGTGGGCCACATCCAGATCAGCCCTGGCACGGCGGTGATGGGTGGCTCGGTGCGCATCGGCTTTGAACTCACCAGCACGCACACCCGTCGGCAACGAGTGCTGGTGGATCTGGCGGTGCACTATGTCAAGGCCAGCGGCCAGGCCAGCGTCAAGGTGTTCAAGCTCAAAACCCTGGAGCTGGCGCCGGGTCAAACTACCGAGCTGGCCAAGACACTGTCACTGAAAGAGATGAGCACCCGCAAACATTACCCCGGGCTGCACAGGGTGGATGTGATCCTGAACGGTGAACCTCAGCGCTTGGGGGCATTTGAGTTGCTGAAAGACCGATAGAAACTGTGCGACAGCCAGGTATTCGCTTTGCGGCGAACGTCGCACGCGTGTCAAGGCCAACTCTGAAAATGTCAAAACTGTCGCTGGCAATCTTGGCTAAACTACAGCGTCATCTTTGACATCGTCTGGATACCAATGAAACCAATCTCAGAATTATTGAAACAGCGCAACTCTGTGCTGTATCAAATTGCCCCAACGGTCAGCGTGTTTGACGCGTTGTTATTGTTGGCCAAACTGGAGGTAGGC
Source organism: Rhodoferax sp. (assembly GCA_011391545.1). GTDB lineage: Bacteria > Pseudomonadota > Gammaproteobacteria > Burkholderiales > Burkholderiaceae_C > Rhodoferax. Next base: position 4,888 of record JAABQI010000020.1, read on the forward strand.
GCCTTGCTGGTGATGCAAGACGGCAAACTGCAGGGCGTTGTGTCGGAACGCGACTACACCCGCAAGGTTGCCTTGCAGGGTCGCAACTCCAAGGAGACCACAGTTGCCGAGATCATGACCCGCGAAGTCATCACGGTCGGGCCACAAGTCGGTACGCGTGCCTGCATGAGCCTGATGAGTCAGAGGAAAATTCGGCACTTGCCCGTGGTGGAAGATGGAAAAGTGCTCGGAATGATCTCCATTCGTGACATCATGGATGACATCATTGCCGACAACGAACAAACCATTTCGCAACTGACCAACTACATCAACAGTTGAGTCTTTGTCCTAATACGCACCCATGTAATCGCGCTTGCCGATTTCCAACCCGTTATGACGCAAGATGGCGTAAGCGGTCGTCACGTGGAAGAAAAATTGAGGCAAGCCATAGTTCGACAAATAGACCTGTCCGCTCAGTTTCTTTTCTTTCGGCGTCCCCGGACGCAGAACGATTTCCTTGAATTCGCTGCCTTGGAACGCAGCGCTGTCCAATTCATCCAGAAATGTCAATGTTTTGGTCAGCAGAACGTCCAGGTCAGCAAAGCTTTGCTCGTTGCCTTCAAATGCAGGAATTTCGACACCCGCCAGTCGCGCTGATATGCCGCGGGCGAAGTCCGAAGCGATCTGCACTTGCTTGAGCAGAGGAAACATATCCGGATAAAGACGCGCCTGCAATAGCGCGCCCGGCTCGATTGATTTGGTGGCGCAGTGCGCATCGGCCTTGGCAATGATGGTTTTCAGGGCCGTCAGCATTTGCTTGAAGACAGGGACGGAATTCGTGTACATCGGACTGGTCATGGGTGCTTCTTTCATGGTTCAAAGAGGCGAGGATAGGCTGAAAGCGCTGACCCGGCACCTGCCACGGTTGATTTCGCATCACACAGCCGCAGGTTCACGAGCTTTTGAAGCGGCCTGCCCACTGCGTGACCCAGGCACCCCCGCTCACCAGCACGATGCCAATCAGCACCGGCACGGCACCAAGCAAAAAGCTGGCCTCGATCGGCTCCGAGAGCAGCCAGGCGCCAAAAACAATGCCAAACAGCGGCGTGAGGAACGAGAACACGCCCAGGCGCGAGGCCAGGTAGTGGCGCAACAGCCAGAACCACACCAGAAAGCTGGCAAACGACACCACCAGCGTGTGAAAAACCAGGCTGGCCCACACCTGCGGCGTGGGGTTAAAGCGCGCCTGGCCGGTCAGGAAAGCCCCGGCCAGCAACAGCACAAAACCGCCGATCAGCTGGTACAGCAGCGTCTGCGTTGCCGGTGCCCTGGACAAGGTGGAGCAGCGCACCACCACGGTCGTGGCACCCCAGGCCGCGCCGCCCAATAAGCCCAGGAAGTCACCCCAAAGCACATGGCCGGGCGCTGCGCCGGCTGCAGGCGTGTTGCGCCCCAGAAAGGCCAAGGCGAGGCCACCAAAGGCCAGCGTGATGCCCAGCCACTGCACACGGCCCAATCGCTCGGCGGGCAGTTTCCAGTGCAGGCCCAGCGCGGCAAACATGGGCGCGGTGTACAAAAAAACCACCATGTGCGAGGCGCTGGTATGGCGCAGGCCCTCGGCCACCAGCAAAAATTCCAGTCCAAAGAGCAGGCCCACGGCCACGCCGGGGCGCAGCGTGCCATCGCGCAAGTTCATGGGCTCCTTGCGCCACCACATGACGAGCCCCACCAGCAGCGCGGCACCGCCCGAGCGCAGCGCAATTTGCATGATGGGTGCAATGTCGGCCGCCGTGGCCTTGAGCACCACTTGCTGCATGCCCCAAATGGCGCACAGCACCGCCATCAGGGTGATGGCTTTGGCGTCGAGATCAAGGCGGGTGTTCATCGGTGCGATAGGGAATGAGGTGGGGGAGCTGCATTATTGGGGTGACGGCTTTTGTTGATATAGTGAAAACCAGACAAACCATAGGCCGTAACCGACAAAACATGCGGATCCTTCGCCCCAAGCTCGACATTCCCCTGGCCAGCCCCGCTTTGCCCGCGCCCCTCATGTTTCGCAGCGCCTACGAGCCCGCTGACGGCATTTACCCGCTGCACCAGCACGCCTGGGGGGAGTTTGTCTATTCGTTCAGCGGCGTCATGGAGGTCAAGGTGGCCGACCACCACTACCTGGCCCCGCCGCAGTATGGTGTCTGGCTGCCACCCGACCTGGCGCATGTGGGCCTGAACCGGCAGGCGGCGCACCATGCGTCGCTGTATGTCTCGGCCGCCCTGTGCGTGGCGCTGCCCGCAGAGCCCTGCGCGCTCACGGTCAACCCGCTGGTGCGCGCCCTGCTGGATCAACTGCGCGCGCAGCCTGCCCATCTCGCGGACACGCCTGCCGGTGCCCGCCTGCTGCAAGTGCTGCTGGACCAGCTCATTGCCGCGCCGCGTGCCGGCAGTTACCTGCCCACCTCCGAAGACCCGGCCCTCGGTGCGGTGCTGCGCCTGCTGCAAGCCAACCCCGGCGACAACCGCCCGGTGGCCGAACTCGCCGCGCAGGCCAACACCACCGAGCGCACCCTGATGCGCCGCTGCCAGCGCGACCTGGGGCTCAGTCTGGCGCAGTGGCGCCAGCGGCTGCGCGTGGTGAAGGCCATGGCGCTGCTGGAGAATGGCCAAACGGTGGAGACGATCGCACTGGACCTGGGCTATGGCAGTGCGTCGGCGTTCATCACCATGTTCAAGCGGCTGGCCGGGGCGACGCCCGACGAGTTTCGCAAGGGCAGCGCGGGCAGGACCGGGCCGTCATGGCGCAACCCGTGAGCCACCACCCGATGATGCCAACCGACCTCTTTGACGACTTGCCGCCACCCCCCGACGCGGTGCAGGCGCCAATCGGGCCGGGCGCGGTGTTGCTGCATGCCTTTGCCCGGGACATCGATGCGGCCCTGTTGCAGGCCATCGACGCCGTCCTCCAGCAGGCACCGCTGCGCCACATGCAGACGCCCGGCGGCTTCACCATGTCGGTGGCCATGAGCAATTGCGGCCCGTTGGGCTGGGTGTCTGATCCACGCGGCTACCGATATGCCGCGCTGGACCCGCAATCGAACCAGCCCTGGCCCGCCATGCCGGCTTGCTTCATGGAGCTGGCGCAACGCGCCGCCGCGCAGGCCGGTTACCGGCAGTTTTTGCCCAATGCCTGCCTGATCAACGAATACGTGCCCGGCGCCAAGCTCTCGCTGCATCAGGACAAGGACGAGAACGACCTGACCGCCCCCATCGTCTCGCTGTCACTGGGCCTGCCCGCGGTGTTCCTGTTTGGCACCCCGCGCCGCAAGGATCGCCCGCAACGCCTGCGACTGGTTCATGGCGACGTGGTGGTCTGGGGCGGGCCATCGCGCCTCGCCTACCACGGCGTGGCAGCGCTGGCCGATGGGGTGCATGCGCTCTTGGGGCCACGTCGGATGAATCTGACCTTTCGGCAGGTGCGGTATGCAAAAATAAGCAATGCCTTACCTACTTAAAGCCCAGGGACCAC
>JAABQI010000021.1 GCA_011391545.1 Rhodoferax sp.
AAAAAGGCGTTGCAAGGCATGCGCTTCATGCCCGGTGAGGCGCTGTACCAGATTGCCGATTTGTCGAGTGTGTGGGTCATCGCCGACGTGTTCGAGCAGGACATCGGCCTGGTCAAAAACGGCAGCAAAGCCACGGTCAACATCAACGCCTACCCCGGCAAGATCTTTAGCGGTCGGGTCAGCTATGTCTATCCCACGCTCACCGCCGAGACCCGTACCGTGCCGGTGCGTGTGGAGCTGGCCAACCCCGGCGGGCTGCTCAAACCCGGCATGTTTGCCCAGGTGGAATTGCCGGTGGGTGCCCGGGGCAAGGTGGTTACCGTGCCGCTGTCGGCGGTGATCGACAGCGGCACGCGCCAGATTGTTTTGGTCGAGCAAGGCGCTGGCCGATATGAATCGCGAGAGGTCAAACTGGGCGCACGCAGCGACACCCATGTGGAGGTGCTGGACGGCGTGGATGACGGCGAACCTGTGGTGGTCGCTGCCAACTTTCTGATTGATGCCGAAAGCAACCTGCAAGCCGCGCTGGGCGGTTTGGGCAGCGCAGCGCCCGCCACCGCCACCGCGGGTTCAGCTGCCTCTGCGGCCAGGGCCGTTGGCCACCAGGCCAGCGGCACCGTGGACGGTGTGGACTTGAAAGATGGTTCTGTGAGCATGAGCCACGGCCCGGTCCCAAGCCTCAAGTGGCCGGCCATGACGATGGAGTTCAAGGCCGCCAATCCCGCGCTGCTGCAAGCGCTCAAACCCGGCGCCAAGGTGGACTTCGAGTTTGTAGAGCGCGCGCCGGGTGAATGGGTGATCACCAGCGTCAGGCCCTGATCATGCTTTCCAACCTCATCGGCTGGTCGGCCCGCAACCGGTTTCTGGTACTGCTCGCCACCCTGTTCATCATCGCGGCAGGTATTTTTTCACTGTTGCGAACACCCATCGATGCGCTGCCCGACCTGTCGGATGTGCAGGTCATCGTTTACACCGACTATCCCGGCCAGGCACCGCAGGTGGTGGAGGATCAGGTGACCTACCCGCTGACCACGGCCATGCTGTCGGTGCCCAAATCCCGCGTGGTGCGCGGTTTCTCGTTTTTCGGCGCGTCGTTCGTTTACATCATTTTTGAAGACGGCACCGACATCTACTGGGCCCGCTCGCGCGTGCTGGAGTACCTCAATTCAGCCGCCGGGCGCATGCCCAAAGGGGTCACTCCTGGAATAGGCCCGGACGCCACGGGCGTGGGCTGGGTGTACCAGTACGCACTGCTGGCCAAAAACAAAACCCTGGCCGAGCTGCGCAGCATTCAGGACTGGTATGTGCGCTACCAGTTGACCAAGGCGCACGGCGTCGCCGAAGTGGCGTCGATCGGCGGTTTTGTCCAGACCTACCAGGTCACGGTAGACCCGGTCAAGCTGCGCGCCTACGGCATCCCACTGATGAAGGTTGGCCAGGTGATCCGCGACTCGAACCGCGACGTGGGCGGGCGCGCCATCGAGATGGCCGAGACCGAGTACATGGTGCGCGGCAAGGGTTACCTGCGGGGCATCAGCGACATCGAGATGCTGGTGGTCAAGGCCGACCAGGGCACGCCGGTGCTGATCCGAGACATCGCCCGCGTCGAACTGGTGCCCGACGAGCGCCGCGGCCTGACCGAACTCAATGGCGAGGGTGAAGTGGTGTCGGGCATCGCCATGGCGCGTTATGGCGAAAACGCGCTGGAAGTGATCGCCAACGTCAAGGAGAAAATTGCAGAGATCGGCCCCGGCCTGCCCGAGGGCGTGACCATCGAGCCGGTGTACGACCGCTCCGAGCTGATCTACCGCGCCATCGACACGCTCAAGAACACGCTGATCGAGGAGCTGATCATCGTCGCGGTGGTGTGTTTTGTCTTTCTGCTGCACCTGCGCAGCGCGCTGGTCGCCACGGTGATGCTGCCCATCGCAATCCTGATGGCGTTCATTGCCATGCGCGCGCTGGGCATGACCTCGAACCTGATGAGCCTAGGCGGCATTGCGATTGCCATTGGCGCCATGGTCGATGCCTCGATTGTCATGATCGAGAACGCCCACAAACACCTGGAGCGCCTGCCCAAAGAGCACAGCGAGCGCGAGCGCGCCGCCGCCCTGATCGACGCCTGCAAGGAAGTCGGGCCCTCGCTGTTCTTCTCGCTGCTGATCATCACCGTGTCGTTTGTGCCGGTGTTTGCGTTGGAGGGCCAGGAGGGCAGGCTGTTTGCGCCGCTGGCCTGGACCAAGACGCTGTCGATGGCGTCGGCGGCCTTTTTGTCGGTCACGCTGGTGCCGGTGCTGATGCTGCTGTTTGTGCGCGGCAAGATCATGCCGGAAGCCAAAAATCCGGTGAACCGCGCGCTGATCTGGCTCTACCGGCCGATCATCGCGGGCGTGATGCGCTGGAAAAAGCTCACCATTGTGCTGGCGCTCGGCTTCCTCGGGGTGTCGTACATTCCGGCCTCGCAACTGGGCTCCGAATTCATGCCGACACTCAACGAGGGCTCGCTGCTCTACATGCCGGCCTCGCTGCCCGGCATGTCGGTGACCAAGGCCGCCGAGCTGATGCAGACGCAGGACAAGATCATCAAGAGCTTCCCAGAGGTGGCGTCGGTCTTCGGTAAGGCGGGAAGAGCCAACACCGCCACCGACCCCGCGCCCATCGAGATGTTCGAGACCGTGATCAACCTCAAGCCGGAGTCCGAGTGGCGCGCCGGCATGACCATGGACAAGCTGATTGCAGAACTCGACAAAGCCATGCAGTTCCCAGGTGTGGCCAACTCGTGGACCATGCCGATCAAGGCGCGCATCGACATGCTCTCCACCGGCATCCGCACGCCCATCGGCATCAAGGTCTTTGGTAAGGACCTGGTCGAAATGGAAAAACTGGCCAAACAAATCGAGGCCGTGGTCAAGACCGTGCCCGGCACCTCCAGCGCCTTTGCCGAACGCCTCACCGGCGGCTTCTACCTCAACATCGACCCCGACCGCGAGCAACTCGCCCGCTACGGCCTGGCGGTGGGCGACCTGCTCGATGTGATCGGCAGCGCGCTCGGCGGCGAGATGGTGACCACCACGGTGGAGGGCCGCGAGCGTTATGGCGTCACGGTGCGCTACCCGCGTGAGTTGCGCAGCGACCCGCAGCAAATCGCCCGCGAGGTGCTGGTGCCCACCATGATGGGCGCCATGATCCCGCTGGGCCAGTTGGCCAGGATCGAGATCGCCAAGGGCGCGCCGGTGATCCGCACCGAAAACGCGCTGCTGTCGGCCTACATCTACGTGGACCTGCGCGATCGCGACATTGGCAGCTACGTGGCCGATGCCAAAAAGGCCGTGAGTGAGCAGGTCGTTTTTCCGCCGGGCTACTACATCACCTGGAGCGGCCAGTTCGAGTACATGGAACGCGCCATTGAAAAAATGAAAGTCGTGGTGCCGGTCACGCTGCTGCTGATTTTTTTGCTGCTCTACCTCAACTTCAAGCGCATCACCGAAACCCTGATCGTCATGCTGTCGGTGCCGTTCGCGCTGGTGGGCGGTGTCTGGCTGATGTGGGCGCTGGACTACAACATGTCGGTGGCGGTAGCCATCGGCTTCATCGCCCTGGCCGGTGTGGCCGCCGAAACCGGCGTGGTGATGCTGATCTACCTGGACCAGGCCTGGGAAGAGATCAAGCTCAAATGCCGCAGCGCCGGCCGCGAGCCCGGCGCCGCCGACCTCTATGCGGCGGTGATGGAGGGCGCGGTGGAGCGGGTGCGGCCCAAGATGATGACCGTGGTGTCGACCATGGCCGGCCTGTTGCCCATCATGTGGGTCAGCGGCACCGGCTCGGAGGTGATGCGCCGCATTGCCGCACCGATGGTCGGCGGCATGGTCTCTTCAACTGTCCTGACGCTGGTGGTAATTCCGGCGCTGTATGCGATGGTCAAGCAGTGGCGGCTGGGGCGGGGGCTGGAGGGCTGATTTGGGATGCCAGGGCCGACGGCACCTGCGGCGCCGGCCGCGGATAGCCTTTACGCAGCGCTCGAATTCCGTGCCAATTCGACGGCTAGGTCTATAACCACACTGCTAGGTTGGATAACAGACTGCTCAGTCTTTTATTGGTCTTTTGAGGATAACATCCAATTTGACAGTGCGGTTTGGGTGGCTAGAGCAACCAGTCTCTCCTCCAACTCCCTCTGTCTCCACCCTACCCACTGACCTATTCCGAAAGGAACCCGCCATGAAGATTCAGAGACGTACCCTCCTGCTCACCGCCGTAGCCGGCACCGCCAGCACCCTGCTCGCCGCATGCGGCGGCGGCGATGACGACATGCCGATCGCCACACTGGACAACATCGTCGAGATCGCGCAAGCCAACCCCGAGTTCAGCACGCTCGTGGCCGCCGTGGTGAAGGCCGATTTGGCGGGAGCCCTCTCCGGCACCAATTTGCTCACCGTGTTTGCCCCCACCAATGCGGCCTTCACCAGCGCTGCCCTGGCCCTGGGTCTGGCCGACGGTGCGGCTCTGGTCAATGCGCTCCCCGCTCCGGCTCTGGCGAGCGTCCTGCTGTACCACGTCGTGGCGGGCAAGAACCTGTCCACCGGCCTGACTGCTGGCAATTTGCCCACGCTCTACACCTTCGAAGGTTCTCCAGCGCAACTGGCGCTGTCCCTCACCGGCGGCGTGAAGCTGACCGACGCGGTGCTGACAGAGGCCACCGTCACCAAGGCCGACATCGAAGCCAGCAACGGCGTGATCCATGTGGTGGACAAAGTGCTGGTGCCACCCGGCGTGCTGAACATCGTGCAAATGGCGCAGCTCAACCCGGTCTTCTCCACACTGGTCACCGCTGTGAGCGCGACCAGCGATCTTGGCGGCGTGCTGTCTGGAACCGGTCCGTACACCGTGTTCGCGCCGGTGAACGATGCATTCGCAGCCCTGCCAGATGGCACGGTCACCACACTGCTGGCCGCCCCGGACGGCGCCCTTCGCGATATTCTTCTCTACCATGTACTGGCAGGCGAGGTCAGAGCCGCCGCGGTTGTGGCACTAGATAAGCCTGCAACTGTTGCGACAGCGCTCCCAGGCGAAAGCATCACGATCACCAGTGCGCTGAAGATCGAGGAAACTTTCAGCACGCCCGCCTCTCTGGTAGCGACCGATGTGATTTCCAGCAATGGCGTGATTCACGTGATCGATCGGGTGCTGAATCCCAATTACGCAGCAGTCTGATCAAAGCCGATTTTTTCCATACACGACTTCCCTCTCCCCACCTCACTCAACTGGAGTTCCCCATGAAAAAGACCCTTATCGCTTCCATCCTCGCCTTCGGCGCCCTGACGTCTGCCCAGGCGGCCGACATCGTGGACACGGCGGTTGCCGCTGGTTCATTTAAAACCCTGGTCACCGCCATCCAAGCCGCCGGCCTGGTGGACACCCTCAAAGGCAAGGGTCCGTTCACCGTGTTTGCGCCCACCGACGCCGCCTTTGCCAAGGTGCCAAAGGCCGATCTGGATGCCCTGCTGAAAGACAAAGCCAAGCTCACCGCCGTGCTGACGTACCACGTGGTGGCCGGCAAAGTGATGGCCGCCGACGTGAAAGCCGGCAAGGTCAAAACCGTGCAGGGCTCCGAGCTGACCATCGGCACCATGGGCGGTGTGACGGTGGACAACGCCAAGGTCACGGCCACTGACATCGCGGCCGACAACGGCGTGATCCACGTGATCGACACCGTGGTGATGCCCAAATAATCGGCCCCAACCCGCTGTGCAAGGCCCCGCCCCAGCGGGGCTTTTTTACGCCTTGAGCCCGCCCAGGCGGCCCCAAAAAAGACATCAAACGCAGGCGCAAAACCGCTCCCCGTCGCGCCGCCCGAGATCGAACGTTGCCTGCAGGGCCGCGTCATCGGTGTAGTCCCACACGCGGACCGGAATGGGCTGCGACGGCTGTACAAAAGTATGCCCGTCGATGGCTGGCACACTGGCAAATTGCCGCGTCAAAAGCACCAGCGTTTGACCTTTGTCCTGGGCCACACCCTCGGTGGGCACGTTGTTCACCAAGCCGCCGTCGAAGATGGGTATGCCGTTGTGCCTGGCCTGTGGTGTCAACGGTGGCACGCAGGACGACCCAATGATCAGGTCGGCCAGGTCAGCGGGTGTGGCGCACTCGCGCACTGACAAATAAAGCGGCTGGAACCCGAACCTGCGCCCCACGGTGATGTGTATGACATCGTGATTGAAGGCATCCAGTCCGACAGCCACCATACCCAGCAACAGTGCCATGCGCTCAGAGGCCCAGCGCGGCGGGCATGAAACAAGAATGTGAATTTCCGGACCGGCATGCAGGCGCGCCAAGGCTTGGCCGTCGATGCTACCCATAATGGCGTTTCGGTACATGCCGCCATGCGGAAACACCGGCTGCTTGGTCAACAAATTGAGCGGGTAGAGGTTGCGCTCGTTGTCGGCGATGGCCTGCTTGTAATCTGCAAAGCCCTGCTCGAACGTCCCGGCGAACAAGGCGCAGGCAACGGCAGCGCCCGCACTGACAGACGCCACCCTGGAAGGTTTCAAGTCGAACACGGGTGCGGCGATCGACCAGAACCCTGCCTGCCAGAAGCACCGGTTGCCACCCCCGGCGAAAACGACATTCTCAAAATGCACGATGTGGCCTTGCTGCGTGATAACCGAGCCGCAAGCACTGAACAATGGTGCCCATGCCGCCTCCGAAACTGATCGTTAAAACAACTTTTTAACGCGCGGCTACCGGGGCACGATTGCGAAATATCAACGGCTCGCCAGTCATAACAGCCCGGCCAGCCCCACCACCTCGCGCCAGGCCGCCAGTTTGCGCTCGAAAGACCAACTGGCATTGGCCGGGCTACTTGAAGGCAGGCGAACCACCGGCAGGCCCAGGGTGCGGGTGACGCTCGCATGGCGAAAACTTTCGCCGCCGTTGTGCGCGATCAGTCGCAACGATGGGCAGCGGCGCAGCAGGCCGGCCAGGTCGTTGACCTGCGGCTGGCGGATGGCGCTGTCAAGGCTGCCCTGGCGCTCGCAGGACGCATAGACGTCCCACAGGCCCAAGCCCTTGTCCAGCAGCCAGTCGGTGCGCTGGGGATACGCGTCCGGCCCCGGCATGGGGCTCGTCGGCCAGAGCGCCTGCAACAGCCGCCAGAAGGCGTTTTGCGGATGGGCGTAATACTGCTGGCGCGCCAGCGACGCGACGCTGGGAAAGCTGCCCAGCACCAGCATGCGGGTGTGCGCATTCACCAAGGGCGGCAAACCTTGCAGGCGCGCGGGCTGATTCAGCACATCAGAGTCCAATGCAATGATCAGGCCGGATGCCCCGGCTCCTCCAACTTGGCTTCTTCCAGCAACCACTTGCGAAAAGCCTGCACAGCGGGCCGCTCGGCAATTTCCTGCGGAACGACCAGGTAATAGGCAAATTTTTGCCCAACGGCAATGTCGAACGGGGCCACCAGCCGGCCTTGCGCAAGCGCCGTGGCCACCAGGGGCTTGGATGCCAGCGCAACGCCCAGACCGTCCAGCGCGGCCACATAGACCATGCCGGAATCGCTGAAATGGGGGCCGGCGCTGCTGTCCACCCCGGTCACCCCGGCCAGCCGGAACCATTCGTCCCAACCCAGACCCGAGCGGCCGCTGGCGGTGGCCTGGTCGTGCAGCAGCACCTGATGGCGCATGTCGGCGGGCACCCGCAGCGGCGGATCGGCTGCCAGCAGCGTCGGGCTGCAAACGGCAATGAAGTCGGAGCCAAACATGCGGTCCACCTGGAACCCCGGGTACACCCCGGCGCCAAAGCGGATCACCACCACCGAGTCTTCCTGGCGCAGGTCAGCCACGTCGAATGAGGCCGGACTCGACACCTGGTCGCCGTCGATGGTGCTGAGGGAGCGAATCACATGCAGGCTCAGCGACGGCTCGGACAAGGCAAAGCGGCGCAGGCGGGGCACCAGCCAGCGCGTGGCAAAAGACGGCGGCAGCACCACGATCAGGCGGCCGCTGGAGACGCGTTCATGGGCACTGGCCACCGCGGCGACAAAGCAGTCCAGCCCCTCGCGCACCTTGGGAAGCATGGCCTCGCCCTGCGGCGTGAGTTCCAGCGCGCGCGTCAGCCGGTGGAACAACTGCAGTCCAAGGTACTCCTCCAGCAGTTTGATCTGGTGGCTGATGGCGGTGGGCGTCACCGACAGCTCCTGCGCCGCGTTCTTGAAGCTCAGGTGGCGCGCTGCCGACTCAAAGGCACGCAAGGCATTCAGGG
>JAABQI010000033.1 GCA_011391545.1 Rhodoferax sp.
CTCCGTGCCGGTGGGCGTGGCCGAGATCGAGGCGCTGATGCGCGGTTAACAACAGTCCCAACTCCCCAGAGAGCTACCACCATGCCGCTCAGAAGCAAGTCCGATCCTGTCCGAAGCACCGAAGGCAAAAACGGTGTCCAGTCCCTTGAAATTGGCATGACGATTCTGCGCGCCATCAGCGGTGGCCACCGTGCCATGATGCTCAAGGACATCGCTGCGGCGGCCGACATGCCGGCCAGCAAAGTGCACCGCTATATCGTCAGCCTGGTGCGCGCCGGGCTGGTGGAGCAGGACCCGGTAAGCGCGCGCTACGACCTGGGGCCCTTTGCCCTGAGCCTGGGACTGGTGGCGGTGGAGCGCCTGGACCGGATCAAACTCGGCCTGGAGGCCATTGCCGAATTGCGCGACGAAGTCAATCAGACCATCGCGCTGGCCGTGTGGAGCGACAACGGCCCGGTCATCATCCGCTCGTTGCGCCCCTACCGGCCCATCACCGTCAACGTGATCACCGGCAGCGCCTTGCAACTGCTCACTTCGGCCAGCGGCCGGGTTTTTGCGGCTAATTTGCCGCGCAACACCACCGATGCGCTCATTGGGCGTGAACGCGCCACCCTGGCATTGCCGCCCGAGTTGCAGACCGAAACCGGCATTGATGCCATGCTGGCCCAGGTGCGCGCTGACAAGCTGTCGGTGGTCAGCGACTACCACTTGGTGCCGGGAGTCGCGGCAGCAGCCGCGCCTGTATTCAATTTCAAACACGAAATCACCCTGTCGGTACTGGCCATCGGCGTCAAAAGCATGATCGACCTGACACCCGACGGCAAAGTGGTGACCGCCCTGAAACGCTGCGCCCAGAATCTGTCGATGCGGCTGGGACACGTTGAGCAGGACACCTAAGCCTTGACTTGACCCCCTTCAAACCCACCCCTAAAAAAAATTTACGAATATCGTTTGACAGAACTAGTTCCTTAATGCAGAATTCAGTCCAGTGAGCCGCTTGGCTTGCCTTGCCGTAAAAAACAACAGGAGACAACGCATGTTGACGTGCCCAACCCGTTCCGGGTGTTTTAAATCTGCAGCCAGGAGCGTCTGATGCTGGCCGAATTTCTGCAATTCCTGTTTTCCGGCATCACCGTGGGCGCCACCTACGCGCTCGCTGCCTTGGGCTTCACGATCATCTACAACGCCAGCAATGTGATCAACTTTGCCCAGGGTGAATTCATCATGCTCGGCGGCATGCTGGCGGTGTTTTTCACCCAGGGCGGCCTGCCCATGCCGGTCGCCCTGGCGCTGGCCATTCTGCTGCCGGCGCTGGTTGGTATCGTCGTTGAGAAGCTGGCGATCGAGCCGGTCAAGGGCGCCGAGTCGGTCACGCTGATCATCATCACCATCGGCGCTTCGCTGGTCATTCGTGGTCTGATTCAGGTCTGGCTGGGCAAGGGCACCTTCAGCCTGCCGGCCTTCTCCGGCGATGTGCCGCTGCAAATTCTGGGTGCCACGCTGATGCCGCAAAGCCTGTGGGTGCTGGGTGTCACGGCCATCGTGGTGGTGGCGCTGTGGTACTTCTTTAACCGCACACTGCACGGCAAGGCCATGCTGGCCACCTCCTACAACCGGGTGGCGGCCGAGCTGGTCGGCATCAACACCAACTGGGTGCTGTTTTTAAGTTTTGCCATGTCGGCGGCACTGGGCGCGCTGGGTGGCATTTTGGTGACCCCCATCACACTGACCTCCTATGACGTGGGCATCATGCTCGGGCTCAAGGGTTTTGTGGCCGCTGTGGTCGGTGGTTTGGGCAACGGCCTGGGCGCGGTGGTCGGCGGCTTGCTGGTGGGCATTCTGGAAGCCATGGGCGCGGGCTACATCTCTTCGTCTTACAAGGATGCAATCCCGTTTGTGTTGATCCTGCTGATCTTGTTCTTCATGCCGCGTGGCCTGTTTGGCGGCAAATCCACGGATCGGGTCTGAGCATGAAAAAGAGTCCTTTCATCGGTCTGTACATCATCATGGCCGTGTTGCTGGTGTTGCCCTTTGTGTTGCCCAACAGCTACTATGTCGACTTGGCGATCCGCATGGCCATCAACGCCATCATTGTGCTGGGCTTGAACCTGCTGATTGGCTTTGCCGGCCAGATCAGCCTGGGACATGCCGGTTTCCTGGGCATCGGGGCCTACGCCACGGCGGCACTGCCAACCCATTTTGGCTGGCATCCCATCCTGGCGCTGCTGGCGGGTGCGGTCGCAGCGGGTTTGCTGGCAGCCATTGTGGCGCGGCCCATTTTCAAACTCAAGGGCCATTACCTGGCGATGGCAACCCTGGGCCTGGGGATCATCATCAACATCGTGGTGCGGAACGAGGCCGCCTGGACCGGTGGCCCGGACGGCATGCCAGTGCCCGCCATGAGCCTGGCCGGGTTCGAGATTTCGGGCGACAAACACTGGTACTGGATCGTTGCCATTCTGCTGTCGGTCAGTGTCTGGGCCTCGCTGAATCTGATTGACTCGCCATTTGGCCGGGCGCTGCGCGCGCTGCACGGCAGCGAGGTCGCCTCCAAGGTGGTGGGGGTCGACGTGGTGCGCTACAAGGTTGCGATCTTTGTGCTTTCGGCCGTTTTTGCCAGCATCATGGGCAGCGTGACCGCGCATTACGTGGGCTTCGTCACGCCCAACCTGGCAGACTTTTTCCACTCCATCGAGCTGGTCACCATGGTGGTGATCGGCGGCATGGCCTCGGTCTATGGCTCCGTGGTGGGCGCCGTGCTGCTCACGGCCCTGCCGCAGGCGCTGACCTCGTTTGAAGGCTGGGAAACCGTGATCTTTGGCGCCATCCTGATGCTGTGCATGATCTTCCTGCCCAAGGGCCTGGTGCCCACCCTGGCAGCCAAATTCAGCAAGGGAGAATGAGCATGGCCCTGCTAGAAGTCAAAGACCTGTCGATCCACTTTGGTGGCGTCAAGGCGGTGCAAAACGTGAGCTTTACGATTGACGCCGGCATTGTCTACGCGGTGATCGGCCCCAACGGCGCCGGTAAAACCACGCTGTTCAACCTGATTACCGGGGTCTACACCCCGACCACCGGCACGATCCATCTGGACGGCGAAGCCATCGGTGGCAAATCGCCCGACGAGCTGGCACGCCGTGGCGTGGCGCGCACTTTCCAGAACCTGCAAATCTGCATGAACATGGATGCCATTGAGAATGTCATGGTCGGCGCGCATTTGCGGCTGGATCGCAACCTGCTCAAGGCCGCCCTGCGCTGGCCCGCGCTCAAACGCCGGGACCGCGAATTGCGTGGCGAGGCGGCTGAACTGATGCGTTTTGTCGGCCTGCAAGACTACATCAATGCACGCGCCGACAGCATGCCCTACGGTGCGCTCAAGCGGCTGGAAATTGCCCGCGCCCTGGCCATGAAACCGCGCCTGATTTTTCTGGACGAGCCCGCTGCCGGCCTCAACCCCAAGGAAACCATCGAAGTGGATGCGCTGGTGCGCAAGGTGGCCGATTCGGGCGTCACGGTGGTGCTGGTCGAGCACGACATGAAGATGGTGATGAACCTCTCGGACCGTATTCTCGTGCTGGACTACGGCCGCAAGCTGACCGAAGGCACGGGCGCCGAAGTGCGCCGCAACCCCGATGTGATTGCCGCTTATCTGGGCGCGCACGCCTGAACCCAAGGGACACCATGGACGCACTCAACATCATCAGCCAGGACCACAGCAACATGTGGCGGCTGGCCATCACCATCGACCACGTCGCCACGGACATTGAGCAGGGCGCACCCGTCGAGTCGGCATTTTTTAATGCCGCCTTTGATTACATCGACCAGTTTGTCGACCGCTTTCACCATCCGAAAGAAGATGACTACCTGTTCCGGTTGTTGCGCCTGCGCAGTGCCGAGGCCGCCCAGGTTCTGGACCAGTTGCAGCTGGAACACCGAGAGGGCCCGGACAACCTGGCCGCCTTGCGCGCAAGGGTCATGGCCGCAGCCGCCGGGCAGTTGTCGGGAGCCGAAATTGCCACCGACCTGCGCAACTACACGGCCATCCTGAAGAACCATATCCGGACTGAGGAAAAAACGGTGCTGCCGCTGGCACGAAGCAGTTTGATTGCAGCGGACTGGGCTGAAATCGACCAAGCGTTTCTGGACAACAGCGACCCGGTCTTTGGCGAAAAAGCGCAGGCAGAGTTTCGCCAGCTTTACCACCGCGTGGTCAGTCTGGCACCCGATTCGGTGGGCCTGGGCGGCCACAGCGAGGGCAAGCTGCAGCCGCTGCCTGAGCGCACCAAGAACGAGGTGCAACTGCGCGTCGAAGGCATGGAAAGCTGCTACGGCCGCATCAAGGCACTCAAGGGCATCAGCATCGAGGTGCGCCGCGGCGAAACCGTGGCGCTGGTGGGCGCCAACGGCGCAGGCAAGACCACGTTTTTGCGCACCCTGTCGGGCGTGCAACCCATGAGCGCGGGCAGCATCCATTTCAAGGGCGAAGACATCAGCCGGCTGCGCTCGGACAAGCGCATGCGCCTGGGCATTTGCCAAAGCCCCGAAGGCCGCCAGGTGTTTGGCCCGCTGTCGATTGAAGACAACCTGCGCCTGGGCGCCTACACCCAGCCACGTGATCAGGTGGACGGCGATATGGAAAAGATTTTCACCATGTTCCCGATCCTGAAAGAAAAACGCGCGCTGCCCGCGGGCACCCTGTCGGGTGGCCAGCAACAGATGCTGGCGATTGGCCGCGCGCTGATGGGCCGCCCCAGTCTGCTGCTGCTCGACGAGCCGTCCATGGGCCTGGCGCCGTTGCTGGTGGAAGAAGTGTTCAACGTGATCAAGATGCTCAAGAGCAAGGGCATGACGATTTTGCTGGTCGAACAAAACGCCTTTGCCGCGCTGGCCATTGCCGACCGAGGCTATGTGCTGGAGACCGGCACGGTCACCCTGACCGGCACCGGCCAGGAACTCATCAGCAACGAACAGGTGCGCGCCGCGTACCTGGGAATGTAAATAAATCCCCAAGGAAACAACATGACCAAAAAATTCGCATCCCAGGCCGACCTGGAAGTCAAGAAAACCACCTTTGCCCAATTGTCCGAGCACTGCTGGGCCTACACCGCCGAGGGCGACCCCAACACTGGCGTCATCATTGGCGAAGACGCGGTGCTGATCTGCGACGCGCTCGCCACCCCGGTGATGGCGCAAAGCCTGATTGCCGAGATTCGCAAGGTCTCTAGCAAACCCATCAAATACGTGGTGCTGTCGCATTACCACGCGGTGCGCGTGCTGGGCGCCTCAGGTTACAAGGATGCGGGCATGCAGGAAATCATTGCCAGCCAGGGCACCTACGAGATGATTGTGGAGCGCGGCGCGCAGGACATGCAGTCTGAGTACGAGCGTTTTCCACGCCTGTTTGACGCCTTTGACTCGATCCCCGGCCTGACCTGGCCGACCATGGTGTTCAAGGACGAAATGACGCTCTGGATGGGCAAGCTTGAAGTCAAGATCATGCATGTGGGCCCCGGCCACACCAAGGGCGACACCATTGTGTGGGTGCCGTCTGAAAAAGTGCTGTTCTCCGGCGACCTGATGGAAGCCGATGCCGCTTGTTACACCGGCGATGCCCAGCTTGAAGAATGGCCCGCCACGCTGGACGCGCTGGCCGCCCTCAAGCCCGAAAAAATCGTGCCTGGCCGTGGCCCGGCGCTTGACACGCCCGAGCGTGTGGCGGCCGGCCTGGCTTACACCCGCGACTTTGTGACCACGCTGCTGAGCTCGGCCAAGGAAGCCGTGGCGCAGGGCATGAGCCTGAACCAGGCCATGGCGCATTGCCGCAAGGCGATGGACCCCAAGTTTGGCCAGGTCTTCATTTATGAGCACTGCCTGCCGTTTGACGTGACCCGCGCCGTGGACGAGGCCAGCGGCATCAAACACCCGCGCATCTGGACGGCTGAGCGCGACAAGGAAATGTGGCACGGCCTGCAAGCGGCAGAGTAAGTCACAACAACATCGGCAAAAACAAATTTAACTCCAGAGACAAGCCATGTTGAGCACCTACCAATATCCAAAATTTGAGTACGTCCGCCCGCCAGAGCAATCCGGCGCTGACAAAAAGCGCTACCCCGTGGTGGTGGTCGGTGCCGGCCCGGTGGGTTTGGCGGCGGCCATCGAGCTGGCACAGTCCGGCGTGCCGGTGGTGCTGCTGGACGACGACGACACAGTGTCGGTGGGTTCGCGCGGCGTCTGTTACGCCAAGCGCACCCTTGAAGTGCTCGACCGCCTGGGGCTGGGTGAGCCTTGTATGGACAAAGGCGTGAGCTGGAACGTGGGCCGCACCTTTTTCCGCGAGGAGGAGGTCTACAACTTCAACCTGTTGCCACAAGCTGACCACAAGCGCCCCGGCATGATCAACCTGCAGCAGTATTACCTGGAAGAGTTCGAGGTGAAGCGCGCCCAGGAGCTGCCTAATCTGGACCTGCGCTTCAAAAACAAGGTGCTTTCCGTGACGCCTCAAGGTGATGGCGCCACGCTGCAGGTTGAAACGCCCGACGGCGTTTACACGCTGGAAACCGACTGGTTGGTGGTGGCCGACGGAGCCCGCAGTGGCATCAGGCGCCTGATGAACCTGGACATTGAAGGCAAGATCTTCAAGGACCGCTTCCTGATTGCCGACGTGGTCATGAAGGCCGATTTTCCGCACGAGCGCTGGTTCTGGTTTGACCCGCCGTTTCACCCGGGTCAGTCGGTGCTGCTGCACCGCCAGGCCGACAACGTGTACCGCATCGACTTCCAGTTGGGCTGGGACGCCGACCCCGAAGAAGAAAAGAAACCCGAAAAGGTCATTCCGCGCATCAAGGCCATGCTCGGTGATGAGCGCGAGTTTGAACTCGAATGGGTCAGTGTCTACACCTTTCAGTGCCGCCGCATGAACGCCTTCACCCACGGCCATGTGCTGTTTGCGGGTGACGCCGCGCACCAGGTGTCGCCGTTTGGCGCACGCGGCGCCAACTCCGGCATTCAAGACACCGACAACCTGTGCTGGAAACTTAAACTGGTGATCGAGGGCAAGGCCCCGCCCGAGCTGCTGGACACCTACTCCGAAGAACGTGTCTTTGCCGCCGAAGAAAACCTGATGAATTCCACCCGCTCCACCGACTTCATCACTCCCAAAAGCAAGACCTCGCTGATGTTTCGCAATGCCACTCTCAGCCTGGCACGCGAACATGCCTTTGCCCGTGCGCTGGTCAACTCCGGGCGCTTGTCGGTGCCGGCCATCCTCACGGCGTCCAGCCTGAACACGCCCGACAGCGATGTCTTTGCTGGCGACATGGTGCCCGGAGCCCCCATGGACGACGCGCCCATGCATGTGGACGGCCGCGAGTCCTGGTTGCTCGACAACGTGGGCAAGTGTTTCATGGTGTTGCTGTACGTCACCGACCCGGCGCATGTGAGCACCGGACTATTGAACGACTTCGAGGTATTGGCCAGTGCCCCGCTGGCCCCCGAACTGGTGCTGGTGTCTGGCAAGCCGGGTGTGGCGCCGCAAGGCATTCGCCTGCTGGAAGACCGGGCAGGGCGTTTTGCCGAGCGCTTTGACGCGCGGCAAGGCACTGCCTACCTGATTCGCCCGGACCAGCATGTGGCGGCACGCTGGCGCAGCCTTGACGCGACGCAAGTCGGCACCGCGCTGGCCCGCGCCACCTGCAAGCTGCAATAAGGAGTTCATGATGTCCCTGAACCTGAAGCCCAATTTCAACGAATCCGGCAAACGTTACTTTCACGCCTTTACCCCTGGCGACGATTTTTACGAAGCCCTGATTGACGCCCACCGAGATTTAAGCGACGAGCAAAGCGCCATGGTCAATGCCAAGCTGGTGCTGCTGCTCGCCAACCATGTGGGCGACATCAGTGTGCTGCGTGAAGCCATGCACATTGCCCGCAACGACTCTTAATCAGTTGAGGACAGAGCTGGCTCGCCAAGCGTGGCCGCGGTCTGTCCCACAAATCAAAAGGTTTCACCCATGCAAATCCAGAAAATTCACCATGTGGCTTACCGCTGCAAAGACGCCAAACAGACCGTGGAGTGGTACGGCAAGTACCTCAACATGAACTTCATTCTGGCGATTGCCGAGAACGAAGTGCCCTCCACCCACGAGCCCGACCCCTACATGCACGTCTTTCTGGATGCGGGCGGCGGCAATGTGCTGGCGTTCTTTGAGCTGCCCACCAAACCTGAAATGGGCCGCGACGAGAACACGCCGGCCTGGACACAACACCTCGCCATGCAAGTGGCCACGGTCGACGAGCTGCTGGAAACCAAGGCCAAGCTCGAAGCCGACGGCATTGAAGTGGTGGGGCCCACCGACCACACCATCTTCAAGTCGATCTACTTCTTTGACCCCAGCGGTCACCGGCTGGAACTGGCCGCCAACACCGGCACACCCAAGATGGCCAAGATGCTTGACGACGCCAAATGGGACATGCTCAACGAATGGGCCGTCACCAAAAAGGCCCCGCAGCACGCCCGCTGGATGCACGACGGCTCTTATGCCGGGGAATAAGCCATGAAACTTGCCACCCTCAAACAAGGCGGACGCGACGGCACGCTGGTCGTGGTCAACCGCGCCTTGACCCACTGCCGCGCCGTGCCGGCCATTGCGCGCACCCTGCAAGTGGCACTGGACGACTGGGAGGCTTGCGAGCCGCAGTTGCGCCAGGTGTATGAAGCTTTGAACAGCGGCGCCTTCAGCAACCCCGATGTGTTCGACCCGGCGCTGTGCCATTCGCCGCTGCCGCGCGCCTACCAATGGGCCGATGGCTCGGCCTACGTCAACCACGTGGAACTGGTGCGACGCGCCCGTGGGGCCGAGTTGCCGCCCTCGTTCTGGACCGACCCCTTGATGTACCAGGGTGGCTCGGACTCTTTTGTCGGCCCGCGCGACCCCCTCTACGCACTGTCCGAAGACTGGGGCATTGACCTCGAAGCCGAAGTGGCGGTGGTCACCGGCGACGTCAGGATGGGCTGCAGCGTGGCGGACGCCGCCAAATCGGTGCGCCTGCTGATGCTGGTCAACGACGTGTCGCTGCGCAACCTGATCCCGGCCGAGCTGGCCAAGGGTTTTGGCTTCTTCCAGTCCAAGCCAGCATCTGCCTTCAGCCCGGTGGCGGTCACGCCCGACGAGCTGGGTGCCGACTGGGCGGACTGCAGGGTGCATCGCCCCTTGACCGTGCATTTGAACGGCGCCTTGTTTGGCCAGCCCGATGCAGGGCAGGACATGATCTTCAACTTTGCGCAACTGATTGCCCATGCAGCCAAAACGCGTGAAATGGAAGCGGGCTCGATCATTGGCTCGGGCACGGTCTCGAACAAACAGGGTGGCCTGCAGGGCTCGTCAATCGCCAACGGCGGTGTCGGTTATGCCTGCATTGCCGAGGTGCGCATGTACGAGACGATCGAGTCTGGCGAACCGCAAACCGACTATATGAAGTTTGGCGACCGCGTGCAAATCGACATGACCGACCGCTTTGGCGCCTCGATTTTTGGTGCCATCGATCAGACCGTGACCCGTTATCCAGGCGCTGCGTCGCCGGATTAATTGGACTCTGACCCCCATTATTTTTTTCAAGGAAATTCCATGACCCATCCTCTGTTTGAAAAACACCGCGCCAAGCTCGACGCCGCGCTCGACGCCATCCACACCCGTGGCTACTGGGCGGCTTACAACGAGATGCCCAGCCCCAAGACCTATGGCGAAACCGCCCCTGATGACGGTAAAAAGGCGTTCGAAGCCCACCTGGGCCAGAAGTTTGACCTGCAGCAGCCCGGCACCACCGCCTGGCTGGCGCCGGAAGTGTCGCCCTTTGGCATTGACCTGAACGTGCAGTACCCGGTGTGCGACATCGAGGCGCTGATTGGCGCTGGCCAGGTCGCCATGGCCGCTTGGCAGGCGGTCGGTGTGGAAGGCCGCACCGGCCTGTGCATCGAGATGCTGGACCGCCTGAACGCGCAAAGCTTCGAGATCGCCCATGCGGTGATGATGACCACCGGCCAGGGCTGGATGATGGCATTTCAGGCCGGCAGCCCGCACGCGCAGGACCGTGGCCTGGAGGCGGTGACCTACGCCTACCGCGAGCAGAGCTTTGTGCCGGCGGAGGCCACCTGGGAAAAGCCGCAAGGCAAAAACCCCCCGCTGGTCATGAAGAAGCATTTCCAGATCGTCGGCCGCGGCGTGGCCGTGGTGGTGGGTTGCGCCACTTTCCCGACCTGGAACACCTATCCCGGTCTATTTGCCGCGCTGGCGACCGGCAACGCGGTCATTGTCAAGCCGCATGACAACGCGGTGCTGCCCGCTGCCATTACTGTGCGCACCTTGCGCGCGGTGTTGGCTGAGCACGGCATGGACCCCAATCTGGTCAGCCTGTGCGTGCCGTCCAAACCCGAAACCACGCAGGCGCTGGTGACGCACCCGGCCGTCAAGTCAGTTGACTTCACCGGCGGCAACGTGTTTGGCCAGTGGCTCATCGACCACTGCCGCCAGGCGCAGGTCTATGCCGAACTGGCCGGCGTGAACAACATCGTGATCGACTCGACCGACGCGTACAAACCCATGCTGCGCAATCTGGCGTTCACCCTGTCGCTGTACTCGGGCCAGATGTGCACCACCTCGCAAGCACTGTTGGTTCCCGCTGGCGGAATTGACACCGAGGACGGTCACAAGACTTATGACGAAGTGTGTGCCGATCTGGCCCGCGCCGTCGAGGGTTTTCTGGCCAAGCCCGAGGTGGCTTTTGCCGTGCTGGGCGCGGTGCAATCCCAAGCCACGCTGGCGCGTATCGCGCTGGCAGACGGTGGCACGCTGGGCCGCGTGCTGCTGGCGTCCAAAAAGCTGGACAACCCCGAGTTTCCCAAGGCTGAAGTGCGGACTCCGGTGCTGCTGGCCTGCGACGCGGCGGATGAAGCCGCCTACATGGAAGAGCGTTTTGGCCCCATCACCTTTGTCGTCAAGGTGGCCGACACCGCTGCCGCCATTGCCCTGTCGGAACGGATCATCAACAGCCACGGCGCGCTCACGGCCGGCCTCTACTCGACCCGTGCCGAAGTGATCGACGCCATGACGGCCGCAACCTGGCGTTCCAAAGTGGCCCTGTCGATCAACCTGACCGGCGCTGTGTTTGTGAACCAGTCTGCCGCGTTCTCTGACTACCACGGCACCGGTGGCAACCCCGCAGCCAACGCCTCGTATTCGGACTCGGCCTTTGTCGCCAACCGATTCCGGGTAGTGCAGCGCCGCTACCACGTTTAAGGCACGGTCATGAACTACCAGAACATTCGTTTTGAAGCGCAGGACGGCATTGCCCGCCTGACGCTCAATCGCCCGGACAAGCTCAACAGCTTCACCGGCGCCATGCATGCCGAATTGCGCGCCGCGCTCGATGTGGTGCAGCACGACAAAAGCATCCGGGTGCTCGTCATCACCGGCGCCGGGCGCGGCTTTTGCGCCGGCCAGGACCTGGCCGACCCCGACATGGCCATGGGCCCGCTGCAGCCCGACATTGGCAACGTGGTGGAGCAAAACTACAAGCCGCTGATTTTGGCGCTGCAAGACCTGCGCGTGCCCACCGTGGCACAAGTCAACGGCATTGCCGCCGGCGCCGGGGCCAGCCTGGCGCTGGCCTGTGATCTGGTGATTGCAGCTAAGTCAGCCGCGTTTTTGCAGGCCTTCAGCAAAATCGGCCTGATTCCCGACACCGGCGGCACCTGGTTTTTGCCGCAGCGCGTGGGCATGGCGCGGGCCATGGGCCTGGCGCTGCTGGCGGAGAAATTGCCTGCCGAGAAAGCCGCCGAATGGGGCCTGATCTGGCAAGCCGTGGACGATGCTGAACTGGCATCCACGGTGGACAAACTCGCCGCCCAACTGGCCGCCATGCCGACCAAGGCGTTGGTGCGCACGCGCCAAGCCATGCACGCCGCGCCCAACCACACGCTGGAGCAGCAGCTCAACATGGAAGGCGGCTTTATGCGCGAGTTGGGCTGGAGCCCGGACTTTGCCGAAGGTGTGGCAGCCTTCATGGAAAAACGCGCGCCCAAATTCACCGGAAACTAAAAACCCATGACACAAGCGCTCTCAAACCAATCCGTGGTCGGTGTCATCGGCGCCGGCGCCATGGGTGCCGGTATTGCCCAGGTGGCAGCCGCTGGCGGGCACCCGGTCAAGCTGCTCGACAACCGCCCCGGCGCGGCCGCCCAGGCGATTGAGGGCATTCGTGCCCAGTTTGAAAAGATGGCGGCCAAGGGCAAGCTCACAGCAGAAGCTGCCCAAGCTGCGAGCGCTCGCTTGCAGGCTGCGGGGCAACTGGCGGACCTGGCCGATGCAGCCCTGGTGGTGGAAGCCATTGTGGAAAACCTGCAGGTCAAGCAAACGCTGTTCAAGGAACTGGAAGCCGTGGTGTCCGAGGCTTGCATTCTGGCCAGCAACACCTCGTCGATTTCGATCACCGCCATTGGTGCCGCCCTCAAGCGCCCGCACCGCTTGGCGGGCTTGCACTTCTTCAACCCGGCACCGTTGATGGCGCTCGTCGAAGTGGTCTCTGGCCTGGCGACTGCGCCGGTAGTGGCCGGCACCTTGTATGACACGGCGCTGGCCTGGGGAAAGACCCCGGTACACGCCAAATCCACCCCCGGTTTTATCGTCAACCGGGTGGCGCGCCCGTATTACGCCGAGGCCTTGCGCGTGCTGACCGAGGGCGGTGCCGATTGCGCCACGCTCGATGCCTGCTGCCGCGAGGCGGGAGGCTTTCGCATGGGGCCGTTCGAACTGATGGACATGATTGGCCACGACGTCAACTTTGCCGTCACCAACTCGGTGTGGCGCGCATTTTTCAACGACCAACGCTTTTTGCCCTCGCTGATTCAGCAAGACCTGGTCGATGCCGGTTTTCTCGGCAAAAAATCTGGCCAAGGCTTTTACAACCACCAGGACGGCGCCAGCAAACCGCTGCCCGCCACCGTGCCGGCGCTGGCCCGGCCCCATGACATCGTCCTGTATGGTCAGTCTGCCGCAGCCCAAGCCCTGGCCCTGCGCCTGCAAGCCGAAAACGTCAGCTTCACCCAGGCCCAGGCGCTGGGCGACACGCTGGCCACTGCGGGTGCTGCCACCCTGCGCATCACCGATGGCCGCACGGCCACCCGCTGCGCCTTTGACGCCCAAACGCCCAATACCGTGCTGATCGATTTGGCGCTGGACTACACAAAAGCCACCCGGCTGGCCGTGAGTGTTGCCGCCCAGTGCGACGACACGGCGGCCAACAGCGCCATCGGCTTACTGCAGGCGGCTGGTTTTTCCGTGTCGCAGCTGAAGGACATTCCCGGCCTGATCGTCATGCGCACTGTGGCCATGCTGGCCAATGAGGCGGCGGATGCTGTCAACCAGGGCGTGTGTGACGCCGCCGCGGTCGACACCGCGATGCGCCTGGGTGTCAATTACCCCTGCGGCCCGCTGGCTTGGGCCAACAACGTTGGCCTGGCGCAGGTCAGCACCGTGCTCGGCCATCTGGCGCAAACCTATGGCGAAGACCGCTACCGCACCTCGCCCCTGATCCAACACCACGTTTTTGCCGCAAAGGACTTTTCATGACCGACCAACTCACCGATCCGCAGGCCCTGGCCGACGCCGTCACCCAGGCCATGTGGTCGCGCGACCGCGCCACGCAAGGCCTGGGCATGCAAATTTTGAGCGTCAAGCCCGGTTACGCGGTGATCGCCATGCCGGTGCGCGGCGACATGGTCAATGGCCACCACATCTGCCATGGCGGCTTCATGTTCATCCTGGCCGACAGCGCCTTTGCCTTTGCCTGCAACAGCTACAACCAGAACACCGTGGCCTCAAGTTGCAACATCGATTTTCTGGCGCCAGCGCGCGAAGGTGACGTGCTCGAAGCCGAAGCGGTGGAGCGCTCGCTGGCGGGCCGCACCGGGGTGTACGACATCACGGTGCGCACCCGCACGGGCAAAACAGTGGCGCTGTTTCGCGGCAAGAGCTACCGCATCAAGGGCGAAGTGATTGCCGGCTTGCAGCACAGCGATGCCGATGCCTGAACCTGGTCTGACCCGACACCCGATTTACATTCAGATTAACCTGACCAAGAGGAGAACCACATGACTGCCAAAGCCCCACAACCCGGCGAACTTGACGCCATTGAAACCGCCAGCCGCGACGAAATTTCGGCCCTTCAACTGGAACGCCTCAAATGGTCGCTGCAGCACGCCTATGACAACGTGCCGTTTCATAAAAAGGCGTTTGACGACAAAGGCGTCCACCCCAGCGATCTGAAAACCCTTGCTGACCTGGCCAAGTTTCCTTTCATGACCAAGACCGCGCTGCGCGACAACTACCCGTTTGGCCTGTTTGCCGTGCCAAAGGAAAAAGTGGCGCGGCTCCATGCCTCAAGCGGCACCACCGGCAAGTCGATCGTGGTCGGCTACACGCTCAAGGACATCGACAACTGGGCCAACCTGGTGGCGCGCTCGATCCGCGCCGCCGGTGGCCGCGCTGGCGACATGCTGCACAACGCTTACGGTTATGGCATGTTCACCGGCGGCCTGGGCGCGCACTACGGCGCCGAGCGCCTGGGTTGCACCGTGGTGCCGATGTCGGGCGGCCAGACCGAAAAGCAAGTGCAGCAGATTGTTGATTTTCAGCCGCAAATCATCATGGTCACACCCAGCTACTCGCTGGTGATTGCCGAAGAATTCGAGCGCCTGGGGATCACGCCAGATCAGATCTCGCTGAAGATCGGCATCTTCGGCGCCGAGCCCTGGGGTGAGGGCATGCGCGCCGAGATCGAGCGCAAACTGGGCATTGACGCCATCGACATCTACGGCTTGACCGAAGTCATGGGCCCCGGTGTGGCGTGTGAATGCATCGAGTCCAAGGACGGCCCGGTGATCTGGGAAGACCATTTCTACCCCGAGATCATTGACCCCGAAACCGGCGAGGTGCTGCCGGACGGCTCCGACGGCGAACTGGTGTTCACCTCGCTGACCAAGGAAGCGTTTCCTGTCATCCGTTACCGCACCCGCGACCTCACCCGCCTGCTGCCACCCACCTCGCGCGCGTTCCGGCGCATGGGCAAGATCACCGGGCGCTCCGACGACATGCTGATCGTCCGCGGTGTCAATGTGTTCCCGAGCCAGATCGAGGAGCAGATCCTGCGCGACAAGCGGCTTTCGGGCAACTACCAGATCTTGCTGAGCCGCGACGGCCACCTCGACAACGTCGAGGTGCGCTGCGAGCTGCAGCGCGAATTCTCCGGCAAGCTGTCGCCCGATGAAGTGGGCACCTTGTCGAAAGAGTTGCAGCACCATATCAAGACCATCGTCGGCATCTCGACCCGCGTCACCGTGCTGGGGTTCGAGGCGATTCCGCGCACCCAAACCGGCAAGGCGCGCCGCCTGATCGACGAGCGGCCCAAGCAACTCTAAGGAACCCACCATGACCGAAGCCTTTATTTGCGATGCCATTCGCACCCCCATTGGCCGCTACGGCGGTGCGCTGGCGGGCGTGCGCGCTGACGACCTGGCCGCCATCCCGCTCAAAGCCCTGATGGAGCGCAACCCCCAGGTCAACTGGGCTAGCGTGGACGACATCATTTTTGGCTGCGCCAACCAGGCCGGCGAAGACAACCGCAACGTGGCGCGCATGGCCGGCCTGCTGGCGGGCTTGCCCATCGAGGTGCCGGGCACCACGGTGAACCGCCTGTGCGGCTCATCCCTGGACTGCGTTGGCATGGCGGCGCGCGCCATCCGCTCGGGCGACACCGAGCTGATGATTGCCGGCGGTGTGGAGAGCATGTCGCGCGCGCCCTTTGTCATGGCCAAGGCTGAAGCGGCCTGGTCGCGCAGCGCCGCCATTTTTGACACCACCATTGGCTGGCGTTTTCCCAATCCGGCCATGAAAAAGCTGTATGACACCCATTCGATGCCGCAAACCGCCGACAACGTGGCGGCCGACTTCCACATCTCGCGAGCCGACCAGGATGCGTTTGCACTGCGCTCGCAGCAACGCTGGGCTGCCGCCCAAGCCGCTGGCCGCTTTGCCGACGAACTGATCCCTGTGCTGATCCCGCGCAAAAAAGGGGACCCGGTCGTGGTCGATACCGACGAACACCCGCGCCCTGAGACCACGCTTGAGATGCTGGCCATGCTCAAGGGCGTCAACGGCCCTGAGCTGTCGGTGACGGCGGGCAACGCCTCAGGCGTCAACGACGGTGCCTGCGCCCTGTTGCTGGCCAGCGAGGCAAGCGCCCGGGCCAACGGCTTGACACCGCGCGCCCGCATTGTGGCCATGGCTGCGGCCGGTGTGGCACCGCGCATCATGGGCTTTGGCCCGGCGCCTGCCGTGCGCAAGGTACTGGCCAAGGCCGGCCTGACCCTGGACCAGATGGATGTCATTGAACTCAACGAAGCCTTTGCTGCTCAAAGCCTGGCGGTGCTGCGCGACCTCGGACTCAAGGACGATGAGGCCCGGGTCAACCCCAATGGCGGTGCGATTGCAATGGGCCACCCTCTGGGCATGAGCGGTGGCCGTCTGGTGACAACGGCCATGTATGAACTGGCACGGCGTGGCGGGCGTTATGCGCTTTGCACGATGTGCATCGGTGTTGGGCAAGGCATTGCCCTGGTGATAGAGCGCGTCTGATTTTTTTAACCCCTGTAGGAGACAAAGCATGAAATTTACGATGAAAAAACTGGTGATTGGTACCGCATTGGCAATGGGCACACTGGCCGCCATGGCCGCTGACACGATCAAGATCGGCTCCGTTCTGTCGGTCACCGGTCCGGCTGCCTTTTTGGGCGACCCCGAGCTCAAGACCCTGCAGATGTATGTCGAAGACATCAACAAAAAAGGCGGTGTGATCGGTCGCCAGCTGGAGTTGGTGCATTACGACGACGGCAGTGATGCCGGCAAGGCCAACGGCTTTGGCAAGCGCCTGATCGACGACGACAAGGTCGACATCATTGTGGGCGGCACCACCACCGGGTCCACCATGTCGATGGCGCCGCTGGTCGAGAAGGCGGGTGTTCCGTTCATTTCCCTGGCCGGCGCCGTGGTGATTGTGGAACCGGTCAAGAAGTGGGTGTTCAAGACCCCGCATACCGACCGCATGGCCGCTGAAAAAGTCTTTGAAGACATGAAAAAACGCGGCTTGACCAAAGTGGCGTTGTTCTCCGAGACCAGCGGTTTTGGCCAGTCCGGCAAAAAGGAAACCGAAGGTGTGGCGGCCAAGTACGGCATCACCCTGGTGGCCAACGAAACCTATGGCCCCAAGGACACCGACATGAGCCCGCAGCTCACCAAGATCCGCAATGTGCCGGGCGTCCAGGCCGTGTTCATTTTTGGTCTGGGTCAGGGCCCGGCCATTGCCACCAAGGGCTACAAGCAGCTCGGCATGACGCTGCCGCTGTACCACGCGCATGGCGTGGCGTCTGAAGAGTTCATCAAGCTCGCAGGTCCGGCCGCTGAAGGGGTTCGCCTGCCGGCCGCCGCGCTGCTGGTGGCAAGCAAGCTGGCGGCCAATGACCCGCAAAAGCCGGTCGCCGAAGGCTATGCCAAGGCTTACAGCGCCAAGTGGAAAACAGATGTCTCGACCTTTGGCGGCCATGCCTATGACGGTCTGATGCTGGCGGTGGACGCGATCAAGCGCGCCGGCAGCACCGACAAGGCCAAGGTTCGTGATGCGATCGAGGCCACCAAGGGTTTTGTGGGCACCGGCGGCGTGGTCAACATGTCGGCCACCGACCACATGGGCCTCGACCTGTCAGCCTTCAAGATGCTGGAGATCAAGGGCGGCGACTGGACCCTGGCGCAATAAGACGAGCCGACTCAACCCTCCCGCACAAGCACCATGTTTGAGACACTTGATATCGAACGTTCCGGCCAGGTCGCCACGGTCTGGATGAACCGCCCGGCGGTGTTCAACGCCTTCAACGAACAGCTGATTGCCGACCTGAGCGAGGCCTGCACCCGGCTGGACGCGGATGCCGGTGTGCGCGTGGTGGTGCTGGGCGGGCGCGGCCGGCATTTTTCGGCCGGTGCCGACCTGAACTGGATGCGCCGCGCCGCCGAGGGCAGCGAGGCCGACAACCTCGAAGATGCGCGCCGCTTTGCCCGCATGCTGCGGGTGCTCTCTGGCTTGTCCAAGCCGACCATTGCGCGGATTCAGGGCGCCGCCCTGGGTGGCGGCACCGGGCTGGCCGCAGCCTGTGACATGGCGGTGGCAAGCAGTGACGCGGTGTTTTCCACCTCCGAGGTCAAGTTCGGCATCATTCCGGCGGTGATCAGCCCCTATGTGCTGCGCGCCATCGGGCCGCGCCACGCGCTGCGGTATTTCCAGAGCGCCGAGCGCATCAGCGCGGAGCGGGCGCTCAGCATTGGCCTGATCAATGAAGTCACACCCGTCGATGCACTCGATGCCGGTGTGGCCGCCTTGATCGAGCCACTGCTGGCCGGTGCACCGTCGGCACAAAAAGCAGCCAAGGAATTGATCGAGGCCGTCAAGGGTCGCCCGATTGACGAGCAAACGCTGGAGATGACCGCCCAGCGCATTGCGCGCCAGCGCGCCACCGCAGAGGGCCGCGACGGTGTGGCCGCCTTTCTGGACAAACGGCCACCCATGTGGCTAGCCAATTAAGTTTATTTTTCAACCCACAGGAGTCATCACTTATGTACACACAGTCATTCAATGTGCAAGAGACCCCCGGCCAGAAGAAGGCAACACCCGTTGCCTCGCTGGAAAACCCCGAGGCGCAGGCCCGCTTTGATGTCCGGATCGATGCCGACGGCAAAATCGAGCCACAAGACTGGATGCCAGAGGCCTACCGCAAAACGCTGGTGCGCCAGATCAGCCAGCACGCCCACAGCGAAATCGTCGGCATGCTGCCCGAGGGCAACTGGATCAGCCGCGCCCCCAGCCTGAAACGCAAGGCGATCCTGATTGCCAAGGTGCAAGACGAAGGCGGCCACGGCTTGTACCTGTACAGCGCCGCTGAAACCCTGGGAACCGGGCGCGACCAAATGCTGGCCGACCTGCACAGCGGCAAAGCCAAATACAGCTCGATCTTCAACTACCCCACGCTGAACTGGGCCGACGTGGGCACCATTGGCTGGCTGGTCGATGGCGCCGCCATCATGAACCAGATTCCGCTGTGCCGCTGCAGTTATGGCCCCTATGCGCGCGCCATGATCCGCGTCTGCAAAGAGGAATCCTTCCACCAGCGCCAGGGCTATGAAGCGCTGCTGGTCATGATGCAGGGCACGGCCGAACAAAAAGCCATGGTGCAGGACTCGGTCAACCGCTTCTGGTGGAAATGCCTGGCCATGTTTGGCCCGCCGGACGCCAACAGCCCGCACAGCGAGCAAGCCATGCGCTGGGGTATCAAGCGCATCAGCAACGACGACCTGCGCCAGAAATTCATCGACGCCACCGTGCCGCAGGCCAATGTCTTGGGCGTGACCCTGCCCGACCCCAAGCTGAAATGGAACGAAGAGCGCCAGCACTATGACCATGGCGAGATCGACTGGGACGAGTTCTGGGCCACGGTGAACGGCAACGGCCCGTGCAACCACGAGCGCCTGTCAACCCGCGTCAAAGCCCACAACGATGGCCAGTGGGTGCGCGACGCCGCCCTGGCCCATGCCCGTAAACATCAAGTGAACCAACAAAAGGAAGCAGCATGAGCACCACCACCCCCGCATTGAAAGACTGGCCCCTCTGGGAAGTGTTTGTTCGCAGCAAACAGGGCCTGGAGCACAAGCACTGCGGCAGCCTGCACGCCAGTGATGCGCAACACGCCCTGCAAATGGCGCGCGACGTGTACACCCGCCGCCAGGAAGGCGTGAGCATCTGGGTGGTGCCGTCCAAGAGCATTGCCGCCAGCGCCCCGGAAGACAAGGATTCGATGTTTGACCCGGCGGCCGACAAGATCTACCGCCACCCCACGTTCTATGACATTCCTGAAGAAGTGGGGCACATGTAATGGCCGCCTATTTTCAAGACTACCTGCTGCACCTGGCCGACAACGCGGTCATTCTGGGCCAGCGCAACGCCGAGTGGTGCGGCCATGGCCCGGTGCTCGAAGAAGACCTGGCGCTGGCCAACAACAGCCTGGACCTGATTGGCCAGGCGCGTTTGTTGTATCAGCATGTGGCCACCGTGCGCAAGGACGGCAAAAGCAGCGAAGACCTGCTGGCCTATTTCCGCGATGTGCCAGAGTTCAAGAACTACACCCTGCTGGAGCTGCCGCACAGCACGGCGCTGGCGCCCACCACCAGTGGCGACCGCGATTACGCGGTGACGATTGGCCGCAATTTCCTCTACAGCGCCCTGATGGTGCTGGTGTGGGAAGGGCTCAAGGCTTCTGCGGATGCGCAACTGGCGGCGATTGCATCCAAATCGCTCAAGGAAACCCAGTACCACCTGCGTCACGCCCATGACTGGCTTCTGCGCCTGGGTGACGGCACCGACACGTCACACGCCAAAATGCAGGCGGCCATCAACCACTTGATGCCTTACACGCAGGAATTCTTCACGCCAAGCGCGATGGAAACAGCCGTGACCAAGACAGGCCAGGGCGTTGACACCGGGCCACTGCAAGCTGCGTGGAATGCCATGGTGGACGAGGCGCTGACACAGGCCACACTCACCCGCCCTGCGCCCGGTGGTTTTGTCACCACGGGCAAAACCGGCGTGCATTCCGAGCACCTTGGTTTTGTGCTGGCCGAGATGCAAAGCCTGGCCCGCGCTCACCCCGAGGCCGTCTGGTAATTCCCATGCAAGCCGATGCCACGCCAAGCCAGGCAAACGCTGCGTCAGCGGCCTTGCCCGATGGCCCGATTGCGCTTAAAAAGCCAAACGACGCCTTTTACACCACCTGGAGTCTGCTGGAGTCGGTCACCGACCCCGAGATCCCGGTGGTGAACCTGCGCGAGATGGGCATCTTGCGCGCGGTGCGGCAGACCGCCACCGGCCTGGAGGTGGTCATCACCCCGACCTACAGCGGCTGCCCGGCAATGAGCCAGATGCAGGACGACGTGGTGAATGCCTTGTCAAGAGCCGGTGTCGCGGCCCGGGTGCTGACACAAATTGCCCCGGCCTGGTCCACCGACTGGATGACGCCTGAAGGGCGTGAAAAACTGCGCGCCTATGGCATTGCCCCGCCGCACCCAAGCGGTTGCGGGTCACCAGTCGCCAACGTCATCCAGTTTTCCTCCAAAAGGGCAGCGGGCGGCGCCGAGCTTACCGTGGCCTGCCCGCAGTGTGGCTCACACAACACGACGGAGACCTCGCACTTTGGCTCGACCGCCTGCAAGGCGCTGTACCGTTGCCTGGACTGCCTGGAACCCTTTGACTACTTCAAACCTTATTAGGCCAACATGTCTACATCTCCCCGTTTTCACGACCTGCGCGTCGCCAGTGTCAGCCCCGAGGCGGCTGGCTCGGTGGCCGTTGCCCTGAGCGTGCCCGACGCCCTGCTGGACAGCTTTGACTTCCAGCCCGGCCAGTACCTGACCCTGCGCAGCAAGATTGACGGCGCCGACGTGCGCCGCAGCTACTCGATCTGCTGCACCCACAGCCACCTGCAAAAAAATCACGAACTGGTGGTCGGTATTCGCCCGATGGAGGGCGGCGTGTTCTCCAACTGGGCCGCTACCCAGCTCAAGGCCGGTGACACGCTTGCGGTGATGCCGCCCGATGGCCGTTTTGTCTCGAAACGCCCGCGCGCCCTGCACCGCGTCGGTTTCGCGGCGGGTTCCGGCATCACGCCGATTTTGTCAATCATGGCCAGCACGCTGGAAGACCAGAGTGATGCCAAGTTCACCCTGGTCTACGGCAACCGCGGCATGGCCAGCGTGATGTTCAACGAAGCCCTGCAAGACCTCAAAGACCGCTTCGCCGGGCGCCTGACCCTGATCCACATCCTGTCGCGCCAGGCGCAGGAGGCGGACCTGTTGCAAGGCCGCATCGACGGCGACAAAGTGCGCGCACTCATCGATGCCCTGTTGCCCGTGGGCAGCATGGACGAGGTGTTCATCTGCGGCCCCGAGGCCATGATCGAGGTCACCGAAAAGGCGCTGCTTGAAGCCGGTGTGCCCGCCAAACAGGTGCATACCGAGCGCTTCACCTCCCCCACGCTGGAAACCATGACACCCGAAGCGCGCCAAGCGGTGGTGGCCAACAGCATGAAGCTGCCCGCTGGCGGCCAGGTGGCCCTGACCGTGGTGCTCGATGGCAAGTCGCACGCGTTGTACATGAACCCGGACGAACATGTGCTGGACGTGGCCATGGCCGCCGGGCTGGACCTGCCGTTCTCCTGCAAAGGCGGCGTCTGCGCCACCTGCCGCTGCAAGGTCATCACCGGCAGCGTGGCCATGGACAAGAACTACGGCCTGGAGCCCTGGGAAACCGACAAGGGCTTTGTGCTGAGCTGCCAGTCGCGCCCGACCAGCGAAGCGGTGACCGTGAGTTTTGACGAGCGCTGACCCCAGAAACTCATTGGACCTGCCATGCCCTGCTACGCCATTGAAGGGGTGATCCCCGTGATAGACCCCAGCGCCTACGTGCATCCCACGGCGGTGCTGATTGGTGATGTGCATATCGGGCCGAACTGCTACGTGGGCCCCAACGCCAGCCTGCGCGGGGATTTTGGCCGCATCGTGCTGGAAGCGGGCGCCAATGTGCAGGACAACTGCGTCATGCACGGCTTTCCGCAGCAGGACACGGTGGTCGAGGAAAACGGCCACATCGGCCACGGCGCAGTGTTGCACAGTTGTGTGGTGCGCCGCAACGCCCTGGTCGGCATGAACGCAGTGGTCATGGACGAGGCCGTGGTGGGTGAGGCGGCCGTGGTGGCCGCCTGCGCCTTTGTGCCCGCCGGCATGCAGGTGACGCCGGCAACCCTGGTGGCCGGTGTACCGGCCAAACTGATACGCGCCTTGCGTGATGACGAAATTGCCTGGAAACTTGCGGGCACGCAAACCTACCAGGACCTCACCCGGCGCTGTTTGGCCAGCCTGACAGAAGTGCGGCCACTGGCGGCCGCCGAGC
Organism: Rhodoferax sp.; assembly: GCA_011391545.1. Classification (GTDB taxonomy): domain Bacteria; phylum Pseudomonadota; class Gammaproteobacteria; order Burkholderiales; family Burkholderiaceae_C; genus Rhodoferax. The sequence continues at coordinate 23,092 of JAABQI010000033.1, forward strand.
CCAATCGCCCGCGGGTGCGCGCGCCCGACGTCAAGTCATTGATTGCGTCCAAACGCGGTCAGGGTTCCTGACACACAGAAGTTGCAGCAGCCAATCCATGAAGATCTACAACTACTTTCGCAGCGGCACCTCGCACCGCCTGCGCATTGTGCTCAATCTCAAGCGAGTGGACTGGGACTATGTGGCCGTGGATTTGCGCGCCGAGGCGCACTTTGACACCGCTTTCAAGGCGCTTAACCCGCAGGGCTTTGTGCCCCTGCTGATCGATGGGGACTTGGTGCTGACCCAGTCGCCCGCCATCATCGAATGGCTCGAAGAACGTTACCCGAATCCGCCGCTGCTTCCCTCAGACATGAACGATCGAGCCCGCGTGCGCGCCTTGGCCGCCATCGTGGGCTGCGACATCCACCCGCTCAACAACCGCCGCGTGCTGGAGTACCTGCGCCACACGCTGGGCTGCGACGAGGCCGCCGTGCTGGCCTGGTGCGCCACCTGGATCAACGCGGGTTTTGAGTCGCTGGAAACCATGCTGGCGGCTGACACAAAGCGCGGCAACTTCTGCTTTGGCCATGGTCCGACCTTGGCCGACGCCTACTTGGTCGCGCAAGTCGAAAGCGCGCGACGTTTCAAAGTCAGCCTCGCGCCCTACCCGCTGATTGTGGCCATCGACCAGACCTGCAGCGCGCTACCGGCGTTTGCGCTTGCCGCCCCCAGGGCCCAGCCCGACGCGACTTGATTTTGTCGGGTCTGTGGCTTCAGGTTATGGTCAAGTCACTCGCCTGGCGGCTGCGGCGCGCAGACGCTGATCAAGGCTGATGGGGTTCTTCCACATCCGGTAGGCTAAAGATCCCGTTGGACTAATCCGCCAGTGAGCTGCTGGCTTGCTATGGGTATTGAATCAGCGGCTGCCTGATCGACAGCGTAGTCCGCAGGCTGCGCATGCAAAAAAATGCCGCCACTTTGCACTGAGCCACGGCAGGCACCACAGCAGCTGCAGTGTCATGCCCTGGCGGGTCGGATTTCGGTGACCCTGGCGCGCACGAAGCTTTGATCGACCGCCGAGAAATCCCATTGCTCGACGAGGCAGCACCCGGGTAACGAATCCACGCCCCAGCGCAGCAGGTTCACCGAATTCGGCACGCCCTTGCGCACCCTTGAGGACACCGCCGTGCCCGCCTGCACCGCCCACATCGGCCGCGCCAGGCCGTCCAGCGACATCACGTAGGGCAGGTGGATGTGTCCGCCCATCACCAGGTCGGCGCCGGCGGCAGACCAGCGCTGCAGCGCGGCTGCGTGCCCGCGCAGCCGGTTCGGCACATCTTCGGCGAGCGTCACGGCCACGGGCTGGTGCACCACCACCACGCGCAACTGCGCAGCCCCGGCGCCCTCAAGGGTCCGCGCCACACGGTCGATCTGTTGCCCGGACACCTCGCCATGCTTGTGGCGCCAGGCCCGCGTGGTGTTGACGCACACCACCATCAAGTCGGGCGAGGAATGCACGGGTTCGAGATCCGGCCCGAAGGCCGCCATGTACCGGGCATAGGGGTGGCGCAGGCGCGTCCACAAGTCGAAGAGCGGTATGTCGTGGTTGCCCGGAATGGCCAGCACTGGCCCACCCAGGCGGTCCATGAAGGCGAGGGCCGCCCGAAACTGCGCCGGCCGCGCGCGCTGCGTGACGTCGCCCGAGAGCACGAGCAGATCGGGCTGCTGTTGCCGGGCCAGCGCCGCCAGCGCTTCGACGACCGGCGACTGCTCGGTGCCGAAGTGCGGATCCGAGATTTGCAGCAGGATGCTCATCCGGCTGTCCCCTCGGGGCGGGCCGCGGTGTCGATCATTGCGCCGGTTGCCGCGTCATGGGGGCGCGGCTTCAACAGGTACAGCGGCTTGGCGAGCACCCGGAAGTCGAGCGGCGCGCGCATCCGCGTGACCTCGCCGTCGAAGGCCACCTTGACCCCGCGGCGGCCGGGCGCGAGCGTGGGCCTCACCACCATGTGCTCGAACTCGAAGTGTTCCACGCTCTGCGCCTCGCCAAGGGTGCCCATGGCGCCGTGCAGCATCAGCCTGAACATCGACCAGGTGCCGAGCGGGCGCAGCATGACTGCGGTGATGCAGCCCGCTGCAGACGCTTGTCCCGGTGCGCCTTCGACCTGCGTCTGCGGCTTCAGCCCCAACTGCTGCAGTTGCAGACGGTTGTTGCCGACAAAGAGCGTCAGCGTGCGCACATCACGAGCCGCGGCACCCTGTTCGATGTGCAGACGCAGTTGCCTTTGCGCGCGCAGCAGCGTAGTGCTGCCCGCCCAGAACGCCACCCACCGGCTGCGCCCGAAACGCGCCTTGTAGGCCTCGCGGTTTTCCAGCAGCTCGGGGTACAAGCCCAGACTGGCGTTGACCAGGAACACCCTGTCGTTGACCGCAGCCACTCGCACCGGCAACGGCGTCCATTCCAGCAACCGCCGCACGGCCTCGGCCGGATCAGACGGAATGCCATGGGTGCGGGCGAAATAGTTGAAGGTGCCCTGGGGCACCACCCCCATGGCACAGCCTGTGACGTGCGCCGCCTGCGCCACCGTGTTGAGGGTGCCGTCGCCGCCAACAGCGACCACGGCAGTGCGGGTGGCGATGGCCTTGCTCGCAGCCTGCTGCGCCACCAGCGCCAGCTCGGCGGGGCGGCTGAACCGCAGTTCCCCAACGCGTCCGGCCGCCCGCAGCGCGGCTTCAATGAGCTCGCGCCGGGTGTCCGCATCGCCACTGCCAGCGGCCCCGTTGATGACAAACTGCAGCGGCGATTCGGGATCGATTTCAGGGCAGGCGCCATCGCCGGTCAAGGCCGCGCCCGACGGCTTGCCCTGGACCGGCGACCCGGGGGCGAACGCCGGACGAACGGCATCGACGCTTCGGATGTTGGGCATGGCATGGGTTCTCCGGGTGATCAGCTGCCAAGCAGGTCTTTGGCTCGCACTGCATGACGGCGCAAGTGTAAAGGGCCAGGATGCGCTCACGCTGCCTGATCATTTGTTCGCTTTTTCCGACATCAAAGTTCCGGAATAGCTGTTTTTTTAGAACTGTCAGAACGATGTGATGGACAGATAATTTGCGCATGAAAATCATATTTGCTTCAGGAACTGCTCTCATCGCGATTTTATGGACTGTCTTCATCGCGGTGTCGGCGGCATTGGCAGAGTGGCTGGCCGGCCAGGGCGGGCAGTTGCAGGGCGGCATGCAGGCGATCACCCAATGGCCGATGCCGGCCTGGATCGGCCTGTGGCTGGACCCCGCCTTGGCAGAAACCCTGCGCGCCAGCGTAGTCTGGAGCGTTGGCGCGCTCACGGCATTCATGCCGTGGATCGTGCCGCTGCTCGCGTGGGTTGCGCCCTTGTTGTGGGTGGTCTGGGCCATTGGCATGGTCATACTGGTGGTGCTGGCTGGCCTTGGCTTGCTGCTCATCAGCCGTCTGCGCAGGCACACACCGCCAGCCCGCTACGCCGTATAGACCATGACGGGTGCACGGCCTGCCTCGGCGCATTGCTGGTGGGTGCAGCGGCCATGGGTGTGCAAGTGCAGGCCCGATCACAGGGTTGGCTGGCAATGTAGCAATTGCTGTGTCGCGCGCAAAGGCAGCATCGGGTAGCGCAAGCCCCAATGCGCCAAGGCCGCACTTAAAACAATGGATTCGCCCGCCGCCACCTGGTCGTCCTTGGGTTGACCAGCACCACCGCAGGGTTGAAGAATCCGGGCCTGGATCAATCAAATATCTCGCTCAGCCACGATTTTTTGCACTTGGGCTTGGATTGGCAGCGCCCCCCGTCAGGGCAGGCAGGACATTTCATGTTGTTCTCCGTCGCAATCAGGGCTTAGTCGTTCGATCCGCCCAAGCCAAACAGGCTCAGCAGACTGGTGAACAAATCAAGGCCATGAAAAGCTGAAGGCCACAGGCTGTCAAGTGTTGCCGAGACTTATCGACGAACACCTGTGTTTAACCTGTAAAAGTCATCAGGAGAGTTCGTAAAAACAAGATTTTTTCAGCCAGTTTTCCTGCTTTTTCAAAGTTCTCAGAACAGGCATCATCCAGCGATCTCAACATTGGCATACCAGACTCTCATGTTCTCTGCAATTTCAGCACTGTCCGGCCGCGACGTTGCACCTGGCGGCGTGACAACCGGCAAACACAGCGTGCGCGCCGGTAACCCATGAAACTCAGCCGCCTGGTTAAACCGCGCAATCCTCTTTTTTGGCTCATGGTGGTGTTGAACCTGCTGTCCATGGTTTTGGCCTGGATCACACACACCCAGTCGCCAGATGCGTTTGTCAGTTCGGTTATTGTTTTGTTTACCATTGGCAATGCGGTGCTGGGTGCCTACCTGATGTGGCACCTGGTCAACTCGTGAATTTGGATTGCAGCGGGATCAGGGCGAACAGCCCATGCGTCACCAATTGAAGCTTTTTCTTTGAATGGACCCTTGAAACATGACTTATTTACTTTTTTTCGCCGGGCTTGCTGCCCTCATTGTGGGCGCCGACGTGCTGGTGCGGGGCGCCTCACGCCTGGCACTGTCGCTGGGCATCTCGCCTTTGGTGGTGGGGCTCACGGTAGTGGCCTTTGGCACCAGCGCGCCGGAGGTGGCGGTGTCTGTGGGTGCCGTGCTTGACGGCAAAACCGATCTGGCGATAGGTAACGCCGTGGGCAGCAACATCTTCAATGTGTTGTTCATTTTGGGCCTGTCTGCCTTGATCGTGCCGCTGGTGGTCAACGTCCAGTTGATTCGCCAGGAGGTGCCCATCATGCTCGGCGCGAGTGTGCTCCTGCTGCTGCTCTCGCTGGATGGACTGCTGAGCTGGAACGACGGCGTGCTGCTGTTGATATCGCTTGTCGCGTACACCGTTTTTCTGGTGGTCCAGTCACGGCGCGAAAGTCAGGCTGCCAAGGATGAATACACCGATGAGTTCGCGCCCCATGGGAAAGCTCCCTGGCTGGACCGGATCTGGGTGCAATTGCTGCTGATTGCCGCTGGTTTGGCGCTGCTGGTGCTGGGCTCGGACTGGTTGGTACAAGCCGCCGTGACGATTGCCAAGTCCATGGGCGTCAGCGACCTGGTGATCGCGCTGACCATTGTTGCGGCGGGCACCTCCATGCCGGAAGTGGCCACCTCCATCATGGCGGCGATCAAGGGTGAGCGTGACATTGCCGTGGGAAATGTGGTGGGCAGCAACATCTTCAACGCGCTGGGTTGCATGGGTGTGGCCAGTTTGGTCTCTGGCCAGACTGGCCTGATAGTGCCGCCGGCTGCCATCAATTTTGACCTGTGGGTGATGGTGGCCGTGGCGTTGGCGTGTGTTCCCATCTTCATGACCGGGCAGGTCATTGCCCGCTGGGAGGGTGCCGTGTTTTTGGGCTACTACGTGGCCTACGTGACCTATCTGGTCCTGGCTGCCCAGCAGCATGACGCATTGGGCGCGTTCTCATCGGCCATGCTGAGCTTTGTCTTGCCTCTGACCGTTGTCACTCTGGTGGTGCTTGGGCTACCCAAAGCCACCAGGCCGAACTAAGGCAAGTGCGCAGGCTTTGGCAGCAGTCCAAACACTCTCATTTTTACGAAGTATTTATCCAGCAAATGCTTCTTTTTAAATGGTTTTAAGAACGTTAATCTCTGCCATGTTTTTTAATTTCAACAGGAAATCCATATGAAAAGATTGCTCTCACTGCTGGCCGTGGTGTTCACCCTGGGCCTTTCCATGGTGGCCATGGATGCCGAGGCCGCCAAGCGCATGGGCTCGGGCAAGTCCCTGGGCACACAGCGCCAGGCCACCGCAGACAAGGCACCCACCGCGCCAACCCAGTCGGCCGCGGGCGCAGGCACAAGCGCCGCGGGTGCGGCAGCGCCTTCACGTTCATGGATGGGGCCGGTGGCGGGCATTGCTGCGGGCCTCGGCCTGGCCGCATTGGCATCCCACCTGGGTTTTGGTGAAGAATTGGCCACCATGCTGATGTTTGGCTTGATCGCAGTCGCCGTCATGGTGGCGATTGGCTTCGTCATGCGCAAACGCGCTGCGGCCGCGCAGTCAGGCGCGTCAGCACCAGGGGGACTGCAATATGCGCATGTTCGAGCCGGTGCGGCGCCCCATGCCAGCTGGCCTGAGCAGCAGTCGCCCGCCTACAAGGTGGCCATGCCTGCTGCAGGTCAGAGCGCCCCTGGATCAGGTATTGGATCAGGCATTGGTGTCGGGGCCGCCAGCGCAAGCCGAATTCCGGCCGACTTCGATGCCGCAGGTTTTGAACGCAATGCCAAGGTGAACTTCATTCGCCTGCAGGCCGCCAACGACGCCAGCAACCTGGACGACATCCGCCAGTTCACCACCCCCGAAATGTTTGCCGAACTCAAGATGGAATTGGCCGAGCGCGGTGTGACAAGCCAGAAAAATGATGTCGTCAGCCTCCAGGCCCAGGTGCTGGAAGTGGACGAGGACGCCGACCGTTATCTGGTCAGCGTGCGCTTCACCGGCGCAATCCGAGACGACAGCGGCGCACCGGAAGAGTCCTTTGACGAGATCTGGCACCTGATGAAGACACGCCAGGGCAACAGCGGCTGGGTGTTGGCAGGCATTCAACAAAGCGCTTAAGTCGGTGGGGGCCTGAGTTGGTCAGAGACCACCAGAAGCAAAATTTCTTGCATGTTTTGCGCCAGTTCAAGATGCCTTTCATTTGCGGAGCGGGCATGTTCCAATGCAATGGCAACGCGAGCTTGCGCCCCACTTTTTCAACATGCGAGGCCCCATGTCATTTCAAACCCTGTACCAAAGCAAGCGCTGCACCCCTGAAGATGCCATTGATCAGGTGCGCAATGGCGACTTCATCGTCGTGCCCACCGGGGTTGGCGAGCCGCCGGCGCTGCTGACGGCCCTGTCAGCACAGCGCCGCCGTTTCCAGGACATCAAGGTGGCGCAGATTCTGGCGGTACGCAAATTCGACTATTTCGACCCTGACACCGCAGACCATGTGCGCCACATGGCCTTCTTTTTTGGCGGCGCGTCACGCGCGGGCGGGCAAAGCGGGTCGATCGATTTCATTCCCTGCAGTTTCTCCGACATCCCGGTCATGATCCAGCGCGGCCAGATCCCGGCTGATGTGGTCTTTTCCATGGCGTCACCCATGGACGAGAAGGGCTTTTTCTCGCTCAGCCTGGGGGCCGACTACACCATGGCCGCCGTGGCGAAGGCGCGCGCCATCGTATTGGAGGTGAACCCGAATGTCCCTTACGCCTACGGCAATTGCCAGGTCCATATTTCACAGGTGAGCGCCCTGGTGGAAAGAGATGAGCCGGTGCTGGAAGTCGGCTTGCCAAAAATAGGCCCGGTGCAGCAGGCCATAGGCAAGTATGTGGCCGACATGATCGACGACGGCTCGACCCTGCAGATTGGTTATGGCGGCATTCCCGACGCCGTGGTGATGCAACTCTCGGGCAAACACGACCTGGGCGTCCACACCGAGATGGTCGGCGACGGCATTCTGAGCCTGGTTGAGAGCGGCGCCATCACCAACCGCAAGAAGAACTACCTGCCCGGAAAAATGGTGGCCACGTTCGCGCTCGGCTCGAAAAAGCTGTACCAGTTCATGGAACGCAACCCGGCGCTGGAAATACACCCCGCAGATTTCACCAACGACCCTTACCTGGCGGCGCAAAACGACAAGCTGGTGTCGATCAATGCCACCCTGCAGATTGACTTGCTGGGCCAGTGCGGCTCGGAAAGCCTGGGGCCGATGCCTTATTCGGGCACCGGTGGCCAGGTGGACTTTGTGCGCGCCGCCAACCGCTCGCAGGGCGGCAAGTCATTCATCGTGCTGCCCGCCACCGCCAAGGACGACACCCTGACCCGCATCGTGCCCACGCTGACACCGGGCACCCATGTCACGACCGGCAAAAATGACATCAACTACGTGGTCACCGAATTCGGCGTGGCCCAGTTGCGCGGCAAATCAGCCAAACAGCGCGCCCAGGAAATGATCGCCATTGCGCACCCGGATTTCCGCGCCGAACTCACCGAAGGCGCCCGCCGGCTGAACCTGCTGTAACGGTTCGTGAGGGGCTGGCGGGCGCTTTATACTCAAAGCGAGTCCTATCCCGCGCCTATGAACGTCACACCCCAGTCCATGCATTTTGCGGCCGCCTTGCCTTTGCAAAGCGGCGCGTCCATTCGGGAATACGACCTCAGCTTCGAGACCTACGGCACGCTCAACGCCGACCAATCCAACGCGGTGCTGATCTGCCACGCGCTGAACGCCTCGCACCATGTGGCCGGCACCTACGCGGGCCAGGACAAGTCAGAAGGCTGGTGGCACAACATGATCGGGCCAGGCAAGCCACTCGACACCGAGCGTTTTTTTGTCATCGGTGTCAACAACCTGGGCTCGTGTTTTGGCTCCACCGGCCCGATGCACACCAACCCCGACAGCGGGCGCGTTTATGGCGCCGACTTTCCAGTGGTCACGGTCGAGGACTGGGTCAACGCCCAGGCCCGGCTGCTCGATGCCCTGGGCATCCAGACGCTGGCGGCCGTGATGGGCGGCAGCCTGGGCGGCATGCAGGCGCTGAGCTGGGCGCTGCAATACCCGGACCGGGTGCGCCACGCGGTGGTGATTGCCAGCGCGCCCAATCTGACGGCTGAAAACATTGCCTTCAACGAAGTGGCCCGGCGCGCCATCCAGACCGACCCCGACTTTCATGGCGGCCATTTTTATGAGCATGGCATGGTGCCCAAACGCGGCCTGCGCATTGCCCGCATGATCGGCCACATCACCTACCTCAGCGACGACGTGATGAACGAGAAGTTTGGCCGCCAGCTGATTGCCAGCAGCCAAAGCGAGCAGGATCGCAATTTCTTCTACAGCACGCTGGAAGCCGAGTTCCAGATCGAGAGTTACCTGCGTTACCAGGGCGACAAGTTTGCCGAGTACTTCGACGCCAACACCTACCTGCTGATCACCCGGGCGCTCGACTATTTTGACCCTGCGCGCGCCTATGAGGGCAACTTGAGCCTGGCGCTGGCGCGTGCCACCTCCAAGTTCCTGCTGGTGAGCTTTACCACCGACTGGCGTTTTGCCCCCAAGCGCAGTCGCGAGATCGTCAAGGCGCTGCTCGACAACAAGCGCGACGTGAGTTATGCCGAGATCAACGCACCGCACGGGCATGACGCCTTTTTGCTTGATGACGCCCGCTATATGGGCGTGATTCGCTCCTACTTCAATAATGTCGTCAAGCCAGCCGGGGAGGCTGCATGAGCGCCAGCGCCCGGGTCAACGCCACGCAGCTGGCCATTGCCGAGCTGGTGCCGGCGGGCTCCCGCGTGCTCGACCTGGGCTGCGGCAACGGCGCCATGCTGGCGCACCTGATTGAAGCGCGCGGCTGCAGCGGCTACGGCATCGAGATCGACGACGCCAACGTGCAGGCCTGCGTCAAGCGCGGCGTCAACGTGATCCAGCTCAACCTCGACGAAGGCCTGTCCACTTTCGAGGACGCCAGCTTTGACGTGGTGCTGCAAATCGACACGCTGCAACACCTGCGCAACGCCGAGGTGATGCTGCTGGAGACCGTGCGCGTGGGGCGCCTGGGCATTGTGGCTTTCCCCAATTTTGCGCACTGGCCGAATCGCCTGAGCGTGCTGGGCGGGCGCATGCCGGTGACCAAGCGCCTGCCCTACCAGTGGTTTGACACGCCCAATATCCGCGTGGGCACCCATGCCGACCTGGGTGTGCTGGCCAGCCGCAACCGGCTGCTGGTGCAAGACAGCTTTGGCCTGCAGGACGGCAAGGTGGTGCGCCTGCTGCCCAATTTGCTGGCGGGCACCTCGGTGTACACGCTGTCGCGATAACGCGCAGTCTTTGTAGGGCCAGGGTTCAGGGTCAGTGTTGTGGCCATGAACCCTAAATCAGCAAAGCCGCCAATGCCGCCAGGGCGGCGGTTTCAGAGCGCAGCACGCGCGGTCCCAGCTTCACCGGGGCAAAACCCTGGGCCAGCGCCGCGTCTTCTTCCGCCGCGCTCAAGCCGCCTTCGGGGCCTGACAGGAAAGTGATGTCTGTCGCCTTGGGATGAGCGGCTTCGCGCAATCCAATCGATTCAGGCCGCAAGGACAGCAACAGGCGCGGTGACTGCGCAGCGTCTGGCGGGGCTGGTGCCTTGAGCCACTGCGCCAGCGTCATCACCGCGTGCACACGGGGCACCAGGTTGCCGCCACACTGCTCGCAGGCCGCCACCGCCACGCTTTGCCAGTGCGCCTGCTTCTTGTCGGCGCGCTCGCCGCTGAGGCGCAACACGCTGCGCTCGGTCATCAGCGGCTGGATGCTGGCCACGCCGAGTTCGGTGGCTTTTTCCACCAGCCAGTCCATGCGATCGTTGGCAGGCATGCCGACCGCCAAGTGCACCTGCAGGGCGGCTTCGCGCTCTACCAATGTGTGCGCACCCACCTGCACCTGCACATGGCTGCGGCCCATCTGCGTCACGGTCGCTTCAAATTCGCCGCCGCTGCTGCCTGGCACATCCGGCCCGCCGTTGAACAGCGTGATCACATCACCGGGCTGCAGGCGCAGCACCTGCACATGGCGCGCGGCGCTGGCGGGCAAGTCCAGCAGTTCGCGGGGGGTCAGCGGGGTGGGGCAGTAAAAACGGGGCATGGACAGGATCGAGTGGTTTTTGTAGTGGGTCTGGCGCATGCTTTGGCTTATTGCCGCCCAAAACCGAAAACATTGGGCATCTCAATGCCTTCGAGCTTCTCCACCAGCCGCAGCAGCGGTTTGAGCTCGCGGTAGCGCTCACAGGTGGTGCGGATGTAAAAGATGAAGCGCGGCGTGTCGGCCAGGTACTGGGGCTTGCCGTCGCGCAGCGTGAGGCGGGCAAAGATGCCGGCCACTTTCAGGTGGCGTTGCAGGCCCATCCACTCGACGCCGCGGTAAAACTCGCCAAAGTCGTCGCCCACCGGCAGGCCGGCCTTGCGCGCTTTTTCCCAGTAACGGATGGTCACGTCGAGGCAAAAGTCTTCGTTCCAGCTCAGGAAGGCGTCGCGCATCAGGCTGGCAATGTCGTAGGTGATGGGGCCGTACACCGCGTCCTGAAAGTCCAGCACGCCCAGCAAGGGAGCTTGTGCGGAGCCCGAGACCATCAGGTTTCGGGGCATGAAGTCGCGGTGCACAAAAACGCTGGGCCAGCTCAGGTTGAGTCGGATGATCTCCTCGAAGCTTTTGTCGAGTGTCTGGCGCATGTCAGCGTCCATGACCACGCCCTTGTGCTGCGTGATATACCAGTCGGGGAACAGTTCGAGCTCGCGGCGCAGCAGCGCTTCGTCATAGGGCGGCAACACGCCGGGTTGGGAGCTCAGTTGCCAGGCAATGAGCGCGTCCACCGCCTGCAGATACAGGGGCAGATTGGCTTGCGGCTGTTCACGGTTGATGACCTGCATCATGGTCTGCGCGCCCAAGTCGGTCAGCAGCATGAAGCCCAACTTCTCGTCCCAGGCCAGCACCTGCGGCGCGTGCACCCCGGCGGCGTGCATCAGGCCGGCCACCTTGACAAAGGGCGCGCTGTTTTCCTTGTCGGGCGGCGCGTCCATGATGATGCGGCTGCCGTCCTGGGCATCGATGCGGAAATAACGCCGGAAGCTGGCATCGGCCGAGGCCAGGCGCAGGCTCTCAATCTGCAAGCCGTGCTGGGCGGCGATGCCGGTCAGCCAGCGGGTGAATTGATCAGCGCGGACGGCGTCGCACCAGGCGATGGCGGGGCTGGCGGGGGTTTGGGGGGGAATGTCGTGGCTCATGGATAATCCATTCTACAAATTTGACCACCGATCTACCGCGCCCACTTCATGCCCGTTCCGCCTTTCATTTCATGCGCGCTGCTTCAATGCGTTTTTTGATGCTCGATGCGTCGGCGGTCACGCCGCGTGGTCATGTGGGCCCGCTGCGTCTCAGTGTGCTGGTCACGCTGCTGCAGTCGGCGCTGGTGGGGGCGCAGCAGGCGCCTGATGAGCCGCTGAATTTGAAAATGAGTCTGGTTTTGCAGGAGCAGATATCTGCGGAGGCGCGCGGCCGTCTGCCCAGCTTTGTCGCTGCCGAGCGCATCACGGGACGCCCTGATCTGGAAACGGTGCTGGAAGGCAATGCCGTTTTGCGCCGCGGCGATACGGTGATCAAGGCAGACCATCTGGAATACGACCAGACCACAGAGCTGGCCAAAGCCCGGGGCAACGTCCTGATCAACCGCGCGGGCAACGTGTATGAAGGCCCGCTGCTGGAACTGCGGATGGATACCTTCACCGGCTTCTTCGATCAGCCCACCTACCATTTTTTGCTCAACAAGGCTCATGGCCAGGCCGACCGGGTTGATTTTCTGGACGAGCAGCGGGCGGTGATCCACAACGCCACCTTTACCACCTGCCCTCGCTTGCCCGGCCCGAGCTGGGTGCCGGACTGGATTTTGAAGGCCAGCACCATCAGCCTCGACCAGGAAGAAGATGTGGGCACCGCCACGGGTGCCCTGCTCAGCTTCAAGGGCGTGCCGCTGTTGCCGGTGCCCTACATCA
>JAABQI010000023.1 GCA_011391545.1 Rhodoferax sp.
TCCAGAGTCTGGTCGTGGTGGCAGTCGTGCTGCAAAAACGCAAGGAGACCGCGGGTGCTGGCCAGTATTTTCTGGTGACCGGGTTTTTGGTGCTGATCGCCATGATGCTGCTTCAGGGGGTGGGCGTGGTGCTGCACCACGATGAGATCACGTCTGTTTTGAGCGCGCACTGGGTGCCCAGTCTGGTCTTTTTGGTGTCGGCCCTGTGCACCGTGGTGGTGAGTCTGGGCCTGATCCTGATGGCCAAGGAACGTGCCGACGAGCGCAACCGTGGCCTGGCCATGCGCGACGAACTCACCGGCCTGATCAACCGGCGTTCCTTGCTGGAATCCCTGACACAACAGATCGCCATGGCCAAACGTCATAACCAACCGCTGGCGCTGCTGATGATCGACATTGACTTTTTCAAGCTGGTCAACGACAGCCATGGCCACCTTTCGGGCGACAAGGTGCTCAAGGGCGTGGCCCAGGCCATTGCCGCGCGGACCCGGGCACAGGACTTGCCCGGGCGTTTGGGCGGCGAGGAGTTTTTGGTGATCCTCCCCAACACCACCGCGCAGGGCGCGGTGCAACTGGCCGAGATTTTGCGGCAGGGCGTTGAGAGCACAGAGTTTCAGTCGGTTGCAGGCAAGCCCATTGCCATCACCATCAGCATCGGTGTGTGTGAGCAAGGTCAGCTCAAGAACGCACAATGTGATGACATGATCAACGCCGCAGACCAGGCGCTGTACCTTGCCAAGCAGAATGGCCGAAACCGGGTGGAGGTGTTCGCGCCCTGAGGCGCTTCTGGGGTGGGACTACAACCCCAATGTGTGCCAGAGCGCGTCGACCTTGGCGGTCACCTCCGGGCTCATGGTCAGGGGCCGGCCCCATTCACGGCTGGTCTCGCCGGGCCACTTGTGGGTGGCGTCAATCCCCATCTTGCTGCCCAGACCGCTCACCGGCGAGGCAAAGTCGAGGTAGTCGATGGGCGTGTTGTCGGCCAGCAGGGTGTCACGCGTGGGGTCGACCCGGGTCGTGATGGCCCAGATCACATCTTTCCAGTCGCGCGGGTTGATGTCGTCATCGACCACCACAATGAACTTGGTGTACATGAACTGGCGCAAAAAGCTCCAGATGCCAAACATCACGCGCCGGGCATGGCCGGGGTAGGCCTTCTTGATGCTGACCACCGCCATGCGGTAACTGCAGCCCTCGGGCGGCAGGTAAAAGTCGGTGATCTCGGGGTACTGGCGCTGCAGCAGCGGCACAAACAATTCATTGAGCGCCAGCGCCAGCATGGCAGGCTCGTCGGGTGGCTTGCCGGTGTAAGTGGAGTGGTAAATGGGCTCGCGCCGCTGCGTGATGCGGTCAATGGTGAAGACCGGAAACTCGGCCTGCTCGTTGTAATAACCGGTATGGTCGCCAAACGGGCCTTCCAGCGCGTGCTCGAAGCCGGTTTTGTGGGTCGCGTCCGGGTAGATGTGACCTTCGAGCACGATCTCGGCAAACGCGGGCACACGCAGTTCACTGCCCAGCGCCTTGACCAGCTCGGTGCGGCTGCCGCGCAGCAAACCGGCAAACTGGTATTCGCTCAAACTGTCGGGCACCGGCGTCACCGCGCCCAGAATGGTGGCCGGGTCGGCGCCCAGCGCGACACACACCGGGTAGGGCTGGCCAGGGTTTTGTTTGGCGTGGTCACGAAAATCGAGCGCGCCGCCGCGGTGCGGCAGCCAGCGCATGACGACCTTGTTGCGGGCCAGCACCTGCTGCCGGTAAATGCCCAGGTTTTGCCGTGCCTTGTGCGGGCCTTGGGTAATCACCAGACCCCAGGTGATGAGTGGCGCCACGTCGCCAGGCCAGCAGTGCTGGATCGGCAATTTGGCAAGGTCCACGTCAGTGCCCTCCCACAACACGTCCTGGCACGGCGCGCTGCGAAGTTCCTTGGGCGCCATGCTCCACAGGGTTTTAACCAGGCTGCCCATACCCATGAGTTCCTTGAAGCCCTTGGGCGCCTCCGGCTCCTTTAGGGTGGCCAGCACATGGCCAAACTGGCGCAGTTCCGACACATCGTTGACACCCATGCCCAAAGCGACACGACGGGTGGTGCCAAACAGGTTGCCCAGTACCGGAATGCTGTGGCCGGCAGGTTTCTCAAACAGCAGCGCCGGGCCACCGGTGCGCAGCACCTTGTCGCACAAGGCGGTCATTTCCAGGTGCGGCGAGACCTCGGCTTGGATGCGTTTGAGTTCGCCCAATTGTTCGAGTTGGGTGATGAAGTCTCTGAGGTCGCGGTAGGCCATGGTGATGGATCTTTTTGAATTTATTTAATTGGGGTCAGATTCCAATTAATTTTGGTGCGATGCTGCGGACGGGCGCTGCGCGACAGCCGGATGGGGCGGCCCCCTCATACTGGAGTACCAGAAATCGGGGACCACCCCATCCGGCTGCCGCGCCGAAAGGTGTGCTTGATATTGCATTCTTGAAAACCAAGAAAAAACAAATGCGTGATCTCGCACGGCGTCCAGCAAGGTGGGCAGTTGGGGTGGCTGATGATTTCTGGTACCCCAGTATGAAGAAGCCGCCCCGACTGCCTGCCTTGCGGGTTTCATAAAAGAGGGCTTAGGCAAGCCCGTTCCAGCGCACCGCATCGGCCTGCGGCAGGTCCAGCAAGTCGAGCACCCGGCTCACCGTGTGATCAACCATTTCCTCAATCGTTTGCGGCCGCTGGTAAAGGCCCGGCACCGGCGGAAAAATGATGCCACCCATCTCGGTCACACTGGTCATGTTGCGCAGATGCGCCAGGTTGAGCGGTGTTTCGCGCACCATCAGAATCAGTCTGCGGCGCTCCTTGAGCGTCACGTCGGCGGCGCGTGTGATCAGGTTGTCGGACAGGCCCAGCGCCACGGCTGCGAGTGTGCGCATGGAGCAGGGCGCAATCACCATGCCGTCGCAGCGGAACGAGCCGCTGGCAATGGCGCTGCCGATGTCGCGCACCGGGTAAACCACGTCGGCCAGGGCCTCGACCTCGGCGCGCGGCAGGTCGAGCTCCTGCTGCACATTGAGCCAGCCCGCGTCAGACACCACCAGATGGGTTTGCACATCGGGCAAGCCGTGCAAGCGCTGCAACAAACGCACACCATAGACAGCACCGCTGGCGCCCGAGATGGCGACGACGATGCGTTTGCTGGGTGTGAATGTTGTGGGCATGGTGAACTAGCGCGGCTTCAGGTTGGCGAACATCGACTTGAAGTGCGTGCGGGCCTGCGTCAGCACATGTTGTGGCCTGAATGACTCCAGGTTCATCACTGGCAGCTCGATCGCGTCGATGGTGTTTTTCACCAGCAGGCCGAGTTCGGTGTCGCCCTCCATGGCCAGGCGGCGGTTGAAAAACAGCGTGTCGGGGTCTTCCTCGCGGCGCGCCAGTTTGACAAAGTCGTGCGCGCTGGCGCTGATGGTGAGGTCTGTCGCTCCCGCGTTCTGGCAGGCCACAAAGCGGCTTTTGCGCCATTCGAAATCAAAGGTCCATTGCGCGTCAGTCACGCACAGGCGCAGTTTTTTGCCGACCAGCATGTCGGTGACGTCGGCGTTGAGTTGTTTGGCCAGCGCAAGATTAAGCGCCGTGACAAACAACATCGACCCTGGCAAACCAGGCAGCCGCCCCAACAGTTGCCCGACGGGTTTCGGGATCAGCCATGTTTTTTCGCTCATGTGAAACTCCTTTAAGCCGGCTCGGGCATAGCGTGGGTAGTGACCTGCTCCAGCCCGGGTTTGCCGTACCAGTAGCCGTTGCACGGTTTTTCAGGCATCAGGCCGAGCAGTTCGGTGTTAGCCGTGGCAGCATCGGCACGCCCCTGCATCACGCTCTGAAACAGTTCGATGATACGCAGCGTGTGTTTTGATTGCGGGCTGATGCGCACCACGTCCACCCCCATTTCCTGCATGGCGGTCAACTCGGGCAGCAGGTTGTGCACGCGGGCTGATTGGGTCTGGATGCCGTTGAGCACCAAAAATTCTTCGTTTTCGCGGGTGCGCATCAGCAGGCCGTCGGGGTGATCGATGCACTTGAACTGGCAGTCGTCCTTGGGCAAGTTGCAGTGTCGCGCGGTGAAGCAGCGGGCTGAGAACGCCAGCGGCATACGGCCGTAGGCAAAGACTTCGGTTTGCAGACCCGGCGGGCTGCCGGCCAGCAGCAGGGCCAGGTCGTCACGCCCCATTTCCAGCGGCATGACCCAGCGCTGCAGGCCCAAAGCGGCCATCCACTGCAGCGTGGGCAAGTTGTAAATGTTCAGATGCGGCCCGGCAACAAAGGGCGCCTTGCCCTCCAGACAATGCACCGCGCCCATGTCATTGGCTTCGACCATGAACGTGCCGTTGGCGCAAATCTTGTGCAGCACCGTGACATCGGCGCCCGACTCGATCAGCACCTGGGTTGACAGCACCACCTCTTTGCCGGCCTCGCGCAGCACCGCCGCAATGTCGAGCCAGTCACTCAGGCGCACCTCATGGCGGCGCGAACAAACGGCTTCGCCCAGATAAACAATGTCCACAGGCGACTGCGCCACGGCATCATAGAAAGCCAGCACCTCGCCGCGCGGCCAGTAGTATTGGATGGGTCCCAAAGACAGTTTCATGATTACTTCCACGGACGATGGTAAGCGCCGAGTGTGTGCTGCTGGCCTTCGGCGACCTTGTCGAGTTCGCTGAACCAGGCGGGTTTGGCGCTGTAGTGCTGCGGGTTGGCGCGGCAGTTGTCGATGGCGGCGCGCCACACCTTGGTCACTTGCGCCACGTAGGCCGGGCTGCGCTGGCGGCCCTCGATCTTGATGGCGCGCACGCCGATCTTCATCAGGTCGGGCAACAGCGACAGTGTGTTCAGGCTGGTGGGTTCTTCAATGGCGTAGTAGTTTTTTTCGTCACCCACGTCAAAGCGACCCTTGCACAGCGTGGGGTAACCGGCGTTTTCACCGGGGGCGTAGCGGTCGATCAGCACACCATTCAGGCGCGACTCGCGGCCCTGCGGCGTCTCGACCCAGCGCACTGCTTTGGGCGGCGAACACACGCCGTTGGTGTTGGGCGCCTCGCCGGTGGCGTAGCTTGAGAGCGCGCAACGCCCTTCCACCATCACACACAGGCTGCCAAAGCCGAACACCTCGATCTCGACCGGGGTCTTGTCGATCACCTGGGCCACCTGGGTCAGGGACAGCACGCGTGGCAACACGGCGCGCGCAATGCCAAAGTGCTGGGAATAGAAGTCCAGCGCCTCATAGTTGGTGGCCGAGCCCTGCACCGACAAATGCAGGCGCAGTTGCGGCTGCTGTTTGACGGCATAGGCCATCATGCCGGGGTCGGCCAATATCACGGCATCAACGCCGCTGTGCGCGGCACGGTCCACGGCGCGCTGCCAGAGCTCGGCCTTGGCCGCCTGCGGGTAGGTGTTGAGCGCGACAAACACCTTGCGGCCGCGGTCATGGGCGTAGCGAATGCCAGCCTCGATGGCGGCTTCGTCAAAGTTCAGGCCGGCAAAATTGCGCGCATTGGTGGCATCGCGAAAGCCCAGGTAGACGCAATCGGCGCCATGGTCCACGGCGGCCTTGAGCGCCGGCAGGCTGCCGGCCGGGCACACCAGTTCCATGGGCGCTGCCGCGGCTGCGTCGGACCGCGTTTGGGGGGTGGAGTCAGAAACTGTAGTCATATAGGTTGAAAAAAAGACCTTCAAGGCGCATGCCAATTCAAGCCGCAGAGCGTAACCACGCGCGTCACAAGAGTAAATGATGCAGGTCAATCTATTCTTGAAAAATAGAAAACTGGCGACAATCGGCAGCTTCTTATATTTCTGCCCCTGTCCCCATGAACCGACACCTCTGGCTACTGGCCATCTGCCAGGGTCTTTTCCTGACCAACAACGTCACGTTTATCGCCATCAACGGCCTGGTCGGTTTCAGCCTGGCGCCACTGGGTTGGATGGCCACGCTGCCGGTGATGGGCTACGTGGTGGGTGGCGCGTTTTCGACCGGGCTGGTGGCAAAAAGCCAGCACCGCTTTGGCCGCAAGGCCGCATTTCAAACGGGTCTGGTGGTGGCTTGTTTCAGCGCGCTGTTGTGTGCCTATGCCGCCTGGAGCCAGAACTTCTGGCTGCTGTGCTCGGCCACGGTGATTGCCGGGTATTACAACGCCAATGCCAATCTGTACCGTTTTGCCGCCGCCGAGCTCGCCAAGGTCGGCTACAAGGAAAAAGCGGTGTCGATGGTGATGGCCGGCGGCCTGATCGGTGCCGTCGCCGGGCCCAACCTGGCGGCGCAAACCCGCACCTTGACGGAAGTGCCTTTCATGGGCGCCTACTTGGCGCTGGCCGGGGTCGCGCTGCTGTCCATGGCGGTATTGGCCTTCATCACATTTCCACCTGCGCCGGCAAAGCAGCACAACGACGACGGCCGACCCTTGCGCGAGATCATGCGGCAGCCGGTCTTTATCGTGGCCGCCGCCTGCGGCGCGCTGGGCTTTGGCGTGATGAACCTGCTGATGGCCGCCACGCCGCTGGCCATGCAGCAGTGCAGCCTGCCGTTTTCCGATGTGGCGCTGGTGCTGGAGTGGCATGTGATCGGCATGTTTGCGCCGGGCTTTTTCACCGGCCACCTGATCAAGCGTTTCGGCGTGCTGCCGATCATGGGGGTGGGGGTTCTGCTTAATGCCGCGTGCATTGTCATTGCCCTGTCGGGCGTGGATCTGCACCAGTTCTTGATCGCGCTGTTCTTGCTGGGTGTCGGCTGGAACTTTTTGTTCACCGGCAGCACGACCTTGTCGCTGCAAACCTACACCCCGGCCGAGAAAGACCGGGCCCAGGGGGCGCTCAATTTCTTTGTTTTTGCCACCACAGCGCTGAGCTCGTTTGCCTCGGGTGTGCTCGTCACCACCCAGGGCTGGCAACTGCTCAACGCGGGCTCGCTGATTCCGGTGGCCCTGACCGGGGCGGCGATTGTCTGGCTCAGGACACGGCCGCATGCGGCGCTGCCTCGCGCCTTGTGAAGGTCGGGGCTAGCTGGCCTGCAAGATGCGTTCGCTCTTCCAGTACACGTCATCACCCACGGTGCCATCGGTGCGGTAGCGGTTGAGCACGCGGGCCAGCACAAACATCAGGTCTGACAAGCGGTTGAGGTAGTGCCTTGGCGTGTCTTTCAGGGCTTCCTGGCCATCGAGTGCCACCACGGCGCGCTCGGCACGGCGCGCCACGGTGCGGCACACATGCGCCATCGCGGCAGCGCGGGTGCCGGCCGGCAGGATGAACTCCTGCAGGCGCGGCAGCGCCTCGTTGTACTGCGCCAGCGCGTTGTCGAGCGCCAGCACCGCCTCGGCCTTGAGCAACTCAAAACCCGGAATCGACAGCTCGCCGCCCAGGTTGAACAACTGGTGCTGGATCTCGACCAGCAAGTTGCGCACGTCGTCGGGCATGGCTTCGCACAGCAGCACGCCGATGTTGGAGTTGAGCTCATCGACGTCGCCCATGGCATGCACGCGCAGGCTGTTCTTGGAGACGCGGGTGTTGTCGCCCAGGCCGGTGGTGCCGTTGTCCCCGGTGCGGGTGGCGATTTGTGTCAGTCGGTTGCCCATGCTTATTTACTCAAAAAACAGGAAAGGTGCAGTGTCTGGCGGGTTGTTGCCAGCGTCAATTGCGCATAATGGATGATTATGACGGAGACCTAATGTGAACGCACCTGACCCCTTACTGCATCCGGAAATTGACAGCCGCCCCGCGCCGGCAGCCTTGCTGCAAGCCTTGTCCGAGCGCTTTGGCCCGCAGTATTCAGCGGCCCTGGTGGTGCGCGAGCAGCACGGCCGCGACGAATCGTCCTTCAGCGTGCCGCCGCCTGCCGCCGTGGTGTTTTCTGAGAGCACGCAGGACGTGAGTGACGCGGTCAAGCTGGCCACGCAGTTCAAAGTGCCGGTGATTCCCTTTGGTGTCGGCTCGTCACTCGAGGGCCACCTGCTGGCGGTACAGGGCGGCATCAGCATCGATGTGAGTCGCATGAACGCGGTTCTGGCCATCAACGCCGAGGATCTGACGGTGACGGTGCAGGCCGGTGTGACGCGCAAGCAGCTCAACGAGGCGGTCAAGTCCACCGGCCTGTTTTTCCCGGTGGACCCGGGCGCTGATGCCACTCTGGGCGGCATGGCCGCCACGCGCGCCAGTGGCACCAATGCCGTGCGCTACGGCACCATGCGCGAAAACGTGCTGGCGCTCGAGGTGGTCACGGCCCAGGGCGAGGT
>JAABQI010000024.1 GCA_011391545.1 Rhodoferax sp.
GTCGTGGGCGACCATGCCGAGGAAATCGTCCCGGGTGGCAAGTGCGTCGTCGGAGCGGGCGCGCTCCGTGAACAGATATTGATCGGTGGCGTCGCGCTCATGTGGCAACAGGCGCGTCAGCATGCGGGCCCTCGCGTCGCGTTCGTGCCGAAGAGTCTCATCTGCCGCAGCCCGTTCGTCAATCAGGGTGGCATCTTCGATCTCCCGACCCTCAGCAATTGCGGCTTGAATGTTGTGTGGTGCCGTGGTCTCCGCCGTTTTGTCCGCCTTTTCGCGGGCCGAGACCAGAACAGCATCGGCGTTTTCCCGGGCATGTTCCACGACTGCGTCAGCATGCTTTTCTGTGGCTGCTCGGTTCGCAATCATCTCCCGATCAGCTTTTTCGCGTTCCTCGCGCAGGCTGACGTCGGTCCGTTCACGCTCGGGCGATTCCTCTGGACTGGTACTTGGCATCATAGAACGTAACTCCCGTTGGCGGCGCTGAATAAATCGGATCCTGTTCCACTCAGGTTGGCAGGCCAGTATACGGCGGCGGATCACTCGAGCGTGTCGGCGTCACGATCTGATACGGATAAGGTCGAGATGCCGAGCCTCATGCCCTGGACGCAAGCCGCCCATAAACAGGGCTGGCATCTGGCGCATCTGGCGAATCTGGCGTAATTTTCCTCAGGCAGACCTCAGGTCGGCTGCCCGATTTGAGGGAAGATAGCGGGGTTCTCGGATGCTGCGCGGGTTGACCATCCGCAGCACCGGCCCTGCACCATCATTTCAGGAGTCCCGCATGTTAAATAAGTTCGCCGCCTTTCCCGGGGTACCAGGCCCGGTGGTTGTCATCGTCATGGACGGCTATGGCATTCCCAAGCTCGACGTGGGCAGCGCCATTGCCGCCGCCCGCAAGCCCACCCTGGACCGCCTGATGGCCGAATGCTCCCACATCAGCTTGCGCGCCCACGGCACGGCCGTCGGTATGCCGTCTGACGATGACATGGGCAATTCCGAGGTCGGTCACAACGCCATCGGCGCCGGGCAGGTGTACAGCCAGGGTGCGGCGCTGGTCGCCAATGCGATTGCCGACGGCTCCATCTGGCAAGGCCAGGCCTGGCAACAGATCGTGGCCGGGGCCAAGGCAGGCCGTGGGGTGATCCATTTCATTGGCCTGTTTTCTGATGGCAATGTGCACAGCCATATCGACCACCTGAAAGCGATGGTGGTGCAGGCCAAGGCTGAGGGGGTGAAAACGGTGCGCATCCACGCCTTGCTGGACGGGCGCGACGTGCCCGAGACCAGCGCGCTGGACTACGTGGCACCGTTCGAGGTTTTTCTGGCCACACTCTGCACTGACGGATTTAGCGCCCGCATTGCCTCTGGCGGTGGCCGCCAGAACATCACCATGGACCGCTACGACGCCAACTGGCCGATGGTTGAAAAAGGCTGGAAAACCCATGTGCTGGGACTGGGGCCACAGTTTGCCAACGCCACCGCCGCAGTGGAAGGCCTGCGCGCCAGCCACCCAGGCACCATCGACCAGGACCTGCCGGAGTTTGTCATCGCTGAAGCAGGCCAGCCCATTGGCACCATTGAGGATGGTGATTCAGTGGTGTTCTACAACTTCCGCGGCGACCGCGCCATTGAAATCACCCGCGCCTTTGTCGAGACAGAGTTCAGCCGGTTCGACCGGGTCCGCACCCCGCAAGTGACTTATGCCGGCATGCTGCAATACGACGGCGACCTGCAACTGCCCAAGCGCTTTCTGGTCACCCCACCAGCGATCAAAGACACCTCGGGCGAGTGGTTCAGCAAGGCCGGTCTGACCCAGTTCGCCTGCTCTGAGACACAAAAGTTTGGTCACGTCACCTACTTCTGGAACGGCAATCGCTCCAACAAGTTTGAGGGCGAGACCTGGCAGGAGGTGCCAAGCGACGTGGTGCCGTTTGAGCAACGCCCGTGGATGAAGTCCGCCGAGATCACCGACGCCATGATTGCCGCCGTGCAAAGTGGCAAGTACAAGCTGTTGCGCTGCAACTTTGCCAACGGCGACATGGTGGGCCATACCGGCAACTTCCGCGCTGCCACCATGGCCGTGGAGGCGGTTGACCTGGCGCTGGCGCGCCTGCTGCCGGCTATCGAGGCGGCTGGTGGTGTGGCCCTGATCACCGCCGACCACGGCAATGCCGACGAGATGTACGAGCTGGACAAAAAAACCAAACAGCCTTCCCTGAACACGGACGGCTCTTACAAGGCCAAAACCGCACACACCCTGAACCCCGTGCCGCTGATCCTGTTTGACAAGGTCACCGGTGGCAAGCTGGGCTTGAACCAAACCGCCACTTCCGGTCTGTCCAATATCGCGGCCACCGTCGCTAATCTGGCAGGGCTGGAGAAGCACGCCAAGTGGGACGAGAGTCTGCTGGTGGTGAGGTGAGCCAACTGCCTGACCCAAGTCAGGCCGCTGGCCTCTGCTGATCGCGGCCATGGGCGGGGTAGTGAGGCCGATCATTCAATTTGAGAAGGCAGGCCTCCTCATCAATGCGATCACGGATGTGTCCATGCCACCGAACTTGGCACGCCACTTGTAGAAGGTCGCGGTGCTGATGCCGATTTCGCGACACGGATCAAAACAGGTAAATCAGCCTCCCCGCGCTTGAGCGCTTGCATGATCTGGCTGTCTGAGAATTTGGATTTCTTCTTCTCCCATCGGTGGTTTCGTGGAGGGATTGCCGACCGAACCCAACGGATCGGGGGGGAATGGGAGCAAGCGCCATTTGCTGGTGGACGGGCGTGGCGTCCCGTTGTCGCTCGTCGTGACCGGAGCCAACCGACATGACGTCACCCAGTTGGAGCCAGTGCTTGCTGCCATCATGGTCGATCGACCCAGTCCACCTATCAGGCGACACAAACATTTGTGCGCTGACGCGGGCTACACCGGAGCGCCCGAGCTGAAAGTCATCGAGGCGCATGGCTGCATCCCTCACGTCAAAGGCAGAGGGCAGGTAACAAGGGCATTCAGGTCGTGGTTACTCATCTTGGCCCCATAAAGAACGCCCCCCCACCACCGCGAAAAGTCTGCAGATGGTCGAACTGAAAGCCTAGCCGGGCTTCAGACACTGCTCCTTATTGGTTTGGGCGGATGTTCTGATTCATGCGGAACAGATTGCCCGGGTCATATCTATTTTTCACTGCGACCAGGCGGTCATATCCTGGGCCGTAAGCGGCCCTGACACGCTCAGGCTCGTCGTCGGTCAGGAAGTTGACGTACACGCCACCCGTTGCATAAGGCGCGGCCTCCTTGAAGAATCCGCGAGCCCATTCAGTACATTTCTGATCTTCGGCCGCTGTCTCCCAACGACCATGAACGTTGCACACATAGATCGCGTCCCGATGCGAATAGGCGGTCGCATCGGGCCTGGGGCGGGTCGTGGCGCCACCGATAAGACCGAAGAAGATCTCACAGTGAGGTGAAGGCAGGCTTTGCGCATATTTCACAGCCACGTCGATTGCGCCGTCGCTCAGGTCGATGAAATTGTGTGATTTCCAATAATTGCGTGCACCGGGTGTCAGCAGTGGGTCAAACGTTTGTTGCCAGGCCGTGTAGGGCTGCATGGCGGTAAACTCGCCAAGCACTGTGCCAAGCTTGCGCAAAGGTTCAAACGCTTTTCTTCCTTCGTTCGGATCGCCGGCATGGAACAAACAAAAAGCAATGATCTCGGTCCCGTGCACCTCTGGTGGCAGGAACGGCAAGGGCGGTGCCTTGCGCATCACGGTCCAGACGTTTGTGTCCTCTCCAAGTTTCTTCACATATTCGCGGAATTGCTTCAACGCGTACGCCGCTTCCTTGAGCGAATAGACGATCATCCCGCTCAAAACTTCTGGTCCCACCGGGTGAAGTTTGAACTCAAATCTGCTGATGACACCAAAGTTGCCGCCGCCGCCGCGAATCGCCCAAAAGAGATCGGCGTGCTCCTTGTCGTTGGCCCGTATCAGTCCCCCATCAGCAGTGACCACATCGGCGGCAAGAAGATTGTCCACGGTCATCCCGTACTTTCGGGAAAGCCATCCGAATCCACCCCCAAGCGTGAGTCCTGCAATGCCCGTGGTCGAATTGATGCCAACAGGGGTGGCCAATCCAAACGCCTGGCATTCGTGGTCAAAATCACCGAGCGTGGCGCCCGGCTCGACATGTGCCACCGCCGCAATCGGGTCGATCGCTACCGCCCGCATAGTCGATAAGTCAATGAGCAAACCACCTTCGCACACCGCATTGCCGGCGATGTTGTGTCCACCGCCTTTGACCGCAGTCAGAAGGCGATGAGTATGCGCAAACGTTACCGCTTGGCGGATGTCGGCCACACCGGCGCACCGCACCACCAATGCTGGTTTGCGATCAATCATGGCGTTCCAGACGGTGCGCGACGTGTCGTAACCCTCGTCGCCCAGAAAGAGCAACGCACCCCGCAAAGATGATTTCAACTTTTCCAGGGAGGCGCCATCCAAGGTGATGTGGTTTCCCTCCAGTCCGGCTACTTTTACGCTGTTCATGATGCAGCCTCCAATTCGATGATCAAAAAGGCTCCAGCTTGGGTGCCTCATTTGCTTCTCTACGGATAACGTGCTCAATCCAAGCTGATTGGGCACGAAGTGCTCCACGCGGCATAGCGCACGCTGCGAGCTTTTGGGGTGGAGCGTCGATGATTGCGATTCGAGCCGGCCCCGCTGTGTGTCGCCTGGTCCGTCAGGCGACAAGGGAAATGACGCTACGCCCAATTTCTGGCTCAGTCAAACGTGGTCGCAACACCCCACACGGCAACATGGTTTTTTTGCCTTTGGGTGAATCGTCATCGGCGGCAACTCAACCCGTACCGCCCAAGCGCTTACCGATGAACTAACAAAAACCCGCGAATTCAAATTCGAAGTGCAATGGAATGGCAGGTCGTATATGCGACCAAGTCTTCACTGGGCTGGATCGATCAATGTGAAGCTCCCGACCTCAACCCCAGTCTTGCTCACTCTATCGGTGGCACGGTGCGCAGCCAGGCAACGATCGCGTCCAGGTCAGCCTCCTTTAGCCCGCGGTACCAATAAAAACCCATGGGTGGCTGCAACTGGTGGCCATCGCGCGCGACTCCTTGTGTGATGGCACGCTTGATCTCCGCGTCAGTCCAGCGGCCGATGCCTGCCTCGGGGTGGGAAGTGATATTGCGTGAGTTGCTGCCGGGCCAGTCGGCCGGGTAGCCCTTGACCAAGCCCGGACCATAGGGCTTGCCACCCTTGCCAAAGGCCTGTTCATACAAAGTCTTGCCATCCTTGGCTGGCGTGTGGCATTCCATGCAATGTCCAATCGTCACCAGGTAAGCGCCACGCCGCACCGGATCAAGCATGTCGGCGTCGGTGAAGCCTTTTTCAGCATCGGGATAGGGTTGGTTCGGAACCTGCCGTTTGTACTCGGGTAGCGGCACGACATTGTGAACGGCCGGAACAGCGCGCAAGTAAGCAACAACCGCATCCAGGTCGCCCGGCGTCATTGCCTTGTAAAAGGCGACCCACATCATGGGTGCCAGCGGTAGGCCGGCGAGCCGACCGTGGTCCGGGCGAGCGCCTTGTGTGATCGCGCGCTTGATCTCGTCGTCGCTCCAGCTACCGATGCCGGTTTCCTTGTCAGGCGTGATGTTGGAGGCCGAACCTGCAAAAAATGGCGCGTTGAACGACAGTCCGCCTCCGGACAATTCCTTGCCCGCGATCGGAAGTCCGTCAGCCGCTTTTGGAGTGTGACAGTTGCCGCAGGCGAGAATGGTGTTGACCAAATAGCGGCCACGCTCGACGGCAACTGCGTCAGCGGCGTTGGCTGAATTGACATGTGAGAGGGTACCAATCAACAGTGCGCCACTCAGTTTTAGAAAGACGTTCATCACAACTCCTTCATATCACTGCGGCGTCAACAGTCAACAAGCACCGATCGGCACGCCAACCTCAAGTTCGAAAGCAGAAGTGGTCATTACCTGGGCACTGACCAAAAATCACCATCTTACGTTTCCTCCGCCGCAAAATGGGGTGACGGTTTCAGCTACTCAATTTTTGCCAGAATAGTATTCATCTCGCTTTTGTTAAACGCGCGCAATGTTTGCATTCGGACGTTGCCACCAGAAGCAATCGCCAAACCAAATGCTGTGGCTGACGCCTCGTCAGGTGCTTCGATGATGGCAATCAAATCGTACTGGCCCAGCGTCCAGTAAAGGTGAGTCATCTTTGAACCAAATTTGGATGCCGCTTCCGCCACCATGTCGGCACGTTTGGTACTGTCTTTGATGGTGCGAATGCCTTGATCGGTAAAACTGCAGAGCGAAATGAACGTAAGCATGATTTGTCTCCTAAAAAAGTATGAGTTTTCGAGCCTTTCATTGGCAATGTTTGGAACAATCACAGACGCAATCGGACGCCGAATGCAACCGGAATTGACAGATTACTCCTATTTTTTTTACCTCGATTAACCCTGCTCAAGTGATGGTTTTCTACAGTGGCGGCCGGATCAAAACGACCAGTCGTTACCTTTGCAGAGACGATCAATGGCAACGGTAAGTTTTAGTCAACACTTACGGCTTCGGACTGGAGTTCCACTGAGCAGCCGGAAAGCCGCGTGGTGTGAGCGACTCCTGAGGCTGCGTAACGGAGTCACAACCTTCTCCTGACCAGCCGTTTATTCTTGAGCCTCAGCTTTCGAGCAAGACGATCTAATCATCACCGGGCATCGTCAAGCTCGTGCTTGAGTTACCGATTTTCAACGGGTAACAGCCTCTGCCCAGCGCCTGGTCATCTCGGGCGTGTTGAAGCAAGTCGTGAATTCGCCAGCGCTGTACACCGCACGATCGAGCAATTGAATATCTGCCTCATGTTGTCGTGCCACATGCGGGTCTTCAAAGAAGATGACTTTCTGGCATCGTTTGTCCAGCACCAGTTCTGCAATCTGCGCATCCCCTCCCAGCGGGCCACTCCGGTAGCAAGTGACCCAGGCTTGTTCTGCAGGCCAGCCTTTTGACAAGGCCATGGCGTTGAGTTGGCTACCCGTCGTCCCGGTGGCGACTCGACCAGCGAAACGTGACAGCAAGTCAAAGTGATCGGCAGCAAATTCCATCATCTCGGACTTACGG
Source organism: Rhodoferax sp. (assembly GCA_011391545.1). Taxonomy (GTDB): domain Bacteria; phylum Pseudomonadota; class Gammaproteobacteria; order Burkholderiales; family Burkholderiaceae_C; genus Rhodoferax. The sequence continues at coordinate 7,140 of JAABQI010000024.1, forward strand.
GCATCGTGAGCGATCAGTGCCACCACCTGTGATTCCAGTGCCAGGAATTGTTGCGCCACAGGCGACGCGTGGGCAATCAATCCGGCTGAGGCCATCTCCACAGCGACCCATTCGATGGCGCCAGCGAGGGTCGCAACAAAGGGTTTGCCATGAATGACACATTGACGCTTGAGTGCCTGTGTCTCGGGGTACATGGATGTTGGGTTGACGGGGTCGATAAAGAAAAACACCCCGTCGATCGCCGTCTCTGGTGTCAAACCACCCGCCGCGCGAGAAACGAGGCGCATCAAACCACCATCGCGCCCATGTCCCACCGAAACAAGTTGATCACGCAGTAAATGGTTGATGACCAGCGTGTCATGCGCACCGCCCGTGGCGTGCAATTGAAGTGCCAGAGTCTGCAAGTCCGCTTCACACAGCCTGGCCCAGCGCAACAGCGTGCACTCAGGTCCAAGACGGTGCAGGCGGTGGGCAATCAATCCAAAATTCATGGTGATCTCCAAAGAGTTATGGACAATGTAGCTCTAATCTTCGACGCGAAGGATTTCACGCCTCTCGTTGATCAAGTACCGCGCGCGAATCCGCCGACCTTTGCATGAGTGCTCATCCTGATTTTTCCCGGCGCGCCTTCTTCGCGGCCTTGCCGGTGGTCACCGTGGATCTGGCCGTCCCGGCCATGGCTGAAGAATTATCCGGACCGCATTGGTCGATACCCGGCGCTGCATTGCCTGTCAGGCCTGCACCATGGCCTGTTCCATGGAGAACGCGTCTCCTGAGGGTCAATTTCGCACGGTGGTGTCCACCTACGCGGTGACTGGCCGGGATGGGAAAACCGGCCTCTCGGTGCTGCCGCGTTTGTGCAACGACTGCGACCAGCCGCCCTGCATTCCCGTGTGTCCGGTGGGTGCCACCTTTAAACGAGAAGACGGCATTGTGCTGGTTGACGGCGACCGTTGCGTTGGCTGCGCCTACTTCGTCCAGGCCTGCCCGTGCGGCCCCCGCTTGCCGCAAGCCCTCAACGACATGAAGCTGCTGCGCCCGGACGTCACCGCCAACAATACTGGCGACCAC
>JAABQI010000025.1 GCA_011391545.1 Rhodoferax sp.
TGCGTCTTGAGCGGCGGTGGTGCAAAACTCCCCCGAACGGCGATGCCGGAATTCAGGTGAACCAGCGTTTGCGCATGGCGTACGGCGCTTGAAACACCATCGACCACCGGTACCGGCAGCCGCCCCGACAAGCTACGCGCCAGTCCGGCCAACGGCGCGCCAGCCAGCACGATCACATCGGCACCGTCTTCGTCAACACAACGCTCAGCCAACGCCACCAGGCGCGCGGCCTGGTCCGTCTGCACGGTGCCGATGTCAGCCAAAGGCGCATCAAGCCCGCGAATGCTGGCCAACCGCGCAGACAAACCGCAGGCAGCCACCGCCTCCCGGTACCAAGGCTGAATCCTGCTGGAGATCGCCACAATCGAAAAGCGGTGGCCGAGCAGGCAGGCCGTGGCAAGCGCGGCCTCGGTCATACCCGTCACCGGGCAGGGCAGAACCTCACGCAGACCGGCCAGCCCGGGGTCGCCAAAGGCGGCCACGATGACGGCGTCAAAACGCCCGTGGTGCTCTGCTGCGATCTGGGCCGCGGCGTAAGCGCCGATCAATGCCTCAAAGCGTGTCTCGATGTAAGCCACACCGAAAGGCGCTGTCATGACTTCAACCTGGGTGCCTGGCAAGGCGCTGCGTTTGGCCTCGGCCTCGATCAGCGCCGACACACTGTGCGTGATGTTGGGATTGATGATCAGAAGCTTCATGCGCGGGCCTTGAGGCTTGCGGGTGTAGGGCTGGCAAACAGCGTCGGCTTGCCCTGTGGCAAGAACCTGCCCTGCCCGGCGCGTGGAAAGAAGGTGTTTTGGTGCCACACCACCTCGCCACCCACCAGGGTCGTACCAGGCCAGGCTTTGAGGGCCATGCCCTCGTAGGGCGTGTAGTCGACGTTGTGGTGCAGATTGGCGTTGGCAATCACATGGGCCCGCTCGTCCCAGATCACCAGATCGGCATCGGCGCCAATGGCAATCGTTCCTTTGCGCGGATGCAGGCCGTAGGCCTTGGCCGGGTTGGTGGCGGTCAGTTCGACAAATTTCTCCAGCGTGATGCGCCCGCCCAGCACACCCTCGGAGTACAGCAGCGCCATGCGGGTTTCAAGGCCGGGAATGCCGTTGGGAATGTGCCGGAAAGCCACCTCTGCGCCGCCCGGCTTTTTACCCTCGTCACCGTCCATGCGAAACGGGGCGTGGTCCGACGAGAACACCGTGAACAGACCGTCGGCCAGGCCATGCCAGATCACCTCCTGGTTGGCACGGTCGCGCGGCGGCGGGCTGCAGATGCAACGCGCGCCCTGGTAGCTGTCGTCCAGCCCCAGGTCTTCGGCGGTCAGAAACAGGTACTGCGGGCAGGTCTCGGCAAACACCTTCAGGCCTTGCGCGCGCGCCCAGCGAATCTGCTCAACCGCCTCGCGCCCCGAAACATGCACGATCAGGATGGGCACATCAACCAGTTCAGCCAGCGCCATCGCCCGGTGCGTGGCTTCGCGCTCCACAAGCATGGGCCGTGACAGGCCATGGAAACGCGGCGCGGTGCGCCCAGCGGCTTCGAGTTTGCGGGTCAACCACTCGATGGCGTCAGCGTTTTCGGCGTGAATCATCGCCATGGCGCCACTGGCGCGGGCCACTGCCAGCACATCCAGTATCTGGCCGTCATTGAGCTTGAGGTCGTCATAGGTCATGTAGACCTTGAACGAGGTGTAACCCTCGGCAATGAGCTCTGGCAATTCGTTTTGCAGCACCTCGGGCGTGGGGTCGCTCACAATCAGGTGAAAGGCATAGTCGACATGGGCCTTGCTCGCTGCGCGCCGGTGGTAGTCTGCCACGGCGGCGCGCAGCGACTGGCCCTTGACCTGCGCGGCGAACGGAATCACCGTCGTGGTGCCGCCACAGGCGGCGGACCGGGTGCCGGTGTCGAAGTCGTCAGCCATGCGCAGGGGCGGTGTCATCGGCTGGTCAAGATGGCAATGGGCATCCACGCCGCCCGGTGTCACGACACGGCCTGCTGCATCCATATCGCGCACCCCTTTGGGCAAGAGTGCACCGATTTGAACAATCTGCCCCTGATTGATGCCGATGTCGGCAACAAAACAATCGCTCGCGGTGGCGACGCGTGCGTTGCGCACAACCAGGTCAAACGCCTCAGCCATGGCAGGCCTCGCGGCGGGGGGTCATCAGCAAAGAATTCATCATTTTGTCAACAACTGTGTATTCAATTAACGTGGTTTGAGAAGTTTTCACAGCCATTGCAGCAAATCCCGTGCCAGGCGGATGGCAGATTTCATGCTTTCTGGCGCAGTCAATGAAGTTGACGACATGGCGTTGTTGACAATGGTTTAAAAAAATGTTGGCAAAATTGCCAATCTGGCACGACATTCGCATGGATTGAATCAACCTCGCCACCCAACCGGAGCCCCTTCATGACATCGTCAATTCGCCTTGGGGTGCTGACCCCCTCGTCCAACACCGCCCTGGAGCCACTGACCAGCGCCATCGTGGCCCCGCTCGCCCAGGTGAGCGCCCACTTTTCACGCTTCAAGGTGACCGAGATTTCGCTGCGCCCGGACGCGCTCGGCCAATTCAACGACAGCCATATCCTGGCGGCCGCCGAACTGCTGGCAGACGCCCATGTGGATGTGATCGGCTGGAGCGGCACCTCCTCGGGCTGGCTGGGCTTTGACGCCGACCGCCGCCTGGTGGAGCGCATCCAGCACCACACCGGCATACCCGCCACAACCGCCGTGCTGGCGCTCAACGAGTTGCTGGCACTCAAATCAATTGACCGGCTGGGGCTGGTTTCGCCATACACAACCGATGTTCAGCAGCGCATCGTGAACAACTACGCCGGCATCGGTGTCGAGGTGGTGGCTGAACAGCACCTGGACATTTGCGTCAATTACGATTTCGCCCTGGTCACCCGGGACCAGCTCCTGGGCATGATGCGCCAGGTGGCGCTGGCACAACCACAGGCCATGACCACCTTCTGCACCAACTTGCGTGCTGCACCGCTGGCCGAAGCCATCGAGGCCGAATTGGGCATTCCGCTGCTCGACACGGTCAGCACCACCGTGTGGGGCATGCTGCGTGCGGCGGGCCTTGCGCCCTCAGCCATTCGGGGCTGGGGGCAACTCTACAACTGGTAAGTCACGGGTAAACAAAAGCATTACGCTCCAGACTCCAAAACCAAAACCAAAACCAAAACCAGCTCATCATGACGCCAGCCGCCCGAACAGTGCCCCCCATCAGCCACCTGGCGCGAGAAACCGCCAACGACGACATTTACGAAAAAATCTATGTCGCCATACTGGAGCACCGCCTGCACCCCGGCACCAAGCTGGGCGAAGACCGGCTGGCCAAAATCTTCAACGTGAGCCGGGCTCGCGTGCGCGAGGTGCTGACCCGGCTGGCGCACGAACATGTCATTGACCTCTACCCGCAGCGCGGCGCCTTTGTGGCCAAGCCCTCGCCGGAACAGGCCTTGGACGTGTTCGAGGCGCGTCGCCTGATTGAGCCGGCCATGCTTAAAAGGCTGATCGCCACGCTGACGCCAGACAAGGTGGCGCGGCTGCGCCGGCATCAGGAGCTTGAGCTTGATGCACGGCGACGCGAAGATCGGCGCGGCGTTGTGCGCTTGTCGGGTGAGTTCCATGTGGTGCTGGCCGAACTGGCCGGTAATTCATCGCTGGCGCGTAGCATGCGCGAGCTGTCCACCCTGACCTGCCTGATCATCTTTCTTTACGACGCGCCCACTGCCATGAGTTGCCGCGTTGACGAGCACTCGGACATCATCGACGCGATTGCACGGCGCGACATCGCCAAGGCCGAAAAGCTGATGCTGTCCCACCTTGACCACATCCAGAAAAGCCTGGCCCTTGACAGCCTGAGCGCCGAGGTGGACCTGGAAGCCGTATTTCGTGATTGAACACAAAGGAACCCAAGCATGCGCCTGCTGCTGATCAACCCCAACACATCGGTGCACATCACCGAACGCCTGGCGGCTTCGGCCCGATGCCAATTGCCTGCCGGCGCCACACTGACCGCTCTCACTGCCACAGAAGGCCCGCGCGCCGTGCGCTCGCCCGCCGAAGTGCAGGGCGCCACCGAGCGCGTGGTGGCCATGGCCCGTGAACACGCCGCACAGCACGACGCCGTGGTGCTTGGCATCTCACTCGATTGCGGCCTGGCGCAAGCCCGTGCCCTGTGTGCACCGCGCCCCGTCGTCGGCATGACCGAAGCGGCTTGCCTGCTGGCCTGCCTGTGTGGGCCACGTTTTGGCGTGCTGACCCTGGGCCGGGACATGGCCAGCCTGTACCACAACCATGTATGCGAACTGGGCCTGGGTCAACGCCTGGCGGGCGTGGCTGCCATTGAGTCCCCGGCGGCCTTCGACACCCCGGCGGATGCAGTTTCAGCCCAAGTGCTCGACCTGTTGGACGCAGCGGCGCAGCCCCTGCTGCAAAACGGGGCCGACGCCATTGTGCTGGCCGGTGCTGTCTTGTGCGGCTACGCGCCTGCGCTGCAACAGCGCCTGGGCAAACCAGTGCTGGACGGTGTGGCCTGCGCGGTGCAACTGGCGCGCGCGCAGCTGGCACTGGCCCGGGCGAATTCCGGGACTGACCTCGCGCAAATAAAATTTTTACCATCCAACAGGAGCTGACGTGCTGAACCTGAACTTCCACCCCGCCGGTCGCCACCAATTGCAGATACCCGGCCCCAGTCCGGTGCCCGACCGCCTGTTGCGGGCCATGAGCTACCCCACCATCGACCACCGTGGCCCCGAATTCGGTCGGCTCGGCCTGACCGTGCTGGAAGGCCTGAAAAAAATCTTCCAGACCCAACACCCGGTGGTGATCTACCCGGCATCAGGTACCGGCGCCTGGGAGGCGGCGCTGGTCAACACCCTGAGCCCAGGCGACACCGTGCTGATGTACGAGACCGGGCAGTTCGCCAGCCTGTGGCGCAAGCTGGCCCAGCGACTCGGGCTGCAAACCGAACTGGTGGCGCTGGCTGGCACCTGCGCCAAAACCGGACTGCCCAACAGCTGGCGTTTTGGTGTGCAGGCTGACCTGATTGAGACCCGTTTGCGCGCAGACAGCGCACACACCATCCGCGCGGTGTGTGTGGTGCACAACGAAACTTCCACCGGCGTGACCTCGGACATCGCCGCTGTGCGTCGCGCCATCGACGCCGCCAAACACCCGGCTCTGCTCTTGGTCGACACCATCTCGGGCCTGGCGGCGGCCGACTACCGGCATGACGAGTGGGGCGTCGACGTGACCATCAGCGGCTCCCAAAAGGGTTTGATGCTGCCGCCCGGCATCAGCTTCAATGCCGTGTCACCCAAGGCGCTGGCGGCCAGCCAAAAGGCGCGCCTGCCCAAGGCCTTCTGGGCCTGGGACGACATCATCGACATGAACCGCAGCGGCTATTGGCCGTACACCCCCAACACCAATTTGCTCTACGCCCTGGCCGAATCGCTGGACATGATTCTGGGTGAAGGTCTGCCTGAGGTATTTGCCCGTCATCAGCGGCTGGCCGCAGCCTGCCGTGCGGCTGTCAGCGCCTGGGGGCTTGAAATTCAGTGTGCAGACAGCGCCGTCTATTCACCGGTGCTCACCGGCGTGGTGCTGCCGCAAGGCTTTGATGCCGATGCCGTGCGCCAGTTGATCTACGCGCGTTTCAACATGTCGCTGGGCACCGGGCTGGGCCAGCTCAAGGGCCGCATGTTCCGCATTGGCCACCTGGGGGAGTGCAATGATCTGAGCCTGCTCTCGGCCTTGGCCGGTTGCGAGATGGGTCTGCGCCTGGCTGGTGTGCCGCTGTCTGGCAGTGGCGTGCAGGCCGCCATGGACTTGCTGCAGGCCAGCGCAGAACCGCAGGCGCGCTACCCCTGAGTCTGGGCACAGGCGTTTCACACATGACAAAAACACCCGCAACAAGCAAATTTTTAAAGGAAATCACATGCCAGACACCATTGCCGCGAGCACAGCAGAGCCAGTGAGCGGGCTACTCCAAAGCCTGAATATTGGCACCATCCGCCCACTGGCGCTGAACGACCGAATGGTGCAGTCGGCGTTTCGGCGCGCATCGGTAGCGGGCACGGTTGGGGTCAACCCACTTGGCCTCGCGGGCGATGAGCACGGCGACCTGCGCGTGCATGGCGGAGTCGAAAAAGCCGTGTACGCCTACCCATCAGAGCACTACGCGTTTTGGCGCGATCAGTTGCGAGAGCAAGGCATCGGCACGCCCGACGCAGCGCTTCTGCCCGGCTTTCTGGGTGAGAACCTCACCATCGCCGGCTTGCTGGAACATCAGGTGTGGATAGGCGACCAATTGCGTTTTCCAGACTGCGTGCTGCGCATCACCCAGCCCCGCCAGCCTTGCAACAAGTTCAACGCAGTGCTTGGTTTTCCGGAAGCCGCACGCACCCTGCTGCGGGCCAGAGTCAGCGGCTTTTATCTTGCCGTCGATCAAGCTGGCACGATTCAGGCGGGACAGACTTTCACTGTAGTTCCTGGCCCGCGTCAGGTGACGGTGACCAAGTTGCAAGACGAGATGCGGGCCAGGTGGAAGCTTGTTTGACAAGTACCAGCCTGTTCGGCGAAATGAACATGACGGCAGCAAACTGCGAGGTATCGGTTACCAAAATATCAAAGACAGGGGACTGCCCTCAAGGGCAGAAATATGCCCCACTCTTTGATTAGGGACTCTATGCCTGAATCCAAGCATGTGATCGATATGTGAAGTTAGCGCAGAACGTCGGGCCGAACGAATGCACCATCAAATAGGGGAACTTCATTATCGCGTGTGGACTGACCACATCCGGCTACATCTTTACTGATTACCAGCAGCCACTCAACTGACGTTAAACCTACTGTTAATCGAATGCCGGTATCAGGCGTTGAATTTTTAACTTCTATAGACCTGCTATCGCTGCAGTCCTGTCTCAGACTTTGCCGCCGCCAATGTCGGCAACACGGCAGCCAGGATAGTTGACATCAACCAGTCGCCTTTAAACCAGGTGTCGACAGACGCTCGAGGTCAGTGCTCCCGCAATTTTTTCACGGGATCAAAGCCGTAACGAAGGATAACCTCGGCGTGGCTTCCTCCCGAATGGGCTGAATGCACACGTATGCAAAATACATGATCCTCAGCATGTACCAAAAAGCTGCTGGTGCGATCCTGGTCCCGGAAATACTGAAACTCACCGATGGCAAGCACTGCGCAGTTTTGCGGGACAGTGTTCTCGGGAATTTCGTGTACCTCAAAAATACTGTCGCTGTCAGGCATAGTTTGCGTGACCACGCCATGTGGAAACATCAGCGCAACGGTTTCTTGAAGGTTCATCGGATCCTCCTATGGGTTGGTCTGCAGTTTTTAGAGAAGCTCGAATTTTTGCGGTGATTGCCGTTCAATCATTTGAATGGTGCAGTGCAGCATAACGCAAAATAACAAGACCATCGACAGGAACAGGTTTTTTTTGTTGCGTTGCAACAACCCTGCTGATTTTGGCTTCCATACCGCGCCGGAGCAGCTCCCGCCACCGTAGACCGGGCACCTTGATCAATGTGTATGCACATAAGGTGTTAATCTGGATGTCCTTCAGGAGCCCCACACCACCGTGACCCAAATTCGAATCAAGCATACGACGATCTATCACTACCGCACCCCGGTCAGCCTGAATCCGCATCGGCTGATGCTGCGTCCCAGAGAAAGTCGTGAACTGCAACTCATGTCGCACACCTTGAAAGTGTCTCCCGACGCAATGATCGCGTGGGCGCACGATGTCTCGGGCAACGCTGTCGCGACGGCGTCGTTCAGCGGCGAGACCGACGCCTTGCGGATTGAGAGCAACGTCGAATTGGACCTCACCGGCAACCCGTGGCCGATCTTCAATATTGCGGCGACAGCCCTTCATTTCCCTTTCTTCTATTCCAACGACGATCGCGCTGATCTGGGCGCTCTCGCGATCCAGCAGTACCTTGACCCGATGGGGCGCCTCCAGAAGTGGGCCCGGTCATTCGTGCGAGGCAGCGCCCCCGACACGCTGGAATTGCTGAAGGCGATCAGCCACGGCGTGTCCGAAGCATTGCAGTACGAGGTGCGCGAAAGCGAAGGTACCCAGACGCCGATCGAATCGCTCGACCGTGGAAAGGGGTCGTGCCGCGACTTCGCCATACTGTTTGCCGAGGCGGT
>JAABQI010000026.1 GCA_011391545.1 Rhodoferax sp.
ATGTCCCAGCCCAGCCGGCCCAGACTGCGGCTGAGCGTGGTGTGCAGCGCAACGTCGTCTTCGACCAGCAGCAGCTTCATGGCTTGTTGTCAGCTGTTGGGCACCGTGTTGGCCGCCAGCCGCCAAAGCGAGGTGACTTCCTTGGCGCGCGCCTGGTGCAGCGGGTCTTTTGCATCATCGGCCTTGGGGTGCAGCGGCTTGGCGTCGATGCGGCTCACCACCCGCAAGCCGTGACGCTCGAACAGGGCCAGCAGTTCGTCGCGCGTGCGCAGGCCCAGCAGCTCGGCCAGGTTCGACATGATCAGCCAGCCCTCGCCCCTGGGCTCCAGGTGGGCGCTCAGGCCCGCCAGGAACCCAAGCAGCATGCGCCCATCTTCGTCGTACACCGCGCGCTCCAGCGCCGAGCCCGGGCGCAGCGGCAGCCACGGCGGGTTGCACACAATCAGCGACGCCAGCCCGTCGGGAAACAGGTCGGCCTCGACCACGCTGACCTGTTCTTCAAGACCGAGTTGCGCGACGTTGGCGCGGGCGCAGGCAAGTGCCCGCGGGTCGGTGTCGGTGGCCACAATGCGGCCCACGCCACGGCGCGCCAGCACGGCGGCCAGCACGCCGGTGCCGGTGCCGATGTCAAAGGCGGTGAGCTGGCTTTGACCCTTGGGCGGCTTGGGCAAATGGGCCGTGGCCACCAGCTGGATGTATTCGCCGCGCACCGGCGAAAAGACGCCGTAGTGCGGGTGAATGCGGTTTTCGGGCGCAGCCCCAAGCGCCGGGATTTCAACCCCGACGCGCTGCCATTCATGGGCGCTGTGGACGCCCAGCAACTCGCGCAGCGACACCACTGATTTGCCGGTTGATGGCTCTGCCTCGCCCCAGGCGGCGCTGCAGGCCGCCTTGAAGTCGGGCGCGCGGCGCAGCGCGACCCCGTAGTCGGCGTCAAGCTCGATCAGCAGCATGCCCAGAATGCGCGCGCGCCGTGCCTGCGCCTGGCGGTGCGCATTGAAGGCATCGCGCAGCGTGACGGGCGGGGGCGCTTGTTTGCGCTTGCGCGGCGCCACATGATCCGTTCGGCGGGCCAGGGCCTGCAGCAGGTGGCGCGCGTTTTGAAAGTCGCCGCGCCAAAGAAGGGCGGTGCCCTCGCAGGCCATTCTGAAGGCGCTGTCAGCCGGTGTGGTGTCGTCGGCCAGCACCACGCGCTGCGGCGGCGCCGTGCCGCGTTCGGAGCGCCAGAGGGCTGAACACGGCAAGCCGGCTTCCTCCCAGTGCAGAAAGTGGAGGGATGAATCGGTCGGCGTGGCAGGGGAAGTCAGTGGCATAAGGCAATGGCAAGTTGGACAGCTTGTGTTTTAACAGATTGAAGGCGTATTTTCGGGCTTGGTGCTTACCCTGAGGCCGCCGGACAGCCGCTTGACAGCCTGGTCAGGCATCATAGGGCTCATGTCAACCCGCCACAGGAGTCCTTCATGCGCCGTGCCGCCTTTCTGAAAGCCCTGCTGGCGCTGTCTGCGGGCGCCAGCCTGGCGGGGCGGGCCCGGGCGGGTGACACCGGCCGCATCACGATACCGGCCAATCCGGGCGGCGGCTGGGACTCGACTGGCCGCGCCCTGGGCCAGGCGCTGCTGGCTGCGCGCGCCTTTGACCAGGTGGTCTTTGAAAACAAGGGCGGTGCTGCCGGCACACTGGGCCTGGCGCAGTTCGTCAGCGCCAGCCGGGGCGACCCGAATGCGCTGCTGGTGATGGGCGCGGTGATGCTGGGCGGCATCATCACCGGCAAGCCACCGGTCTCGATCACCGCCGCCACGCCGATTGCCCGGCTCACCAGCGAATACAACGTGTTCGTGCTGCCCGCCGATTCGCCGTTCAAAAGCCTGACCGAGGTGCTGGCCCAGCTTAAAAAGGACCCGGGCAGCGTCAAGTGGGGTGGCGGCTCGCGCGGCGCCACCGAGCACATTGCCGCAGCCCTGATGGCGCGCGCTGTGGGGGTGAACCCGGCGCGCGTCAACTACGTGGCGTTTCGCGGCGGCGGCGAGGCGGCGGCTGCCATTCTGGGCGGCTATGTGACGCTGGGCGGCAGCGGCTACAGCGAATTTGCGCCCTACATTGAGGCCGGCAAAATGCGCGCTGTGGCGGTCACCGCCCGGCAACGCCTGCCAGGCCTGGCGTCGGTGCCCACGCTCACCGAACTGGGCATGCCGGTTGAAATCGACAACTGGCGCGGCGTCTATGGCGCGCCCGGCATTAGCCAGGCGCAGCGCGCCGCCTTGACCGACAAGGTGGTCAGGGCCACCCGGTCACAGGCCTGGGCCCAGGCGCTGGTCAAAAACCGCTGGACACCGGCACTGCTCAGTGGTGAAGTCTTTGAAAAATTTGTCAGCGACGACCTGGCCGCGCTGCGCGCCACCCTGCTCAAGTCGGGCTTGATCTGACAATGCGCCGCAGGCTGCGGTAGGCCTCGTCAAAGGCAAACTTTTGCAACTGGTTGGCCAGTGGCCTGAAGTCTTCGCCGAGCACCAGCGCCAGTGCCGGCGCATGCTGCTGAAACAGCGACAAGGCTGCCGCATCGCTGCGGCGCAACAGCGCTTCAAGCTGAGCCAGCACGGTTTGCATCAGGCGCGCATCCGGCAAGACCACGGGTTGTGCCGGCACATCCACGGCATCGCCTGGCTGGCCGAGCGGGACTGTGCTGGCGCTGTCCTGCGGCAACCATGTCAGCAGACTGGCGTACAAGGCCTCCGGCACAATCGGTTTGGCCACAAAGTCGTTCATGCCTGCCGCGCGGGCCAACTCGCGGTCGGAGGCAAAGGTGTTGCCCGAGAGCGCAATGATCGGCAGCGCTTGCCCCTCGGGCAGTTCGCGCAGCGCGCGCGTAGCCTGCAGGCCGTTCATCAGCGGCATTTGCAGGTCCATCAGGATCAGGTCATACCCATCAGGCTGACTGTGCACCAGGTCCAGCACCCGCTGGCCATTGCTGGCGGTGGTGACCTGCAGGCCGGCCTGCATGAGCATTTCTTGCGCCACTTCAAGATTCAGGGGGTTGTCGTCGGCCAGCAAGACCCGCTGGCCGGTGTGCAGTGCCAGCAGTTGTTGCCTGGCATCGGTGACCGATGGCAAGGTGAGTCGCAGCTCCGGGCTTTGGCTGAGCGTGACCCTGGCGGTGAACCAGAACGTGCTGCCCTGGCCCGGCACGCTGCGCACGCCGGCATCGCCGCCCATGAGTTGCGCCAGGCTGCGGGTAATGGCCAGGCCCAGGCCGGTGCCGCCATATCGGCGGGTGGTGGAGGCATCGCCCTGCTCGAAATTCTGGAACAGGCGGCTCACGGTGGCCTCGTCCATGCCAATGCCGGTGTCGGTCACTGCAAAGCGCAGGGTGGCCTGCGCGCCCTCATGGCTGATCTGGCTGACGTCGATGCTGACGCTGCCTTTCGGGGTGAATTTGATGGCATTGCTGGCCAGGTTGAGCAGCGCCTGGCGCAGCCGGGTGGCGTCGGCCTGGACCCACAGCGCCAGGGCGTCGCCGCCGACCTGCAGCGCCAGCCCCTTGTCCAGCGCGTCGGGTTCGATCAGGGTCTGCACATTGCCGACCACCTCGGTGATCTGGAACTGGTGGCTTTCCAGCGTGATTTTTCCGGCTTCGATTTTGGAGATGTCGAGCACGTCGTTGATGATGCTCAACAGATGGCGGCTGGCGCTGTCGATCTTGTTGATCTTGTCGAGTTGCGCCGGGTTGTCGCTGCCGCTGCTGCGCAGCAAGTGGTTCAGGCCCATGATGGCGTTCATGGGGGTGCGGATTTCGTGGCTCATGTTGGCCAGAAAGGCGCTTTTGGCCCGGCTGGCCGCCTCGGCCTCGGCGCGCGCCTGGGTCAGCTCCCGCGTGCGCTGGGCCACCAGCTCTTCGAGGTGGTGGCGGTAGCCGTCGAGTTCGATGCCGATGTTCTTTTTCTCGGTGATGTCTTCCTTGACCGCGACGTAATGGCTGATGCTGCCATCAGGCTGGCGCAGCGGGGTGATGATGGCAAATTCGACGTATTCGCTGCCGTCCTTGCGCTTGTTGTAAAACTCGCCTTTCCACATGTTGCCCTGCTTCATGGCCGCCCACAAATCGTCATAAGTGCGTTTGGGCGTTTTGCCGGAATGCAGGATCTTCGGGTTTTGCCCCAGCGCTTCCTCGGAGGTATAGCCAGTGGACTGTATGAACGCCTCGTTCACGTATTCAATTTCAGCGTTCAGATTGGTGATGACGATGCTCTCGGGGCTTTGTGCCACGGCTTGCGAGAGCTTGTGCAGTTGCCGCTCGGTGGCTGCGCGCGCGGCATCCTGGACGAACAAATCCAGGGCAAAGCTGAGATCGCGCGCAATTTCTTCGAAGAGATTTTGCACATCGCCATCAAAGGCATTCACTTCCTCCGAAAAGAAGTTCAGCGCGCCGATGGTTTGACCCCGCCGGTACAGCGGCAAGGCGGCCGAACTGGCCCAGCCGACGATACGGGCGCGCGCGTGCCAGGCCTCGGTGCGCTGGTCCTGCATGTAGTCCTGGCACCAGACCGGCTGGCGTGTGTTCACGGCAATGGCGCTCGGCCCTTGGGCAGAGGGGTTGTCTTTGTGCAAAAGCACGTAGATCTTGTCCAGATAGTTCATCTGGTCGCCGTAGGAGGCGGCGCATTGGAGTCGATCCCCGGTGTCGTCGATCAATCCGATCCAGGCCATTTTCAGTCCACCGAACACCACCGCGATGCGGCAAATTTCCTGCATCAGTTGACGCTCGTCCTTGATTCGCACCACCGCTTCATTGGTCAGGCCCAGGGCTGCGTAGAGTTGGCTGAGGCGCTGAAGTTTGGCCTGCGCCAGCTTTTGCGCGCTGATGTCGCGGGTCACGCCAAGCAGACCGATGACATCACCGGCAGCATTGCGCAGGCTGCTGATCCTGTCCTCGGTCCAGACCGTGGAGCCGTCCTTGCGGGCTTGTTCGACTTCACCCCGGAACTCGACGAACGGCAAGCCCTGAGCCATGGCCGCGATGGATTGGCTGAGATGATCGGCCTCCACAGGCAGGTCGGCTGTACCAAGCGCTTGCGCCGGCGACTGCTGCATGATTTCGGTCTGGGTGAAGCCCAGGAGCTTTTCAACCGATCGACTGATGTAGCTAAAGCGGCCCTCGAGGTTCACGGTCCAGATGACGTCGGTAACGTTGTCTGCCAGCAGGCGATATTGCTCTTCGCTGTGCCGCAAGGCGGTGTCGGCGCGGCGCTGGCGCACGATGCGCCAGATGGCCTCGGCGATCAGGCGCACGGTCTCGGAGTCGGTGCCGGTGTAAAGCGTTGGCTTGTTGCCGACACCGGCCATCATGCGCACCAGGCCGCCCTCCAACACAGGCACGCTGATCAGGCGGTCCAGACGTGCGTGGCCTTCGGGCAGGCCGTGTTTGCCGCTGGCATGGGCATAGTCGTTGAACACCACCGTGTTTTTTTGGCGCAGCGCGTCGGCCCATATGCCGGCCTGGCTGATGGGGTAATGGCTGTCGAAAGCGGCGGTGCAGTAGTGCGCAAATGTGGCGCTCGACCAGGTCACCAGTTCGATGGTTTCCTGGTCTTCGTTGACAAAGTGGATGAAGCCGATCTGGCTGCCCGTGAGCTGTTCGGCCACGCCCAGGCCATGCTGCATGAAGCTGCGCTCGTCCATGGTTTCGGCGGCAGTGGGCAAATCGATCAGCGCCTGGGCGCGCCGCGCCAGTTTCGCGATGGTGCTTTGCTCGCGCAGCAGGGCCGCCGTTGACTGCTGTAGCCAGCGTTGGCTCAGCACAAACAGCCAAGTGGTCGTGAGCAGCACAAAAATGCCGCCCTTGTAGGTGCTGAACCTGACAAGTTCGGCCGGATCCTGGACCAGCCAGCCCAGGAATTGGTCAGAAAAGACGATCCACAAAACCGCAAAGGCGGCGTAACTCAGGGTGATCTTGAGCGCCACCTGGTTCGGTGTCAGTTCGACCCGGGCTTGGCTCGCAGACCTTGGCGGCACAGAAGGAGTCATGGCGGCATGCAGGGAGCCATTGGCGGTGTTCAGGCGCTGATGACGGCATCGTCACGATGCTGCAAGGCGATGGCGACGAATGCATCGAAATTGGCCAGAAAAGTATCAACAATGTCCGGGTCAAAATGCTTGCCACGCTGCTCGGCCATGATGCCCCGGGCTTCGTCAAAAGAAAACGCCGGTTTGTACACCCGTGCCGAGATCAGGGCGTCGAACACATCGACCACCGCCATCAGGCGCGCAGCGACCGGGATGGCATCGCCCGCCAAGCGGTCAGGGTAACCCGAGCCGTCCCATTTTTCGTGGTGCCAATGGGCAATTTCCTTGGCCAGGGTCAAAAATTCAAGCGGTTTTTCAATGTCCCGTTCGGCCATCTCGATCGCGTCGCTGCCCAGTTTGGCATGGGTTTGCATGATGGTCCACTCCGTGGCCGTGAGCTTGCCGGGGTTGTTCAGAATGTGGTCGGGAATCCCCACCTTGCCGATGTCGTGCATGGGCGTCGAGCGCGTCAACAGGTGGATGCAACGCGGTGTGAGGAATGGCTGAAAGCGCGGGTGGTCCTTGAGCAGGTCAGCCAGCAGCGCCATGTAGCCCTGGGTGCGCGCCAGATGCTTGCCGGTTTCGGGGTCGCGCGTTTCGGCCAGATGCGCCAGCGCACGAATGCTGACCTGCTGGATGAGATCGTTCTCGGCCATGCGCCGGGCCACTTCCGCCTCGAGTGTGGCGTTTTGGTCCTGCAGCCAGTCACGCGCCTGCTTGGCCTGCAACTGCGTGCGCACGCGTGCCAGCACGATGGCTGGCGTGATGGGTTTGGTGATGTAGTCCACCGCGCCCATGCCCAGGCCCCGCTCTTCTTCGCGCGGGCTGGAAAGCGCCGTCAAAAAGATCACCGGAATGTTGGCGCTGAGCGCATCGGCTTGCAGTGCCTGCAAAACCTGGTAGCCGTTCATGCCCGGCATCATCACGTCGAGCAGGATCAGATCGGGGCGCGGGTCGGAGGTGGCAATTTGCACGCCGCGCTCGCCGTTGTTGGCGGCCAGCACCCGGTACAGCGGCTGCAGCAATTCGCTCAGGACGAAAAGATTTTCTGGCGCATCGTCAACAATCAGCAGGGTCGGACGGGTCGGGTCGTTCATGCGGCTTCGGTTCGGGTGGCAATTCTTGAGTGAGCTGCCATTAAAACTCAAAAACGCGGAGATGGGTACCTGAAAAAATGTAACGATGTTCGCATCATTGTTTTGCGCCCAGCGCCAGCGCGGCCGCTCTGGAGGTGGCCAGCGCGGCGGCATCGGGTGGCGTCTGGGTCGGCCAGCCCTGCAGGTGCTGCTGGGTGATCTCGCTCAAGGCGGTGATCCAGGCGGGGTCGTCGTTGAGGCAGGGAATGTAATGAAACTCCTTGCCGCCGGCGTGCATAAATGCCTCGCGCGCCTCCATGTTGATTTCTTCCAGCGTTTCAAGGCAGTCGCTGGTGAAGGCCGGGCACACCACATCCACCCGTTTGACACCGGCCTTGCCCATTTCGATCAGGGTCGGCTCGGTGTAGGGCTCCAGCCATTTGGCACGGCCCAGGCGCGACTGGAAGCTCACCTTGTACTGGTCTTTGGACAGGCCCAGGTGCTCGGCCAGCAGGCGCGCGGTCTTGAAGCATTCGCAATGGTAGGGGTCGCCCAGGTGCAGCGTGCGCTCGGGCACACCGTGAAAACTCATCAGCAGCACATCGGGGCGGCCATGGTCTTGCCAATGGTGCTTGACCCGGCCGGCCAGCGCGGCAATGTAGCGGGCGTCGTCGTGGTAATGGTTGATGAAGCGCAGCTCCGGAATGTTGCGCACCTTGCCAGCCCAGTCGTAAACCGCATCGAACAGGCTGGCGGTGGTGGTGGCCGAGTACTGCGGGTAGGCCGGCACGATCAGCACGCGCGTGGTGCCCTCGGCCTTGAGCTGGTCGAGCTGTGACGCGATCGACGTGCTGCCATAACGCATGGCGTAGCGCACCTGCACGTGGTGGCCGCGCTGGCCCAGCCAGCCGTGCAGCATCTTGGCCTGTTTTTCGGTCCAGATTTTGAGCGGCGAGCCCTCCGGCAGCCAGACACTGGCATACTTGGCGCCGGATTTGGCCGGCCGAAAACGCAGGATGATGCCGTGCAGGATCAGCAACCACAGC
>JAABQI010000027.1 GCA_011391545.1 Rhodoferax sp.
CTACTGAAGCCAGACAACTTTCTCTGAACCCGACTTTCAAAACTGAGCGTCAGGTATGGGGAAAATCGTAAACCCGCTACGCAGCGATTCCGGTCATAAAGAAGTTCAAATTATCCACTCGGAACCGGTCATTGGTGACAGAAGTTCAGCTGCTGGATTCCAGCATGCAAGGCATTCAACTGGCTTTCAATGAGTTCAAAAAGATGGATGGCGGACAACTTTGCCGATGCTCGCTGGTTCTTTTGGGTATCAATGGAGTTGGCGAAACCACAAAACATTTGCCAGTTATTTCGGGTCACCACCGCATCCCCGTAGCCGTTGAAGAAGCGGGCACCGCTGCCAGGCCCCAGTTCAAGGTGCTCGTGCAAATGGCGCGAAATGACTTCACCACCCAGAGTCGCACCCTCGATCACGTACAAGGTGCCAATCAAGGCGCCGAGATCATTCAGGCCCCGCAGTGCCGGCAATGCTGGCGGCTGCCACGGTGGTTCGTGCAAGTTCAAGCCGAAGTGAGCCATGTCATCCTGCAGCCATTGGGTCTTGCGGCGATTGAAGTACACGAAAGGCACGTCGTCGCAAGCGATGAAAGACTCGATCTGCGCCTCAATCGCCGCGTAAAGCGCCGTGTACATGGCCAGCAGAGCCTGGTATTTTGCCAACGGGTAGCCGGCCTTGAGCAGACCCGACAAATAGGGGTGGCGGTGGATGCGAACGTGCGCTGCATGGGTCGCTTGCCTGAGCTCCTCACAAACACTGGCGCGTGTTTCAACATGGGGAGGCTTCTGCGAGTGCAATTTGGGGCTGGTTCGGGTCATCGGTTTTGTAGCCTCACAGCGCACTGTGTAGGGCAGTTTCATCGGCGTCCACCAGCGGCGGTGCCGCCTGAAGCTCGAACCAGAAGGTACTGCCCACGCCCACCGTGCTTTCCACGCCGATGCGTCCGCCCATCAGTTCAACCAGCCGCTTGCTGATGACCAGCCCCACACCGGTACCTGCCGTGGTGCCGGATTCCTGACCCAGGCGATTGAAGGGCTCAAAAAGCTGGGTCAGCTGCTCGGCCGACAGCCCCTGACCGGTGTCCTGAACGCTCACACGCACCGGGTGCCCGGGTGTGGCGCTGCAGCGCACCTCAATGCGGCCGGCGTTGCGGTTGTATTTGACAGCGTTGCTCAACAGGTTCAGCAAGACCTGCTTGGTTCGCATGGGGTCGGCATCCACCAGAAAAGCTTCTTCAAAATGGGGAAACACAAGCACCAGGCCACGCTCCTGTGCTTGAGCCTGGATCATGGCATGGCACTCGTCCAGTACCTCATTCAGGCACACCGTTTGCATGGCCAGCCGCATGTTGCCGGACTCAATGGTCGACAGTTCGAGCACTTCATTGATCAGGTCCAACAGGTACCAGCCGGCATGCAACACCTGTTTGATGCTCTTTTGTTGCCCCGGCGTGGGCGTCGGCGTGCCATTCTCGATCAGCTGGGTGAAGCCCAGAATGACGTTGAGCGGTGAGCGCAGCTCATGGCTCATGCTCAGCAGGAATTCGGACTTGGCCTGGTTGGCCGCTTCAGCCTCGGCCTTGGCGATGAACAGTGCCTGCTCGATGCGCTTGCGCTCGCGCTGCAGCGCAAAGCGGTCGATGGCGTTTTCGATGGCCCGCGTCAGACTCTCGGCGCTGGCCCAGCGCTTGCCGATGTAATCCTGGGCGCCGGCGGCCAACAGCCGCTGGCCCTCGTCGATCAGTGCGCCGGTGATCACCACCACCGGGCAGGGCGGCATGTCGCTGCCTTGGCGCAGGGCGGCCAGAACTTCCAGCGCATCCATGTCGGGCAGGCCGTAGTCCAGCAGCACGCAGTCCACCGGGCCGTGTTCCGGCTCAAACACCAGGCGCACGCCCGCTGCGCCGAGACGCGCCTCGCTGAAGGCGTAGCGGCGCCGGCCGGTTTGCAGCAACATCTGGCGCATGTCAGCGCAGTCATCTGCGTCGTCCTCAATCAGCAGGATATGCAGGGGTGTTCTTGACATGGGGAGATGGCTCGGGGGTTCAGGCGGGCAGCGTGACGCAGCCCAGCCAGTAGGCAAATATCTGCTGCAGCAACTGCAAATGCAGGGCGTGCGCCACCGGCTTGACATGGTAGGCATTGGCGCCGGCAGCGTAACAAAACCGCAGGTCGCGTGGGTTGGCCGAGGCGCTCAGAACCACCAGCGGCAGGGTCTTGAGGGCCTCGTCCTGGCGGATGGCGCGCAATGCCTCGCGGCCGTCGTCGCCCGGCGTGTTCAGATCCAGCAGCACCAATAGTGGCGCGGCCGCGCGCCCCTGCAGCTCGCCGCGCAACAGGCGCAGGCACTCGCCTGCGGCGCAGGCGCGCACGATGGGGTGGGGTAGCCCGGCCAGGCGGGCCGCGTCCTGCACGGTGGCAAAGTCCTCGTCGGAATCCTCCAGCACCAGGATCGAGCGCGTGCGCATGTCAGGCGGGAACCGGCAGGCTGGGCAGGGTGAAGTAAAAGCAGCTGCCCTGGCCCACAGTGGAGTCCAGCCAGACCCGCCCGCCATGGCGCTGCACCAGTTTTTGCACGATGGTCAGCCCGGCGCCAACGCCGCCGCCGAAATCGTCGCGCCCATGCAGGCGCTTGAACAGGCGAAACACCTGCTCGTAATGCCGCTCTTCGATGCCAATGCCCAAGTCCTTCACATAAAGCAGAAGTTGCCCGGCGGTCTCTGCGGGCGCATTGGGGCGCAAGGCGTTTTCATGCGCGTCGATATAACCCACCTCGATGTGGGCCTGCGCGCCGCGCCGGTACTTCAGCGCGTTGGACAGCAGGTTGCTGTAGACCTCACGCACGCGCAGGGGGTCGCAGCCCAGCGTTGGCAGCGCCCGCGGGATGGCGATGCTGCAGGCGCTGCCCGGGCGGCGCGCGCCGACCATCTCCAGTGCCTCTTCGAGCACCTGGTTCAGGTCCATGGTTTCGGGCTCCAGCTCCAGCCGGC
This sequence comes from Rhodoferax sp., assembly GCA_011391545.1. Taxonomy (GTDB): domain Bacteria; phylum Pseudomonadota; class Gammaproteobacteria; order Burkholderiales; family Burkholderiaceae_C; genus Rhodoferax. The sequence goes on from JAABQI010000027.1 coordinate 2,987, forward strand.
CCACCCGCGAGAAGTGCAGCAGCGAGTCGAGCAGGCTGTCCATGCGCAACGTCAGCCGCATCATGCTGCTGATGCGCTGGCGGTCTTCGCTGTCGGAGGCGTTTTCCAGCAGCTGGTGGGCATAGCGGTGGATGCCGCGCAGGGGTTCCTTGAGGTCGTGTGAGGCGACATAGGCAAAGGCATCGAGCTCCTCGTTGCTGCGGGTCAGCTCGGTGTTCAGGTCGGCCAGTCGCTCGCCACGGGTGATGACCCATTCCAGCACCAGGTGGCGCAGGCGCAGCGCAGCGTCCACCTCAATGTCGTCCCAGGGCAGCGAGCATCCCCGCACCGACTCGGTGAACAGGGCGAAAGACGCGCGCGGTGTCAGCCGCGCGCCGTGCGGGCCGGTCGGTTGCGGCTTGTCGTCCGGCTTGCCCGCCCACTGAATGGTCTGGATCGTCTGCGGCCGAAACCACAGCAGCAGGCCGCGCCGCTGGCGCGACAAAGGCACCGCCAGCAGGCCGCTGGCGATGGCTTCCAGCCCGGTGGCGGTCGGGCACAGGCTGGCCAGCGTGTCGGTGACAAACACCGGTCGGGTTGCCGAGTCAAACGTGCTCTGCTGGTGCAGCCATTGGGCCAACTCGTCGAGCTGGGCCACCTCGGGCACTTGGCCCACGCAGTGCCAGCGCTCCTGGTGATAAAGCGCGGCGCCGCTGCAGTCGATGGCATTGAGCAGCGAAGGCTGATGGGCCGTCAGCGCCAGCAGCTCACCGTCGCGGGCCGCACGGGCCAGCAACTGCTGATGCACATCTTCCATCTTCAGGCGATAGGCCAGCTGCTGCGCGTGTTCGGCGGACTTGAGCTGGAGTGACACAACCTGGGCCAGCAGCTCGCAGGCCGCGCGCACTGGGTAGGGAAACTGCGTGGGTGTGTTGTGCTGGCAGGCAATCAGGCCCCAGAGTTCGCCGTCGCGCAGGATCGGCATGGTCAGTGATGCGGCTGCACCCATGTTGGCCAGGTACTCGGTGTACATCACCGAGGCGCCGCGCAAGCTGCAATGGGTCATGTCGAGCGCCAGGCCGGTGTCCGGGTTGGCCAATGGCAACAACTCCACCAGTTCGCCGGCCGCATCGGGCAGAGGGCGGATCCACAGAGCCTTGTAGATGGCCCGCGCCTGCACCGGGATGTCGCTGGCCGGGTAATGCAGCCCGAGCCAGGACTCCAAGCCCTCGCGCCGGCTCTCAGCAATCACTTCGCCGTGCTGATCCGCATGGAAGCGGTAGGCCATCACCCGGTCCAGCCCGGTCAGGGCGCGCACTTCTTCGGTGACCTGCTGGCAAAAGCTCTGTACATCGGTGGCGCCGTGCAGGCGAGCCACCGCCGACTTCACCAACATGAAAAAGTTGCCGTCGGGCGGCGTCTGGTCGCGCCCGGTGGCTTCAAATTCCAGCACCGCCACGCCTGAACTGCTGTGCACGCAGGCGTCCAGCGCCACGGCATCGGCGCGTGCCGGCAGGGTGAAAGCGTAGACCGGGCCCATGCCTGGGGCCTCGTGGGCCAGCAGCTCCCGCAGCCGCGCCACGGCGGCCTCACCCACCAGACTTTGCACGGGCTGGCCCAGCAGCTGTGCGGCGGGCACACCCAAGTGCTGCAGCGTGTTGTCGCTGGCCTGCAGGATCTGCAGGTCGCCCAGGCGCAGCACCAGCATGGCCCCGTGTGCCTGGATGCAGCCTGGCGTTTGCACCGGCTCGCTGTCGCAGGTGGTCAGGGTGGTCCCATGGCGTTTCGTGCTGTAGGGGCCCGAGCCCCAGGGGGTGGTCGGTGTGGCGGTGGTGTGCGAGATCATTTGAAAGTATAGACACATATATAACCACATGTCGCCATGGTTGGCTGAAGCGACCGTCTGTACGCTAAAGTACACAGCGCTGAGATTTGTAGCGGCGGGCAGCACCGGCAGACCAGGGCAGCCAAACAGTCACTCAGAAAGAGCCCAAACGAACATCGAATGCTGCCCTCCAAAGGGCGACAAACGGCCCATATCAATTTATGACGCAACTTCCAGGTCACGACCTACTGGTCCCATGGCGACAACTGATGTACGCAACTGTCTATGTTCCAGTCCGGCATTTGTCCATTGGCCACCGAGGTCCAGTCAGCAGTTCACGGTAGGCAGGTCTTTCAAGGAGGGTCGCCGCATTGTTGTCGGCTTGCCCGATGGAGGCCGAGTCGCGTTCACCCCTGTTTTCGCCGCGTGTCCGCTTGTCTCTTTAGTTGCTGACCGGCTTGAGCACGTCGTCAGATGCCACGAACGGTTTCTGACTGGGGTTGAATTGGACAGCCGGAAAGCTGCCCGCCGTGAACGGCTCCAACGGGTCTGATCTTGACCATGATGGGTGCGTCGTACAGTTTTCCAGTTCTTTACCGGCTACAGACCATTTCGGTCTTTCAATTTTCGAAACTGATCGCCCGTTAGCCGTCACCCTTTGATCGCTACGTGATCGGCTTTTGCTTGTAATTTGGCTCGCGCAGCATTGGGAAAATCGGCGGCGAACTACCGACCTGAATGGTACCGATAACGCCAAAGCCATGTCTCTCATAGAGAGCCAGATTCTGATGACTTGAAGCCTCAAGGTAGGCAAGTTGATTGCCGCTATCACAGGCAATAAGAGCATGCTTCAGCAGACCCGACCCCAGACCTTGGCCCTGGTGCCGCGGTTCAACGCCCATCAACGGCAGGTACCAGTGCGGTTGAGTTGGGTGATAACTACTCATTTGTTCCAGGATCGCAAATGCCTCTCCTTGCAAAGACGCTGGTGCGAGAAGTTTTACCGCCGCCGCGACAGCTTGCTCATCAACGCTGACCCCAGGTGGCAGCCAAAGTGCAACGCCAGAGAACGCTTGGGAATAGTAAGCTGTTCGATTTCTCAGGGCCTGGGCTAAAAACGGTCTGACCAAGGCCGGGTAGTGCGTTAAGTAATGGTACGGATCCGCTGCCGCCCACCGCACGAAAGGGTCAGTTGAGAACGAGAGGACAGCAGTAGCCAACACGCGCTCTGAATCTATATTTTTCGCGGTGTGGATAGCTATCGACATATTTGTTAGCTCCTCTGTTTGGGCAGGTTCCGCTTCACGGCCGCATAGTGAAGCGCCGGATACAAGTGCGGCGATGGCCGCTTCTCATGGGATCGCGTCCGGAGCATCGCCAAACAACAATTCAAACAGCGCCTTCGTCTTTGGTGTCATATTCTTCGGGTCGGGGAACAGCACTTCCTCAGGGGACACCAGCAACTTGGCATACACCGCCTGATAAACGCGTTTCACCACGCCTGGGGAAACCTCTTCGCGGTCGTAGCCGGGAAAAAATCCCAACAACTGGTAGCCAGCAGCTTCAAGCGCGCGCTGGGCATGGGGAATCTTGAGCGTCGCCATCACATACATGAAAGCGGCCCCCATATCTCGTCCAATGATTTCGGCTGCAATGAGGATCAATCTTGTCAGGTTAGCCCCGCGATGTGCTGGTGCAACGATGACAAGCCGACCAAAGAGGGCGAGCGAATCCACTTCCCGCTCAACCGACCAGACACCTACGAGTTCACCCTTGAACATGATCAATGAAACCCAGATGTCGCGCTCGACCTCGCCCTCGAAATAAATCCGATTTTGATAATAGTCTTCGCGCAAATAGCCGCTGTTGACGCCCACCGAAATATCCGGATGCCACAGCTTGATGCTCGCAATCAGGGGTGCGATGTGAGTGCGGTCAAAGCGTTCGAACTGGTAACCCTCAGGCAACTGCACATGCGCCCGCAATTCGTCAGTGGTGGGCCATTTCATTGTTCGCTCCCCAAGGTGGACTGGGCATCGACTACTGGCTTCTTAGGGAACAACACGTTAAACAATGCCCTGGCGCGTGGCGTCAGGTTCTCCGGGTTTGGCCTAACCAAATCCTCTTCCGGCACCAATACCTTGGTAAACACCCCCTCGAACACGCGCTTCACGACGCCGGGTGCCACTTGTTCGCGGTCATAGCCAGAGGTAAAGCCGATCAACTGCCACCCCCCAGTTTCAAGCGCGTGTTGCATGTGAGGGATTTTCAGGGTCGCTGCCCCATAAAGGAACTCTGCGCCCATCGCCCGACCGACTAACTCCACCAGCGGCAGCGCCTTAGAGGCGAGCTTCGCGCTACGGTGTTCCGGCGCAACAATGATCAATCGACTGTAAAGCGTGAGCGCATCCGGCTCTTGCTCCAAAGACCACATGCCGGCAAGTTCGTCAGAGCACTTGAACAATCCGACGATGATATTCTTCTCGCCCTCGCCTTCAAGAAACACATGGTCGCTGTAAAAGTCTTCCCTCAGATAGCAGCTTCCCCCACCAACAGCAATATCCGGATGCCAACGCTCGACGCAGGCAATCAGTGCAGGAATTTCAGAGCGTTTGAGCCAATCGTAGCGATAGCCCTCTGGCAGGGGTGTCATCTCTGACAGTTGATCGATGGAGGGCCATTTCATTCTGATGAGTGTCCATTGCTAAATGAGAAGCTGATCAGCCGTTGTGCCAACTTCTGAACGCGATTATTTCATTGTGCGCTTCGACAAACCCCATGCTAAAGACATGGGTACTTTCGGCGCCGGGCAGTTTCACAATAGACCAGTTCTTTACTCTTTCAAGACAAAGCAGGGATTGCCCGTTTTCTGGGTGCTGCCTCCAGATTACTTTGCCAACGGTTGGGGTGGTGGCATCAATATTTGGCAATCATTGAAATTAGGCAGCCAGCAAGCTGACCTTGATAAAGGGCAGGTCCCGCTGCTCACCCGAATTACGATTCGGCATTGCGGCCGGCGGGACGGAAAACCCGAACGGCGGCTCAGGGTCGCTATGCGAACGACAACTATCAAAGTTGATTGCCGTAAAGCAACCGGTGAACTTTCGTTTCCCAAAAACTGCCTTTGGTTGCATACACTGGATGTAGACATCAACACCATCATCAGAAATGAACATTCAACAGGCAGTAACGCCATCTTCAGTCAGGGGAGTAACGCTTTGAAAATAACAATCAGGCCTGAAAACGACGCCGACCACCTCGCCGTTGAAGTATTAACCCGCGAAGCCTTCTGGAACCTATATAGGCCAGGCTGCGATGAGCACTACACCACACATTTG
>JAABQI010000028.1 GCA_011391545.1 Rhodoferax sp.
ACAAATAGCGTCGCCCATCTGCGGCCGTGTGAATGTAGTCATGCTCCACCATGATGTCGCCAAACGAAACACCGACGTACTCACGGATTGCCTCGTCATGGTTGCCGGGGATGAAAATGACCTTCTCCCCATGGCGCGCACGGCGAAGCATTTTTTGCACGAAGGTATTTTGTGCAGGAGACCAGTGCACGCCGCCGCGATTCATGGCCCACAGGTCAACGATGTCACCGAGTAGAAAGACATGCTCAGCAGAATATTCCTTGAGAAATTCCAGTAGGTGGTGGGCCTGGCAAGCCTTGGTGCCGAGGTGTATGTCAGACAGGAAGATCGAGCGGACTTGCAGCGCAGTCATGTTGCTGCTTTGCCGGTAACAGCAGACACACGGCCTTTGAACTTAATGCAATTTCCGATTTCTGTTTTTTCCATGCCCACAGCTTCGCACGGCAGTAAGTCATTGTTATTACAGTTATTTGTCGCTTTGGTTAAAAACTCCAGTCCATCCGGTTGTCGCAATGCGGAGCTTTTTCGGCTCAAGCCGGGTCAGTGTAAATTTGCCGCCGTTTCCCAAGGCCGATCGCAAAATCCATCCGGCTGCGGGTCCAAAATGAATCTGCTCCTTGGTAAACCTGATCTCCAGAACAACATCTGTTTTGCAGACAACGCCAAAGCTCTGCGCCCAAAGTCCTTGCCGGGTTTTGATGAACTCCACGGAAAGAGCGCCGTTTTTTTCAAAGATGGACACCAGCAATGGTTTCCCATCATTCATGGTGGTCTCTTCCCATTTCAGCGGGAAGGTCTGGTCGTCAAGCAAGTTCCTCAGTTCGCTGATCGATGCCGCACAGGGTTGTAAATCCCGCGCGTGGCTATTCATTGGCAAAAGCAGGGACAAAAGCAACAACGAGCAGATTGGATTCATGACGGACTTGTTTCCTGGTGAGGCTGACCTGAAGAAAATAGTTTGCTGGCAACAAACGCCAAAGAAAAGTTGTCCCAGCGCTCTGCAACTGCCACGTACACGAAAGTTGTTATCAGCCTTCATGCCATTGAAGATGAGTCATGTGACAGCAGCATTAAAGCAGTGCAACTCAGCTAAAAAGTATTCAGCATGAGCGAACCGAGTTCCTGCCACAGCGCCGCGTTGTGGCTGATGTCAACTGAATCTGTTGTCACATCACTGAAACGGAGGCTGAGCACAATGGCTCATCTCTCCAACTTCAAGACCCACATCAAAGCCCCATGCACAACAACGAACTGACACAAATTTCTGCCTCAGGTCTTCGCTATCTGGTCAAGGAAAAGAGCTCGCCAATTCAAGCCATGGGAGCGCCTGGAGAAACGCGCAGTTGCATCAAATGCGGCAAACACAAGGCGCGCAGCAAGGGCAGCATCCAACGCTATCTGAACGCTTTGATGTTTTTTTGTTTTGACTGCCGTCCCGTCAAAAAAATGCAGTGAATGCAGGCATCGGTCTGCCTGTTTAAGCGTGTGTCCGCAGGCGACGCCGATTTTCAAGGCCGTGGGGCAGTTTTACCAGTGCTTCGATCAGGTTGGCGACGGCGAAGTGGTCAAGGTGTTGCAGCAAACTGAAAGCAGCTTGCCACCCTGAAAAAGGCGGCCGGGCCAGTTTTTAGCCTCGGCTTTGATGGCTCACCTTGCACCACCAGGATCGAGGGAGTGCCTCTCAGTTTCCGCCTGTTTCAAGCTTTTCCCGGCTGGCGTGGCGGATGTCCTCACCCTTGGCCACATAGATGACAAACTCCGCAATATTCTTCGCATGGTCGCCAACCCGTTCGATCGCCTTGGCCACAAACAGCAAATCCAGACTTGGGGAAATCATCCTGGGATCTTCCATCATGTAGGTGATGAGTTTGCGCACGAAGCCGTCGAACTCCTGGTCAATCTGGGCGTCCTCTTTGAGGATGGACAGTGCCGCGGTGCTGTCCAGCCGGGCAAAGGCGTCCAGCGCTTTTCTCAACAAGCCGGAAGCCAGGTCGGCTGCAACCCGCAGCTCCAGTGACGGCAAAGACCGTGGCGCGCCGCTGCTGATGATGGACTGCACCATGCGGCCGATTTTCTCAGCCTCATCGCCGACCCGCTCCAGGTTGGCGGTGGTTTTGGACAGGGCAATCAGCAGACGCAGGTCACGCGCCGTTGGCTGACGCAAGGCAATGATGCTGGAGATCTCACGGTCGATGTCCACTTCCATCGCATTGACCGTGGCCTCGCTTGCCATCACCTGGCTGGCGACTTCCCCGTTGAGGTGCGCCAGGGCGTAAATGGCTTGGCGCACTTGCGATTCAACCAGGCCACCGAGTTCCATGACCAGTGCAGAAACGGATGTGAGTTCGGCGTCAAATTGTGAGGACAGATGTTTATCTGACATGGTTCTTGCTCTTGATCAACCGAAGCGGCCGGTGATGTAGTCCTCGGTTTCCTGGCGGGTCGGTTTCAAGAAGATTTGCTCGGTGGCACCGAATTCGATCAGTTCGCCCAGGTACATGTAGGCGGTGTAGTCGCTGCAACGCGCAGCCTGCTGCATGTTGTGCGTGACGATGACAATCGTGTACTCGCTCTTGAGCTCGTGCACCAGCTCCTCCACCTTGCCGGTGGAAATTGGGTCCAGGGCCGAGGTCGGCTCGTCCAGCAAAAGTACCGAGGGTTTGACTGCCACACTGCGCGCAATGCACAGGCGCTGCTGCTGACCACCCGACAGGCTCATGCCGTTTTGACCGAGCTTGTCTTTCACTTCGTTCCACAACGCGGCCTTGGACAGCGCCCATTGCACGCGGTCATCCATGTCGTTTTTGCTCAGATTCTCGTAGAGCTTGACGCCGAAGGCGATGTTGTCGTAGATCGTCATGGGAAACGGCGTGGGCTTTTGAAACACCATGCCGATACGGGCGCGCAGCAGGTTCAGGTCCTGCTTGGAATCCAGGATATTTTGACCGTAGAAACTGATTTCGCCCACGGCACGCTGGCCTGGATAAAGGCTGTACATGCGATTCAGGGTGCGCAGCAGCGTTGACTTGCCACAGCCCGAGGGACCAATGAAGGCGGTTACCTTGTGCTCTTCAATGTTCAGATTGACGTCTTTGAGGCCTTGGAATTTGCCGTAGAAAAAATCGAGCTTGCGCACTTCAAGCGCATTTTTCTTCGGCGCGTCTGTCGTTGGGGAAGGGGCTTGTGCAAGAGCAGTAGCGTTCATGGTGATGTCCAAAGTCGAATAGGGAGGTCAGGCGCGAACTTTTTCGCGGAAGAAAATGCGGGCCAGGATGTTGAGCGCCAGCACGGCCAGGGTGATCAGCAGCGCACCGCCCCAGGCCAGATCAATCCAGTTGTCGTAGGGGCTCATGGCGAACTGGAAGATCACCACCGGCAGGTTGGCCATGGGAGCGTTCATGTTGGTGCTGAAGAACTGGTTGTTCAGCGCGGTGAACAGCAAGGGTGCCGTCTCACCGCTGATGCGCGCCACAGCCAGAAGCAAGCCGGTGATGACGCCGCTTTTGGCTGCGCGCAGCGTGACCAGGGTGGAGACCTTCCAGCGCGGTGCGCCCAGCGCAAAGGCCGCCTCGCGCAAGCTGCCGGGGACCAGGCGCAGCATGTTTTCGGTGGTGCGCATCACCACGGGAATCGCGATCAGCGCCAGCGCCAGACTGCCTGCGTAGCCAGAGAAGTTGCCTACCGTGGCCACGGCGATGGCATAGACAAACAGGCCCAGCACGATGGACGGGGCCGACAGCATGATGTCGGTCACAAAACGGGTGAATTCGGCCGTCTTGCTGGTGTCGCCGTATTCGGTGAGGTAAATGCCGGCCAGGATGCCGATGGGCGTGGAGACCAGCACGGCAAGACCGACGATCATCAGGCTGCCGACGATGGCGTTGCGCAAACCACCGCCTTCAGAGCCGGGCGCAGGCGTGTCCTGGGTGAACAAGCTAATCTCCAGCGCCGCGATGCCATTGGAGAACAGCACAAAGAGAATCCAGAGCAGTGCGACGAGACCCAGCACCATGGCGCCCATGGACAGCGCAAGGCCGACGAGGTTGGTGCGCATGCGGCGCCGGTAAAGAGGGGAGGCATTCAGTTGCATGGTGTACCCAGTGGTGTGGCGTTGTTGGATCGGGTGCGGCCAGGCTCAGTTGCCCTTGGCCTTTTCGGCGCGGATGATCAGCCACTTGGCCATCGCCAGGACCACGAACGTGATGCAGAACAGCAGGAAACCGAGGGCAAACAAGGTGTTGAAGTGCAAGCCTTCAGCCTCGCCAAACTCGTTGGCCAGCACCGAGGCAATGGATGTGCCGGGGGAGAACAGCGAGGTGGGCAAACGGTTGGCGTTGCCAATCACGAAAGTGACCGCCATGGTTTCGCCCAGCGCGCGCCCCAGGCCCAGCATGATGCCGCCGATCACACCTTTTTGGGTGTAAGGCAGCACCACCTTGCCGACCACTTCCCAAGTGGTGCAGCCCAGGCCGTAGGCCGACTCGCGCAGGATGGGCGGCGTGATCTCGAATACATCGCGCATCACGGCGGCCACAAAAGGCAGCACCATGAACGCGAGAATGATGCCGGCAGCCAGAATGCCCAGACCGTTGGTGGCGCCACCAAACAGCCAGCCCACCAGCGGCATGCCGCCAAGCACGCTCTGCAATGGCACCTGCAAGTAGTCCGCGTAAACCGGGGCAAACACGAACAGGCCAAACATGCCGTAGATGATCGAAGGCACGGCCGCAAGCAGCTCGATGGCCGTGCCCAGCGGACGGCGCAACCAGACCGGGCAGGTTTCGGTCAGGAACACGGCGATACCAAACGCCAGTGGCACCGCCAAAATCAAGGCGATGCCGGCGCTGATGACTGTGCCGACGATGGAAATCGCGGCACCGAATTCTTCATTGATGATGTCCCACTCAACGTACCAGAGGAAATGGGCACCGAATTTGGCAAATGTGGGCCATGCGTTGATGAACAGCGAAACAATGATGCCCACCAGCGCCACCAGCACCATGAGCGAAAAGAACTGCGTCAGGCGGTGGAAGATGACGTCTTGCAGGCGCTGCTTCCTGGCCACTGCCACCATGGAAGCACTGGGCAGGTCGGTGTTGGAGGCGGTGGTAGGGGTCGAGTTCATGGTGACTGCTGCAGACATTAGGGCTCCCTGAATGGACGGAGAGAGAATAACAAACCACCAGCAAGCTTGTGGCGTGCTGGTGGTCATGGGCCGGCGTTAGCCGGCACGCTGGACAATCACTTGGTGTTGACCTGCGTAAAGACGCGCTCGCGGATCTGCTTGGTCAGCACGTCTGGCAATGGAACGTAATCCAGGTCGGAAGCCAATTGCTTGCCGCTTTTGAAGGCCCAGTCAAAGAACTTCAGCACTTCAGCAGACTGCGCTTTGTCAGCAGGTTCTTTGTACATCAGGATGAAGGAAGCGGTGGTCACCGGGTAGGCATCGGCGCCGGGCTGGTTGACGATGGACAGACCCATGCCAGGCACGCTGAACCAATCTGCACCGGCGGCGGCGGCAGAGAAAGTCTCATCGCCCGGCATCACGAATTTGCCGTCCTTGTTTTGCAGCGCCATCACCGAAATGTTGTTTTTCTTGGCATAAGCGTATTCCACGTAACCCAGGGCGCCCTTGGTGCGGGTCACGTTGGCGGCCACACCTTCGTTGCCCTTGCCGCCCACCGAGGTGGGTGCAGGCCATTTGACGGCGGCGCCACGGCCCACGGTGTCAAGCCATTCCTTGCTGACGGTGGCCAGGTAGTCGGTCCAGTTGAAAGTGGTGCCAGAGCCGTCGGCGCGGTGCACGATGGTGATGGTCATGTCAGGCAGCTTCTTACCTGGGTTCAGCGCGGTCAGCTTGGGGTCGTTCCACTTGCTGATTTTGCCCAAGAACATTTCGGCCAGCACGGGGCCAGTCACGCGGAGCTCGCCTTTGCCGAAACCTTCCAGGTTGAACACGGGCACGGTGCCGCCAATGATGGCGGGAAACTGCACCATGCCATCCTTGTCGAGCTCTTCACCCTTGACCGGCGCGTCGGTAGCACCGAATGCGACCGTCTTAGCGCGGATCTGGCGAATGCCGCCCGATGAACCGATGGACTGGTAGTTCAGGCCGGTGCCGGTTTCTTTCTTGTAAGCTTCTGCCCACTTGGCGTAGATGGGGAACGGGAATGTGGCGCCGGCGCCGGTGATGTCGGCAGCCAGGGCAGAGCCCATGGCCATGGAGGCAAACGCGGCAGCTGCCACGGTCTTGAGGAGGGTACGTTTCATATTCATGTGAGTCCTTTCGGTTGTTGATTCAAATCCACAACAGGAAGTGTATGTACCTAATGTTACAGTCTTGTGACAGCAACACAAGCTTGGATCGGCCGACGCATGACATGCGTGGCTCAAGGCAATGCTGCCGCCCTGCGAATTATCAATCTCCCATTTTTCCATTGGATGAAACTGGTGTTGGCAGGATAAATTTGCCCCGGCCCTTGCCCGATGCGCTGGACCGGATTCAAGTCAAGTTATACGCTTTGGAGGTGCCGCGTGTTTCGAGATCGCATTGATGCGGCCCAGCAGTTGGCCGACCGACTCAAGAACTACCGGGGCAAGCATGCGCTTATTTTGGCGATTCCGCGCGGCGCGGTTCCCATGGCCAAAATCATCGCTGACCAGCTTGGTGCTGAACTTGACGTGGTGCTGGTGCGCAAGCTGCGCGCGCCGCAGCAGCCGGAGTTGGCCATCGGCTCGGTCGATGAGAGCGGCTGGACTTATCTGGCCGATTACGCAAGAGCCTATGGCGGCACGGCCGACTACATCGAGACCGAGAAGCGCGACCAGATGGCGACCCTTCGCCAGCGTCGCGCCCAATACACGCCGATCAGGCCTCCCATCAGCCCGGTGGGCCGCATCGTGATCGTGATCGACGACGGGCTGGCCACTGGCGCCACCATGATCTCCGCGCTGCATGGCTTGCGCGCCACGAAACCCGCCAAACTGATTTGTGCCGTGCCCGTTTCGCCGCCTGAGACGCTGGCCAAAGTGGCTGAGTTGGCCGATGAAGTGGTGTGCCTTGAAGCGCCCGACTTTTTTCAGGCGGTGGGCCAGTTCTACCGTCACTTTCCGCAGGTGGACGATGACGAAGTGATCGAGATCCTGCGGCAAGCCTGACCGTTACGGTCAGTGTTTGGCCGGGTGGCTGGTCTTGATTGGCGTCACGGCCTTGACGGCGGCTAAAAACTGGCTGTCCGGCATGGCCGCCAGGGCCTTGATGCCGGCACGGATCAGCTCACTTTTCTTGACGGATTTTTCCAGCGAGACAGCGCGCAGCTTCAGGGCATCGAGCATCAGGTATTCCAGCTTCGGAATCGTAAAGCTGTCGCGCACCAATTTGATTTTTTTGGGTTTCAGCAGCTTGCTGGCGGCTGGTTTGGCCGCAGGCAATGGCATCGGTTTTTTGCTGCTTGCCGCAACGCGTTTGGTCGAGGCCTTGGCAGCGCCCGGCGCGGCCCTTCTGGCGGCAGCAGGGCTTGCTGCGGGTGGCGTGTCCTTGCTCGTATCCGGATGCGCGACAGATTCATTCGGCTGGGTGGTTGGCATGCTTGTGTTCCTCGACGCAAACGATCAATAAACTTCGGGCACCAGAATTTCGTTGGGCACGGGCAGGCGCACATAGTCGTCATTGCGCTCGCGCGGCGGCAGCATGATGGGCGGGTGCTCAACTTCGTGGTAGTCGAACTGGCTCAACAAGTGGTGGATGCAGTTGAGCCGGGCTTTTTTCTTGTCGTCAGCCTGCACC
>JAABQI010000029.1 GCA_011391545.1 Rhodoferax sp.
TCGCTGAGTGCTTTTTCGATGCCGCGCCGGTTCAATATTTTGGTCAGTGAGTCGTGGTTGGCCAGGAACTCCAGCTCGGTTGCGGCCCTGGATTTTTCCGTGATGTCCTGCAGCGAGCCTTCGATTCTGTCGCGCGCCAGCGTGGCCTTGACGAGGAAGCGCTTGGGCGTCACGCTGCCGGCATGAGCTCGGCTATTGACTTCCATCTCGATCTGGCTTTTCTTGAACATCATTTCATGCAGTCGGGTCCAACCGCCTGCTTCGAAATACTGGTGCCAGCTCGCACCGCCGTTTTTGAGCAAATTCTGGCTCAGCATGGCGAGCAAGGCCGGATTGGCGCTCAGGAAACGGCCATGAGGGTCGAGGGTAAACAGCCCAATGGGCATGGCCTCGAAGGTGTGGGCCAGTTCGGCCTGCACTTGCAGGCGCTGTTCATGTTCCAGCCGCATATGTTCGGCAATTGCCAGCGCGGCCAATAAGCTTGACGACAAAGTGGCGGTGACGCTGTTGACCGATCCAATCAGCCCTTTGATGCCCAACGCTGCGGCGAGCACTTCGTAAAGACTGGCAACGAGGGTAATCGTGATCGAAGCGCTGTACCACATGGCCACCCTTGATCTTGTTTTCTGCAAAATTTGTATGAGGTAATACACCAGAACAACAACGCCCAGGCCGGTTAAAACCCAAACAACGGGTAAAAACAACCGGTAGTCCAATGAAACGGATAGCAATAAAAGTGGCAAACATGACCATTGCACGAACTTGAACGGCAACATGGTTCCCGCTTTGGTCAAGTCATCGCGAAATAGAACTTTAAAAAGTGTCACGGTCAATACATAGTAAAAAGCGATGGTCATGGCCCGAAGTCTTGGCAACCAGTCCAGTGGTATGGTGTTGCCCAGCCATTGCGTATCCCAGCCTGCGGACAGCGAGGCCATCCGCAAGTTCACGACAAGCCAAACCGCGAACAAAAGGTAAAGACCATTGCGGTTGATCAGGGCTGTGATCAGGACAAAGCCGGCCAATATCAAAATGCCGCCATCCAGAAGCCCCGATTTGCGGTGGAACTCCAGCGCAGAAACTTTCAAATCGGCGGCCTGCCATTTCAGGACGGAAAGCCGGGCTGGGCCGACGGCGCTGCTGCGACACAGCACCTGGGATCCCGGCATGAAAGCCGGCCTTAGCTCCAGTGCGAAACCCGCCTTGAGGGGGGCGATGCTGTCAGCCGTGCCCTTCCGATTGGCGTTGCCAAGCGCGCCGAGGGTGTCGGCCTCCCAGCACGCGATGTCCATCGCGTGCCGGGAGGGAAACTCGAGCATCAACGGTATCTTGGCGGCGTCGTTGGGAACCACGAAAGAAAACCAGACGGGGGCCTCTGACAGCTGGGTGTCATGGAACGGGCTGAAGGGGCGATCTTTCAACCGGGCCAGGACTTCTGCCGGTGCGATGGCCCCGGATGTTTGTTGCACGACCTGGATGGGAAGCTGCTGGGGTTGTTTGACGGGGTATTGCGATTCCCAGGCAAACAGCGCCAGAAGAGACAGCGCTCCGATGACTATGGGCAGCGCATAGCTCGAAAAGACATACAGAAGCTGTTCCAGAAAACGGTTGAGCCAATCAATCCGCTTATGGAAAGAACTGGATGGTTTCGATATTTCTGGCATTGCTTTGTATTCCAATTCGACTTTTTTAGATGATAAGGCCGACCGTGGGTTTCTGCTTGTCAATGAGAGCAGAGCGGCGAGTCGGGTGTCTCTGAAATGAGCAAACTCCCGACCCCCCCAACTCACATGGGAAGCGTTTCGATGTGCGCTTGGAGCGTGGAAAAATTCATCGATGGGTGAAAGTGCTGATGTTTGCTGTCGAGTTGGATGTCCGGATGTGTCGTGCGGAAGATAAAGTTGAACATCGGATGTTTCGCTGCGGCCCAGCGTTCCTCAGCCGTTTCGACGTTGAAGGACATCACGCGGTGCGGCAGGTTGCCGACGTGGTGAATTGGTATGTAGCCGGCTTCTGGAAAGACATCGTTGAACATGAGACGGTCATAGGTGCGGTCAACGGGGGCGCGTGCAGTGATCACCATCCATTCGATGCCGGTTTGCTGGCAATATTCAAAGTAAGCCTTGAACAGCACGGTGGTGACGAGACGCCCGCCCTTCTCGTTGGTGACACCCAGCCGGGTAGCCTCTGCCAGGGGGCGTGCCTTGAGCCATTCAGGCAATGCGATCGACTGTTCCAGAGACAGCGGTTTGTACTGGTTGGTCTGGATGCGCATGGTGCCCAACGGTGAACCATCCACCTTGGACTCCGCCAGCAGCACCACCACGCCGTTTTCGATGTCATCGGTTTCGGCTGTCTTGAGTGTTTCCGCAAAGTCCGGCAGATGGCGCGCGTAGGCGGCGTGCCGTATCTGCACGGCCTTGCTCAAATCGGCTTCGTTGCGCACCAATCGGACGGTGAACGGAAGCAGTTCTTCGGGCAGGGTGGGCGCCGTTGGCGCGGTCAGAGCGGATGGCAGGGTGTTGAAGCTGAAAGTCTTGGCATCCGTGGCGGTGGCATGGTGAAACATGGTGATTTACTCGCAAAAAGTAGGGTAGAACAAGCCGCATGGACCGAACTGCCCATCCGACCTGTTTGAGTTTACTTTTGCGTCAGATGCCGCGCGACACCTGCTGGCTGCCCGTTACAAAATAGCCGATTGCACTTGCACTGAAAGGGTGCGCAGCCTTTTATGCATGCAAAGCACGGCCTGGTCCCTGCTCAGCAGCAAAGACCGATGCGAGACGGCCAGATCAATGAACATCTGGTCGTCGGGGTCGCGGCAGGTGACGCCAGCCTTGGGCGCGGTATCGACCAGCGTGGCCTGGCCGTCAAACTGGGCCAGAACGTGCGCTGCGCTGACTTGGTAAAAAGCCATGCGGGGCAGGATCTTGGGGTAGCACAGCACCCGGGCCAGCTCATCGCGCATGGGTTTGGTGGCGATCCACTCCAGCCGATGTGCGGCCAGCGCCGATTTGAGCGGGCGTGCGGCGGGGTCGTCAAAGACAAAGGCGTCGAGCAGGATGTTGGTGTCGAGCACCACCCTGGAGAAATTGGGGTCAGAGCACACGGTCACTACGTTCCCGGTGATCCGACCCCGATTTCTCCATTTTCCCTGCCACCATGTCAAAACGGAACAGGCGGCATTCGATGGGGCCGTTCCACATCGGCACGCGGCGCGTTTCCTTGAGGCGCATCTTGCCCGGCAATTTGAGGTCGGGGGTCAGCACCCAGGCGGTCCAGCCCGCATAATTTTTCTTCCAGTGGCTGGCCAGCTGGTTAAAGAATTCACCGGCACCCTCAAGTTGTGGCAATTCGCGGGCGCCAAAGCGCGGCACATTGGGTTCGTCTTCAAAGTCGCCTGCATCACCCGCGTGGCGTGCGCCGCCTTTGGCCACGCCGGCCACGTCAATGCGTTCGCCATACGGAGGGTTCAGCAGCATGACGCCACCGCCGGTGGTGCTGACATCAATGGGGGGCATGCGTTGCAAGGCATCGCCGCCGCGAAACTCGATCACGTCGGCCACGCCCGCGCGCTCGGCGTTACGCTGGGCAAAATCGACCATGCGGTGGGCCACGTCGCTGCCGAAGATGATGGGTTTTTGACCGGGTGACCGGACCACCTCGGCATCAAGCGCTTCCTGCTTGATGGCGTCCCACACCGGCTTTTGAAACGGCACGTACTTCTCGAAGGCAAAACGGCGACGGCTGCCGGCCGCGATGTTGCAGGCCATTTGCGCTGCCTCAATCACGATGGTGCCGCTGCCGCAACAGGGGTCGTACAGTGGCAGCAGATCGGCATCCCCTTCAAACCAGCCGCTGGCCGCCAGCATGGCCGCAGCCAGTGTTTCCTTCAGCGGCGCGTCGCCCTTGTCCTCGCGCCAGCCGCGCTTGAACAGGGGCTCGCCCGAGGTGTCGATGTAGAGCGAGCAACTGTCGGTGGTGAGGTGGGCGTAAATGCGCACGTCGGGCCACTGGGTGTTGACGTCGGGGCGCACGCCATTGGCCACAGCACGAAAGCGGTCGCAGACCGCGTCCTTGATCTTGAGGGCGGCAAAGTTCAGCGAGGTCAACGGGCTGTGCTGCGCGGTGATCTCGACCTTGATCGATTCGCGCGGGGTGAACCAGCGCTCCCAGGCCACGTCTGAGGCAGCGCGGTACAGGTCTTGTTCGCCACGGTATTCGGTGTAACTCAGCAACACCAGCACGCGCTGGGCCAGGCGGCTGTGCAGGTTCAGCAGCATGGCTTGCGCCAGCGAGGTGCGCACCGCCACGCCACCGCGTTGCTTGGTGATGCAACCCGGCGGCAAGTCGGTGATGCGCAGTACTTCGGGGGCCAGGTAGTCCTCAACGCCGGCGGCGCAGGGGAGAAATAACTGCAGTTGTTGCATAGATACCTTAATCAGTTGGGGACAGAGCTGGTTCGCTTCGCATGACTGCGGTCTGTCCAGCAAGGTGGGAAGCCAAACATCCGACAATCAGTTGAGGACAGAGCAAATTTGCTTCGCAAATCTTGGTCTGTCCCGCAAGGTCTCATAACTCTTTCCTAAGTGAAGCCGGCGCAATGCGCAGGCCTTCGCGGTATTTGGCCACGGTGCGGCGGGCGCATTCAATGCCCTGCTCCTTGAGCATGTCCGACAACTGGTTGTCGCTCAGCGGTTTTTTCGGGCTTTCGGCGGCGACAAACTGCTTGATGAGGGCGCGCACCGCAGTGCTCGACGCGTTGCCGCCCGACTCGGTGCCCAGGCCGGAGCCAAAGAAATACTTGAGCTCGAAGGTGCCATACGGTGTCGCCATGTACTTGGCGGTGGTGACGCGGCTGATGGTGGACTCGTGCAGTCCCAACTCATCGGCAATTTCGCGCAGCACCAGCGGGCGCATGGCCAGTTCGCCGTGCACAAAAAAGCTTTTCTGGCGTTCCACGATGGCCGTGCTGACGCGCAGGATGGTATCGAAGCGCTGCTGGATGTTCTTGATGAACCAGCGCGCTTCCTGCAGGCGCTGCTGCAGCGCGGCAAAGTTGGCGGCGTCGCTGCCACCGGCCTTGTGGCCCTTGAGGGCGTTGGCGTAAATGTCGTGCACGCGCAGGCGCGGCATGACCTCGGGGTTGAGGCGCACCTGGAATTTCACCTGGGGTCCCTGTCCGATGGCCACCACCAGCACATCGGGCACCACGATGTTGCGCTCGACGTTGACAAAGCGGCGACCCGGCTTGGGCTCCAGGCGGCCAATCAGGGCGATGGCGGCGCGCACCTGCGTGTCGCTGGCATTGCACAGGGGCATCAGGTGCTTGATGTCGCGCCGGGCCAGCAAGTCCATCGGTTGGGCGCATATGCGCAAAGCCACCGCCAGCGTGTCGGCTTCCATGGCCGGGTCGGCTTGCATCGCCTGCAGTTGCAGGCGCAGGCATTCCGCCAGATGACGCGCCCCGACACCGGTGGGCTCCAGGCTCTGCAACAGCGGCAGCGCGACGGTGAAATGGTGCACCAGTTCTTCGATCTGGCTGTCGTCGTCGCCCGCCAGGCCGGTGGCCAGATCGGTCAGATCGTCTTCCAGATAACCATCGTCATTGAGCGACTCGATCAAAAAGTGCAGCGCAGCCTGGTCTTCCGGGCTCAGCCGCAGGGTGAGTGCCTGACGCTGGAGAAAGCTCTGCAACGACTCCTGGTTGCGCGCCAACTCGGTGGCGTCCATCTCGTCGTCGCCGCTGAGGTTGTTGCCGTGGGCGCGCGCCTCGCCACCCCATTCGCTGTCGTCCGGGCTCAGGCTGACGCTGCCGTCACCGTCCCAGCTCGGGCCATCGTCCAGGGCGGATGAACTGTCCTCGGCGCTGCTTTCGGTGCCGGCTTGCGCGGTGTGGGTGTCCTGGGCACCGGAATAAGTGGCGTACTCGAGTTCACGGTCGTTCGCGCTGACGGCGGTATCGGCCTGCTCCAGACCATACGACTCGCGCTCAGCCTGCTCCTCCGCGCGTTCCAGGAACGGGTTCTCGTCAAGCATCTGGTCCACCTCGCCGCTGAGCTCAAGCGTGGAGAGTTGCAGCAGACGAATGGATTGCTGCAACTGCGGTGTCAGCGCCAGATGCTGGGAGGTGCGTAAGGAAAGACCTTGCTTCATGGATGCGTCGCGCTTGAATTGACAAGTTTGGCTGGCATGGTCACATCCGGAAGTGCTCGCCCAGGTAGACCCGGCGCACATCGACGTTGTTGATGATCTCTGCGGGTGTGCCTTCGGCCAGCACGCTGCCGTCGCTGATGATGTAGGCGTGGTCGCAAATACCCAGCGTTTCGCGCACGTTGTGGTCGGTGATCAGTACCCCGATGCCCCGGCTTTTCAGAAAAGAGATGATGCGCTGGATCTCGATGATGGCAATCGGATCAATGCCGGCAAAGGGCTCGTCGAGCAGGATAAAGCGGGGCTGGGTGGCCAGGGCGCGGGCAATTTCCACCCGCCTGCGCTCGCCGCCGGACAGGGACAGGGCGGACGAGTCACGCAAATGGTCAACCCGCAAGTCCCGCAGCAAACCTGTCAGGCGTTGCTCGATCTCAACCTTGGTCAGTCCCTTGCCTTGTGCATCCAGCTGCAATTCCAGCACGGCGCGCACGTTGTCCTCGACGTTGAGCTTGCGAAATATGGACGCCTCTTGCGGCAAATAACTCAAGCCCAGCCGTGCGCGCCGGTGAATCGGCATGTGTTCAATGGACTGGCCGTCGATGGTGATGTCGCCCGCGCTGGCCCGCACCAGGCCCACAATCATGTAAAAAGAGGTGGTTTTGCCGGCGCCATTCGGCCCCAGAAGTCCCACCACCTCGCCTTTGCGCACCGTCAGCGACACGTCCTTGACGGCCTTGCGGCTGCCGTAGAACTTTTGCAAGTGATGCGCTTCCAGGCGACTTTCTTGCGGTTTGGTGTCTGGCAGGGGGGCGGTCATTGCGGGCATGGTCATTACTGCGCGGTGCCGCCCAACTGGGGGCTGCTGCGCAGGGGCGCGCTGCTGGCGGGCGCTGGCGCTGTTGCCGGTTGGGGCTTGGGTGTCAGCATGGCGCGCACCCTTCCGGCTGGCGCGCCGGGCTGGCCGGTGCTGCCCTGCGCGCCTGTCGCCGGGGCGCCGTCCAGGGTGAATACCTCAGTGGTGTTGTTGTAAACGATGATGCCGGCATTGAAC
This sequence comes from Rhodoferax sp., assembly GCA_011391545.1. Lineage (GTDB taxonomy): Bacteria > Pseudomonadota > Gammaproteobacteria > Burkholderiales > Burkholderiaceae_C > Rhodoferax. The sequence continues at coordinate 7,205 of JAABQI010000029.1, forward strand.
TCGTCGTTGATCTTGGCGCCCTGGTAGCGGCGCAATTGCGCCTGGCCGGTGAATTTCACGGTATCGAGGCGGCTGTCGTAGTCAATGGTGACACCTTCGCCCTCAATGATTTCATCGACGCCTTCGCGCTTTTGCTTGAAATAGGCGCGTTGCTGTGGCGTGCCGGTGACCACGCCATACTGGAAGCCCTCCGGGTCCTGGCGCACCTCCAGTTTGTCGCCGCGAATCAGGATCGTGCCCTTGGTCAACACCACGGTCCCGGTGAAGACGCTGATCTGCTGAGCGTCGTCGTAGCGCAGCGCATCGGCCTCGACGTTCATGGGCTTGTCCCGATCAGCCTTTTCCGCGCAGGCCAGCGATGCGGACAGCAGCAGTGCGCTGGCGATCAGCCAGGAAGGGAAGGGTATTTTCATAAAGGCATGAATCTTGCGTAGGTGTTGGCAAGATTGTAGCGGGCATCACCCGCTTTCATGGCATCAAAAGCCAATACTGCCGGGCATCAGGCCCAATTTGGCGGGCTTAGCGCGTGCGACGGACCTGATCGGCCAAATAGTCAACTACCTGCAACACCC
>JAABQI010000030.1 GCA_011391545.1 Rhodoferax sp.
GAGCGTTCTGCGCAGGTAAAAGGAGGAGCCCGCAGGGCGGGGGACACGCAGCAGAACGCTCTGCCGCCCAGGCTCCTGGTCTGATCGGTGTTGGGATCATTGCAAGCAGCGGAACGATTTGATGAAAAAGTCATCGGTACCAAAGTTGCCGGACTTCAATGTCAGGTGCAGACCGCCGTTGGGTGCAGCCTCACTTTGGGCATGGCACCAGGGCACGCCGGGGTCAATTTGCGGGCCGATCTTCATTTGGCTGATGCCTAACGCCTGCACGCAGGCCCCAGAAGTTTCACCACCGGCCACCACCAATTGGCGCACGCCTAAATCCACCAGACCGCGCGCAATGGCGGCCAGGGTGTGTTCCACCAGGTCACCCGCCGCCTGCACACCGAGTTGGGCCTGAACCGCCTTCACGGCATCCGGGGTGGCTGAGGAATAAACCAGCACCGGGCCTTGGGGCAGCAGGTCTTTAGCCCAGGCCAGCGCCTGCCTCACGTTGGCGGCACTTGCGCCATCGGCAGCCAGCTGCAGCGGGTCGATCGCCAAAGCGGGACGACCCGAAGCAACAAACGCAGCCACCTGCCGATTGGTCGCCAGCGAGCAACTGCCCGACACCACCGCCTGAAAGCCGGTGGGTGGCGGCAAGGCGCTGGCAGTGTTGCTGGGTGCAATGCCAAAGTTGGCCGGCAGACCGATGGCCACGCCGGACCCTGCGGTCACCAGAGGCAGAGCTTTAAGCGCCGGGCCGAGGCGCATCAGGTCGTCGTTGGACACGGCATCGACGACAGCCAGACCGACACCGTCAGAACGCAATTGATCGATGCGGCTGCGAATGGCCTCGGGCCCTTGGGCCACCACCTTGTAGTCGATCAGCCCGACCTTGCGCCGGCATTGGGCTTGCAGCACACGCACCAGGTTGGCATCGGTCATGGGGGTCAGCGGGTGGTTTTGCATGCCGCTCTCGTTGAGCAAGACGTCACCCACAAACAAATGGCCCTTGAACACCGTGCGAGCGTTGTCTGGAAAGGCCGGCGTGGCGATGCTGAAGTCGGCACCGGGCTGGCCGGCCAGCGCGTCCATCAGCGCTTCCGTCACCGGCCCGATATTGCCCCGCGCCGTGCTGTCAAAGGTGGAGCAATACTTGAAGTAAATCTGCTGCGCGCCCTGCCCTTGCAGCCAGCGCAAGGCCGCCAGTGACTCCTGCACCGCGTCTGCCGCCGGCACGGTGCGCGACTTGAGCGCGACCACCACCGCGTCGGCCTCAGCATCGAGCGGCTGGCTGGGCACCCCCATGGCTTGCACCACGCGCATGCCGGCGCGCACCAGGTTGTTGGCCAGGTCGGTGGCGCCGGTGAAGTCGTCGGCAATACAGCCGAGAAAAATCTTCTTCATGATTTTTTGGGCAACTCAATGCCGGGAAATATCTTGATGACCGCGCTGTCGTCCTCGCGCGCAAAGCCCGCGGTGGACGCCTGCATGAACATCTGGTGCGCGGTGCTTGACAGCGGCAAGGGAAACTTGGTGGCGCGCGCCACATCCAGCACCAGCCCGAGGTCTTTGACGAAAATGTCGACCGCAGACAAGGGCGTGTAGTCGCCCGCCAGCACATGCGCCATGCGGTTCTCGAACATCCAGCTGTTGCCCGCGCTGTGGGTGATGACGTCGTACAGGGCGGCGGCATCCACGCCTTCGCGCAGGCCCAGGGCCATCGCCTCGGCCGCTGCCGCGATGTGCACGCCGGCGAGCAACTGATTGATGATCTTGACTTTGCTGCCCGCGCCAGCCTTGTCGCCCAGCCGGTAGACATTGCTGGCCATGGCATCGAGCAAGGGGCCCACGGCCGCGTAAGCCTCGGGCGTGGCGGCGGTCATCATGGTCATCTGGCCGCTGGCGGCCTTGGCAGCGCCACCCGAGATGGGGGCATCCACGTAAAGAATGCCGAGCTTGGCCAGGCGTGCTTCCATGGCGATGGACCAGTTCGGGTCGACCGTGGAACACATCACAAACACGCTACCCGGTGCCATGGCGCTGGCGCAGCCCTGCTCGCCAAACAGCACCGCCTCGGTCTGGGCGGCGTTGACCACCACCGACACGATCACCATGCAATGCGCAGCCAGTTCGGCGGGCGTTGCACAGGCCACGCCGCCCTGCGCCGCGAAGGCTTGCGCGGCCTCGGCACGCACATCAAACACATGTACCTGGCAGCCATGGCGGCGCAAGGAGCCCGCCATGCCGCTGCCCATGGCACCTAAACCGATCAGACCGACATTCGTTTTCATTGAGTTACTCCAATTCCCTTTAAAAAATCAAGACGCGGCCGGCAAGCCGTGCACCAGCGTGCTGGCCAGCTCGTCGCCGGTTTGTTGCCAAAAGACCGGGTCGGCCTGCTCGATGCGCACGATGGCGTTGTTCATGTGTGCGCCGGCCGCCCGGCGTGCCGTTTCCGCATCGCCGGCTTCGATGGCCTGGCAAATCACGGCATGCTCGTCACGCACCTGACGCGCAAAATCGTCCCGCCGGGCTTCGTTGGCGCGGGTCACCCGGGTGGCGCCCTGCAAGAACTGCCCAAGGTACTGCAGGGTGCCCATCAGAAACGGGTTGCGCGCCGCCTCGGCAATGACCAGGTGGTATTGCACGTCTTCCAGCACGCCATCACCGCCCACCGCCACCGCCTTGTCCAATTGGGCAATCGACTGGTGGATGCGTTTGATGTCCGTCTTGGTGCGGCGCTGCGCCGCCAGTGCTGCCACCTCGGCCTCCAGGGCACGGCGCACTTCCACCATCTGGATCACGGCTTGTCGCGACGCCACCGACTTGGCATCAAAATTCAGCGGGGAAAAACCGATTTCCTTGACAAACACACCGCTGCCCTGGCGCGACTCGACCAGCCCCAGCGACTTGAGCCTGGAGAGTGCCTCCCGCACCACGGTACGGCTCACCGAAAACTGGACCACCATGGCGGCTTCGGTGGGCAACTTGTCACCCGCGGCCAGGCGTCCGGCCCGAATTTTGGCGGCCATCACATCGGCCACCTGATCCGACAGGTAGGCACCGGGCAGGACAGGTTTGAAGGGCGCAGTCATGGCCAGGCTTGTCCAACGCGCTTAGCGGGCGTAAACCAGATCGCGCAGCGTCAAGGAGAGCGCCGGCACGTAAGAAATCACCATCAGGCAGGCCACCACAACCAGCACAAATGGCACAAGGTCCTTGATCATGCGGTCCAGCGAAATGCGCGCCACCGTGCAAGCGGCAAACAGGTTGACCCCAAACGGCGGCGTGATCATGCCGAGCGCCAGGTTGACCACCATGATCAGGCCGAAGTGCACCGGATCAATGCCGAAGTGCATCGCCACGGGCGCCAGAATCGGGGCCAGCACAATGATGGCGGCCCCGGTCTCGATGAACATGCCAATGATGAACAAAGCGGCGTTCACTCCCAGCAGGAAGTAGACCGGTGACTTGAGCACGTCCTGCAGCCAGATGCCAATGGCCTCGGGCACACCGGCCCGCGTGATCAAAAAGGCAAACAGCCCGGCATTGGCAATGATGAACATGATCACCGCCGCTGACAGCACCGATTTGCGCAAAATCGTGTAGAGGTCGGCGAACTTGATTTCACGGTAAATCACCAAACCCACGATCAGGGCATAGAACACCGCCACAGCAGAGGCCTCGGTCGGGGTGAACACACCGCCGTAAATGCCGCCCAGAATGATCACCGGCATCAGCAGCGCCCAGCCGGCTTTCCAGGTGGCCTTTCCCACCGACAAGCGGCCGTCACCATCACACTTGCCCCAGCCCTTGTACTTGCAGTAAGCCCAGACAAACAGCATCAGCGCGCCACTGATGAACAGCCCCGGACCAAAGCCCGCGATGAACAGTTCACCGATGGAGACCTCGGCGCTCACGCCGTACAGAATCAGCGGAATCGAGGGCGGGATGATGACACCCAGCTCGGCACTGGTGGCCTGTAGTGACGCGGCCCAGGTGTTGGGATAACCGTGCTTCATCAGCGCCGGGATCAGGATGGTGCCGATGGCAAAGGTGGTCGCCACTGACGAGCCCGAGACCGACGCAAAAATCATGCAGGTCAGCACGCAGGTCATGGGCAGGCCGCCCTGCACGCCACCCACGATACTCTTGGCGAATTCGACCAGGCGGCGCGATATGCCGCCGGTTTCCATGATGTTGCCGGCCAGAATGAAAAACGGAATGGCGGCCAGCGGGAAGCGGTTGATGGCGTTGAACATCTCCTTGACCGAGATGAGCATGTTGATTTCTGCCACCTGGATACCCAGCACGGCGGCCAGTCCGATGGATACGGCAACCGACACGGTGAGTGCAAAGCACAGCACCATGGTGATGAGCATGGCGGTGGTCATTGTGCAGTCTCCAGTTCAAGGCGCTGGGGGTCCAGCAGATTGCCGATGATGCTGAGAACGCTGAAGACGCCCCCAACCGGCATGGCCAAATAAGCCCAGAACATCGTCAACTCTTCGAGTCCGGCCATGGTTTGCACCTTGCCGCGCTGGGCGTAGTCCCAGCCCCACCAGATGATGATGGCAATCAGCGTGAGTGCGGCCAGGCAGACCACCCAGTCAAGCACGCGACGCAAGCGCGCGGGGCTCCAGCGGTACAGCACATCCACGCTCACCATGGCGCCCTGCCTGAACGCCATCGGAATACCCAGAAAGACCATCCAGATCAGGCTGAAACGAATCAGCACCTCGGTCCATTCCGCGGGGGTTTCCAGCACAAAGCGGGTGATGATCTGGTACATGCCCAGACTGGCAGCCACCAGCAGCATGGCGCAGGCCGTGACCAGCGCAATGCGGCTGGTCCAGTGCTCCAGCTGCAAAAATTTATCTCTCATCGCGTTCTCCGCCTGACATGGAAGTCAAAAAAAGCGCCCGAGAGTGGATCACTGTCGGGCGCTCAAGCTCTCAGGAATTGATTACTTGGTGTTGCGGATCTTGTCCATGTTTTCTTTGCCGAACTGCTTCTCGAAATCGGCGTACACCGGCGCCAGCGCCGCGACAAACTTGGACTTGTCCAGGTTTTCTGTCACGGTCATGCCCTTGCCGCGCAGGTAGGTCACGCCCATGGCGTCGTCGGCATCCACACGGTCACGGTTGACCTTGACAGCCGTTTTGGCGGCTTCAAGGAAGACCTTTTGATCGGCCGGCGCGAGCTTGTCAAAGGCGGCCTTGTTCATCAGGAAGATGGCGGGCGAATAAACGTGACCGGTCAGCGACACGAATTTTTGCACCTGGTCCAGTTTGGCCGCCATGATCACCGACAGCGGGTTTTCCTGACCATCCACGGTGCCCTGCTGCAGCGCGGTAAACACTTCAGCCATCGCCATTGGCGTGGTCACAATGCCCAGACCCTTGTAGGCCGCCACGTGCACCGGGTTTTCCATGGTGCGCAGTTTCAGGCCTTTCAGGTCATCAGGGGTGTTGACGGCGCGTTTGTTGTTGGTCACGTTGCGCATGCCGTTCTCACCCCAGGCCAGCGCCTTGAAACCCTTCGAGTCAAACTTGGTCAGCATTTCCTGACCGATCGGGCCGTCGAGCACCAGGCGAGCGTGCGCCTTGTCGCGGAACAGGAAGGGAATGTCGAGGATCTTGGCTTCGGGCACAAAGTTGGGCACGGGGCCGGTGGACGTGAAGGTCAGCTCCTGGGTGCCCAACTGGACCGACTCGATGGACTCACGCTCGCTGCCCAGCGACGCGTTGTAGAAGGTCTGGATCTTGTAACGGCCCGCGGTGTTCTTTTCGACTTCCTTGGCAAAGGTGTCAATGGCCACACCCTGGTGCGAATTCTGGGCGATGGCAATGTTGATCTTCATGTTGGTCTGGGCGGCAGCCGTGGCCACCAGACCGACAGCGAGGGAAAGGCCGATAAACAGTTTGCTCAATTTCATGCAGTGTCTCCTAGATGTAAAAATAAACGACCGAAAAGTTGTATGACAAGTTTGATTGTCACGCTATTGCCGACTTGACGGCATCAGTGTTTTCCCTGATGTACGCCCTGACGATGTCTTCAAAACTGGTGTCTGGCAGCAGACCCAGACCGGCCGCGCGCCGGGCGTTGATGCGCGCCGGCCAGGTCTTGACGATGTTGTGGATGGCGGCGTCGGGCGTCCAGTCGATCAGCGCCGCCACCTCGGGCCCCGCGACCCGTTCCAGCGCAGCCGCCATCTCGGCCGGCGTGGTCGTCAGGGCCGGCAAGGTCAGGGCAGTGTGCGGGCCCCAGGCCTGAGCGCTGGCCTGGGCTGCAGCGAGCAGACCGGCGATGGTGCGCTCGGGTGAAGACAGCGCCACCGGGGTGTCTGCCGGGACCGGACAAACGGCGCGTATACCCGCCAGCGGCTCGCGCAGCATGCCGCTCAAAAAGCTCGATGCCGCGCCATTGGGCTTACCGGGGCGCACACTCACGGTCATCAAGCGCACGCTGCGTCCCTGGATGAAGCCTTTGCGGCTGAAGTCCGCCATCAGTTGCTCCCCGATGAATTTCTGGATGCCGTAACTGCTTTGTGGTGTCGGCAGCGTGGTGTCCTCGATCACAGGGGGCAGCGGCACACCGGGGGCATCACCAAACACCGCCAACGAACTGGCAAACACCACGACCGGTTGTGTCTTGAGGGCGCGGCACGCCTCCAGCAGCGACAGCGTGGCGCCAAAATTGCTACGCATGCCGAGGTCAAAATCAGCCTCGCATTCGCCGCTGACCGCAGCCGCCAGATGGAACACCACATCGGTGTGCGCATCCAGCCCGGCGCGTCCGCTGGCCAGCAGGTCATTCAGGTCGCCTGTCAAGGCAATCACGCGGGGGTCGGCCAGCAGGTCGGCGGGCGGTGCCGCGCGGTCCACCAGCGTGATGGGACCAATGTCGATGGGTTCTGCCCCGGCCAGCGAAAGTTTGCCCTGCGCCAGCAGAGCGCGCGCCAGGCGCACCCCCAAAAATCCGGCACCGCCGGTGATCACAACGTGACAGCTTCCTTCGCCTGTGGCGATTGGTTTTAGCATGGTGGTTTCTCCTAAAAAAATTGTTTTTACTTGCCCCAGCGCAGCACCATCGGGTCCAGGCGCTGCGCAACTTCGATCAAGCCGGCGCGTACCGCCGGGTGCATGGCCGGCCAGGGGTGGCGCGGTGCCTCGCAGGCAATCACGCCGCCTTTTTTCATCAGGGCCTTGGCGCTCAGGATGCCGCCCTGGCGGTTTTCATAGTTGATCAGCGGCAGCCATTGCTGGTACAGCGCCATGGCGTCTTCGCGCCGGCCTGCGGCGTAGGCATCCATGATCAGGCGGATGCCATCGGGGTAACCACCACCGGTCATGGCACCGGTGGCGCCGGCGTCCAGGTCAGGCAGCAGGGTGATCGCTTCCTCGCCGTCCCACGGGCCTTCAATGGCGTCGCCACCAAGGCGAATCAGTTCGCGCAGCTTGGACGCCGCACCGGGGGTTTCGATCTTGAAGTAGGCCACCTGCTCGATCTCTTTGGCCATGCGGGCCAAAAAGGCGGCAGACATCGGCGTGCCGGCGGCAGGTGCGTCCTGGATCATGATGGGGATGTCGATGGCCTCGGACACGCCCGCGTAGAACTCATAAATCTTGTCTTCCGACACCCGGAAAGTGGCGCCGTGGTAAGGCGGCATCACCATCACCATGGCGGCGCCCTGCGCCTGCGCTCGCCGGCTGCGCTCGGCACAAACCTGGGTGCTGAAGTGGGTGGTGGTGACGAT
>JAABQI010000031.1 GCA_011391545.1 Rhodoferax sp.
AAACCCTGTGCAACACCGGCCTGGTCATGCTGGCCGGTGAAATCACCACCAACGCCACGGTCGATTACATCCAGATCGCGCGCGACACCCTCAAGCGCATTGGCTACGACAACACCGAGTACGGCATTGACTACAAGGGCTGCGCCGTGCTGGTGGCCTACGACAAGCAGAGCAACGACATCGCCCAGGGGGTGGACCACGCCTCGGATGACCACCTCAACACCGGCGCCGGAGACCAGGGCCTGATGTTCGGTTACGCCTGCAACGAAACCCCCGAGTTGATGCCCGCGCCCATTTATTACGCCCACCGTCTGGTCGAGCGCCAGGCCCAATTGCGCAAAGATGGCCGTCTGCCTTTTCTGCGTCCTGACGCCAAGAGCCAGGTCACCATGCGCTATGTGGACGGCAAGCCGCACTCAATCGACACCGTGGTGCTGTCAACGCAGCACAGCCCTGAGATGAGTCTGGGCGACCGCATGACCGACGCGTTTTATGAGGCCATCCGCGAGGAAATCATCAAGCCGGTGCTTCCCAAGGAATGGCTCACTGCAGATACCAAGTACCTGATCAACCCCACCGGCCGTTTTGTGGTGGGTGGCCCGCAAGGCGACTGCGGCCTGACCGGACGCAAAATCATTGTTGACACGTACGGCGGCGCCTGCCCGCACGGGGGTGGTGCCTTCAGTGGCAAAGACCCGACGAAAGTGGACCGCTCCGCCGCCTACGCCGCCCGCTATGTGGCCAAGAACATCGTGGCGGCTGGTCTGGCGCGGCAATGCCAGATTCAGGTGGCTTACGCCATCGGCGTGGCCAAGCCGATGAATGTGACGGTCTACACCGAGGGTACGGGCGTGATTTCAGACGACGAAATTGCGGCCTTGGTGCATCAGCACTTTGACCTGCGCCCGCGCGGCATCATTCAAATGCTCGATCTGCTGCGCCCGATCTATGAAAAGACCGCCGCCTACGGCCACTTTGGCCGCGAAGAACCCGAGTTCACCTGGGAGCGCACCGACAAAGCCCTGGTCTTGCGCGAAGCGGCGGGCTTGTAATCACCCCCGAGGCCGGCTGCGAATCACTGGCCGGCTTCACCCTCTTGTGGCGGCGCGGGGTGGGCCCATTGCCACAGCAGCGTTGCCACCTCCTCAATGCCCTGGCGTTTGGTGGCTGAAAACAGGCGCACCTCGCCACCGCCAGCCTGCAGTTGCATGATCGACAGCGCCTTGCTTTGCTCGGCGCGGGTGAGTTTGTCGGCCTTGGTCAGAACCACCAAGAATTTCAGGCCCTCCTCGACGCGTGGACGCACCACCTCGAGCAACACCTGGTCGAGTTCGGTGAGGCCGTGGCGCGGGTCGCACATCAGCACAATCGCCTTGAGGTTTTCGCGCGTCACCAGATAGTTGGCCATCACCTGTTGCCAGCGGATCTTGTCCTGCTTGGGCACTGCCGCATAGCCGTAACCGGGCAGATCGGCCAGCACCGCGTCAGTCACGCCCTGCTTGCCCAAAGAAAACAGGTTGATGTGCTGGGTGCGACCGGGTTTTTTCGAGGCAAACGCCAATTGCTTTTGCTGGGTCAGCGTGTTGATGCAGGTGGATTTGCCGGCGTTGGAGCGGCCCACAAACGCAATCTCGGGCACATCGAGGGGGGGTAAAAAATGCAGTTGCGGCGCGGTGGTGAGAAATTTGGCGGTGTGAAGCCAGCCCAAAGCCACGACCGGACTGACCATTTGGGGCTCGTTCGCACTGGCGTCAGAAGCGTTTGGAGTGGGGGGGCTGGGTTGAATTGTCATGGGGTGCCATCTGTTGATATGAGCCATTGTAGAATTGCATCGTTTTCCCCCACCATCAACTGATTTGCCCATCTATGAAGCTGATTGCCTTATTCACCGTGGCTGCAGCCTTGTCTGCCGCTGTTTTTTCAAGTGTTGCCAGCGAAGCAGCAGCACCAGTCAAGGCTGATTTGGCCAAAGGTGAAGCCAGTTATGCTGGTATTTGTGCAGCTTGTCACGCGCCCGATGGAAATTCGTTGATTCCAGTCAACCCCAAGCTGGCGCAGCAACACCCGGAATACCTGATTAAGCAATTGGCCGAGTTCAAGGCGGGCAAGCGCGAAAACGCGGTCATGACCGGCATGGCGGCCGCGCTGAGCGAAGACGACATGAAAAACATCTCCTACTGGCTGGCCAGCAAAAAGGCCACTCCTGGCGCCGCCAAGGAAAAAGACCTGGTGCTGCTGGGTGAAAAAATTTACCGTGGCGGCATTGCAGACCGCCAAATTCCGGCCTGCGCGGGCTGCCACAGCCCCAATGGCGCCGGCATTCCGGCCCAGTACCCGCGTTTGAGCGGCCAGCACGCTGACTATGCGGTGGCACAGCTGACCGCCTTCAGGGACGGCGTGCGCAACAACAGCCTGCAAATGAACCAGATTGCCGCCAAGCTCAATGACCGTGAAATCAAGGCCGTGTCCGATTACATTGCCGGGCTGCATTGATTTAAGTTTCCGTTTTAAAAAAGAGGCGGGTTGTTTCAGGCAACCCGCCTCTTTTTTTTGCCTGTAGCCGCGTTTCCTGATGGTCATATTTTCCAGATACAGCAGGTTTTTGTAAGAACGCCTATCCTCTGCCGACCAAAAGCTCAAAGGAAACCGCCATGCTCATCAAAACCAATGCCCAAGGCTTTGTTCATTCCGTGCCCAGTGAGATCACCTCGCCTGCTGCCTACCAATCGCGCCGCGACCTGATTCGGCTGATGGCCACCGGCGTGGCCGGCGTGGCGCTGGCTTCCTGGGCTGCGCGCGAAGCGCTTGCACAAGCCTGGACGCCACCCGGGAAACAGGCCGCATTGTCACGCGGCAAAACGTCGGTGAGTGGCGCCTTGACCATGGAAAAAGTGACCGAGTACAAGGATGCCAGCACGTACAACAATTTCTATGAATTCGGCACCGACAAGGCCGATCCCGCCAAAAACGCCCACACGCTCAAAACCAATCCCTGGTCGGTGGAAATCGAAGGACTGGTCAAGAAACCGGGCCGCTACGCCCTGGAGGACTTGCTCAAGCTCAGCGCCCAGGAAGAGCGCATCTATCGCCTGCGCTGCGTCGAGGGCTGGTCGATGGTCATTCCATGGGTGGGCTACTCGCTGTCTGAGTTGATCAAAAAAGTGGAGCCGCTGGGCAGCGCCAAATACGTTGAATTTGTCACCCTGGCCGATCCCAAGACCATGCCGGGCTTGGGCAGCCGGGTGCTCGACTGGCCCTACGTGGAAGGCCTGCGCCTGGACGAGGCCTTGCACCCGCTCACGCTGCTGGCGTTTGGCATGTATGGTGAAGCGCTGCCCAAGCAAAGCGGCGCGCCCCTGCGCCTGGTGGTGCCGTGGAAATACGGCTTCAAGAGCGGCAAGAGCCTGGTCAAGATCCGCTTTACCGACAAGCAACCCGCCACCGCCTGGAACAAGGCCGCCGTCAATGAATACGGCTTTTATTCCAACGTCAACCCCGACGTGGATCACCCGCGCTGGAGCCAGGCCACCGAGCGCCGCATTGGCGAAGACGGCCTGTTTGCCAAAAAGCGCAAGACCCTGCTGTTCAACGGCTACGAGGCGCAAGTGGGCCAGTTGTACGCCGGCATGGACTTGAAAAAATACTTTTGATGCGGGGCAGCGAGGTTAAGGGCGCCAAGCCGCTGGTGTTTGTCCTGGCCTTGCTGCCATTCGTTTACCTGCTGTGGGCCGCGGTATTTGACCAGTTGGGCGCCAACCCGGCCGAGGCCCTGGTGCGTTCCACGGGCGACTGGACCCTGCGCATGCTGTGCGTGGTGCTGGCGGTGACGCCTTTGCGGGTGCTCACCGGCAACCCGGCATTGGCGCGTTTTCGCCGCATGCTGGGCCTTTTTGTTTACTTTTACGCGCTGCTGCACCTGCTGAGCTACAGCGGCTTCGACATGGCCTTTAACGTCGCCGACATTGCCAACGACATTGTCAAGCGGCCCTTCATTCTGGTGGGCTTTGCTGCCTTTGTGTTGCTCACCAGCCTGGCGCTGACCTCGTTTAACCGGGCCATCAAGGCCTTGGGAGCCAAAAACTGGCAACGCCTGCACAAGGCGGTTTACGCGGTGGCCGGTCTGGCCATCCTGCACTTTTTCTGGATGCGTGCCGGCAAAAACGACTTTGCCGAGGTGGCTGTGTACGCCGCCGTGCTGGCAGCCTTGCTGGGTTGGCGCTTGTGGCGTTACCTGGCAAAAGTCGCAGCCAGTGGCAAGTGCTCAAGTCGGATTTGATCAGCGTAGCTTTCACGCTCGCGAATCAGGTGGGCCTGGTCGCCGTCAACCAGCACTTCGGCGGCGCGATTGCGCGTGTTGTAGTTGCTCGCCATGCTCATGCAGTAGGCGCCCGCCGACAGCACCGCCAGCAGGTCGCCCTGCTGCACGCTTAAATCGCGGTCATGGCCGAGCCAGTCGCCGCTTTCGCAGATCGGGCCGACCACTTCCCAGGTTGCTGTCGGGGAGTGGCGCGGGCTGACTGGCACGATCTGGTGATACGCCTGGTACATGGCCGGGCGCGGCAGGTCGTTCATGGCGGCATCGACGATGCAAAAGTTCTTTTGCTCGCCCGGCTTGAGGTACAGCACCTCGGTCAGGCACACGCCCGCGTTGCCCACCAGCGAGCGGCCGGGTTCGATCATCAGCGCGCGCTGGCCAAAACCACGGGCATCGAGTTTGGCCAGCAATTTGGCCCACAAAGCATCCGCTTCAGGCGGGGTTTCGCCGTTGTAGTCGATGCCCAGGCCGCCGCCCAAGTCGATGTGGTGAATCGGCACACCGGCGGTCTCAAGGGCCTGCACCAGGTCCAGCATGCGGTCCATGGCATCCAGATACGGCGCCTCCTGGGTAATCTGCGAGCCAATGTGGCAGTCGATGCCTTCGATGCGCAAGCCGGGCAGGGCGGCCGCGCGCTGGTAGGTTTGCACCACGCGCTCATGCGCAATGCCGAATTTGTTGCCTTTCAATCCCGTGGAGATGTAGGGGTGGGTTTGCGGGTCCACATTGGGGTTGACGCGGATGCTCACCGGCGCTTGCCGGTCCAGGCTCAAGGCGACCTCGTTGAGCACTTCCAGTTCGGCCTCGCTCTCCACATTGAAGCAGCCAATGCCTGCAAGGAGCGCCGCGCGCATCTCGGCGCGGGTTTTGCCCACACCGGAAAAGATGATGCGGCTGGCCTGCCCGCCTGCGGCCAGCACGCGCGTCAGCTCACCCAGCGACACCACATCAAAGCCGCAACCCGCCTGGGCAAACAGCTGGATGACGCCCAGGCTGGAGTTGGCTTTCATGGCATAGCAAATCTGCACCTCGCGCCCGGCAAAGCCGCGCTGATACGCTGCCAGAGCGGCCAGCATGGCGGCTTTGGAATACACAAACAAGGGCGTGCCAAACTGCTGCGCCAAAGCGTTCAGGCGAATCTCTTCCAGAAAGAGCGCATCGCCTCGGTAAGCAAGGTGGGGCTGGCCAGGTAAGCGGTTGGAACTCATTGAGGTTGGGGTGCTGAGGCGGCTGTTGCCGGTTGCAGGGTGGTTTCGGTGGTGCCAGCGGGTGGCAACAAGGGTGCAGGCGGAGCGGCCCGCTGGACGGTGTCGGGTGGCGGCAAATAAAGCGGCCCCTTTTGACCGCAGGCGATCAGAACCGCACTGGCACCAAGGGCAAGGGCGCGCACTAGAATTTGGGGAATCAACAGCATGGTGAAATTGTAATGACTGACTCAGAATTCATGGATCGCGCGGAACAGGTGCTCAAGGCCATAGAGGCCAGTTGCGACCGCATTAACGACGAAAGCTCGGCTGACATCGACAACCAGCGCACCGGCGGCATGATCACCATGGCGTTTGCCAACCGCAGCCAGATTGTCGTCAACCTGCAAAAGCCCTTGCATGAGATCTGGCTGGCCGCCCGATGCGGCGGTTTTCATTACCAGTTCGATGGCGAGCAGTGGCAGGACACCAAGGGCCAGGGCGAGTTTTTTGCGTCGCTGTCAAGCTATGCCAGCGAGCAGGCGGGCCAGCCGCTGACGTTTGCCCCCTGATGCGCCCGCTTATCTGAACAAATCCAGGATCCTGTTTTTTTCGTCGGCCTCCGGCAAGGGGATGACCTGTGGATCGTCCGGGTCGGATGCATCGTTCAGGCCCAGACTCGTGATGCCGGCACTGCGGGCGTATTCTTCATAAAACCATTCGCCGCCCAGGTTGGTCACGCCCGCAGGCACTGAATAGTCCATCACCGGGACGTTTTTCAAAGCCTGCGCCATGAAGTCGATCCAGACGGGCAGGCTCAAGCCGCCGCCAGTTTCACGCGCGCCAAGTTTTCTCGGCGTGTCATAACCAATCCAGGTGACGGCCGTGAGGGTCGGCTGGTAGCCGGCAAACCACGCATCCAGCGAATCATTGGTGGTGCCGGTCTTGCCATACAGGTCCGGTCGCTTGAGCCTGGCTTGTGCCGAAGCGGCCGTGCCCGAGCGTGTGACCTCTTGCAGCAAACTGTTCATGATGAACGCGTTGCGCGGCGCGATGGTGCGCATGGACTCGTTCAAAACGGGCACTGTCGTCTGCGTCAGCACTCTGCCTTTTTGATCGGTCACACGGCTGATCAGCCAGGGATTGATGCGGTAGCCGCCGTTGGCAAAGACCGAGTAGGCGCTTGCCATTTGCATCGGGGTGACCGAGCCGGCGCCAAGCGCCATGGTCAGGTAAGCGGGGTGCTTGTCGGCATCGAAGCCAAAGCGGGTCGCCCAGGCCTGCGCGTTTTTGGCTCCCACCGTTTGCAAAATGCGGATCGAAACCATGTTTTTCGATCTGGCCAGGCCGCTGCGCATGCTCATCGGACCCTCAAACTTGCCATCGTAGTTTTTGGGCTCCCAGGGCTGGCCGCCCGTCACGCCGGCACCAAAAAACAGCGGGCTGTCGTTGACGACGGTGGCGGGCGTCACGCCGTACTCCAGCGCGGCCGAGTAAATGAACGGCTTGAAACTCGAACCCGGCTGGCGCCAGGCCTGGGTGACATGGTTGAACTTGTTTTTTTCAAAATCAAAGCCACCCACCAGCGCCTTGATCGAGCCGTCGCGCGGGTCAATCGCCACAAAGGCGCCTTCCACCTCGGGCAGCTGGGTGGCCGCCCATGCGCCTTTGGGTGTTTGCACCACCCGGATCACGGCGCCGCGGCGAATCCTGATGTTGGCCGCCGCCTTGTCAGACAAGCCCGACTGAACCGGCTTGAGGCCCTCGCCGGTGATCTCGATGATTTCGCCACTTTGCCGGATGGCCTGGATTTTTTTGCCTGAGGCGTCCAGCACCACGGCCGACATCACATCGCCGTTGTCCGGATGCTCCAGCAGCACTTCGTCGATCACGTCGTCCATGGCTTGCGGATCGGCTGGCAGGCTGACAAATTTTTCCGGGCCCCGGTAAAACTGGCGCCGCTCGTAATTCATGATGCCGTTGCGCAAGGCCTTGTAGGCGACATCCTGCTGGGCCGTGTCGAGCGTGGTGAAAACATTCAGGCCCCGGGTGTAGGTGGCGTCGCCATATTGCGCAAACATCAACTGGCGCACGGTTTCAGCCACAAACTCGGCATGGACGGTGCCGTTGTCGGCGTTCGTTCTGACCGTGAGCGGCTCGCGTTTGGC
>JAABQI010000032.1 GCA_011391545.1 Rhodoferax sp.
AATCAGCTCCGGCTTGAGACTGGACGCATCGACCAGTTGCTCATAACAAATGGCCGGGCGAAAGTTGGCAAACAGTCCGAGGTGCTTGCGCAGGCCCAGAATGGCCTGCTCCGGGCGCAGCGGGCGGTCCAGCGTGTCGTATTTCCAGTCACCCACCGCGCCAAACAGCACGGCATCGGCCTCTTTGGCCAGTTTCAGGGTGGACTCGGGCAGCGGATGGCCATGGGCTTCATAGGCGGCACCGCCGACCAGGGCAGTCTCCATTTCGAAGGGCAGATCCAGCGCCTTCAATACCTTGACGGCTTCGGCGACGATTTCGGTACCAATCCCGTCACCGGGTAAAACTGCAATTTTCATGATTATTTTTTAAGATTCAGAAGAAACAACTCAGGCCAGCATGGTGTGCGCCAACCAGGGCTTTTGCGCCAATCGCTCCGCCTCGAAAGCTTTGATTTTGTCGGCATGGCGCAGCGTCAGGCCAATGTCGTCAAAACCATTGAGCAGGCAATATTTGCGAAAGGCCTGTACCTCGAAGGGCAACTCCGCGCCATCAGGCTTGAGGACGACCTGGCGCTCGAGGTCAATGGTCAGCGAGTAGCCGGGAAAGGCCATGACTTCATTGAACAATTGCGCCACCTGAGATTCAGGCAGCACGATCGGCAACAAGCCATTTTTAAAGCTGTTGTTGAAGAAAATGTCGGCGTAACTGGGGGCAATGATGGCGCGAAAACCAAACTGGTCCAGCGCCCACGGTGCATGCTCGCGCGAGGAGCCGCAGCCAAAGTTCTTGCGCGCCAGCAGGACGGAGGCACCCTGATAGCGCTGCTGGTTGAGCACAAAGTCGGGGTTGGGCTTGCGGCTGGCGGGGTCCTGTCCGGGGTAGCCCGCATCCAGGTAACGCCAGGCGTCAAACAGATTCTGGCCGAAGCCGGTTTTGCGGATCGATTTGAGGAACTGCTTCGGGATGATGGCATCTGTATCCACATTTTCCCGGTCCATCGGGGCCACAAGCCCCTTGAGCAAGCTGAATTTTTGCATGGTGTGTGTTTATTTCTTTTTGGCCGCGTCTTCGATCGTCTCACCTGCTTTTTGCAGGTCCTGGCCGACGCCCTTGACCGTGTTGCAACCGACCACAACCAGCATGGCCGCTGCAATCAATAGGGTGCTGAATGATTTCATGGTGAAGTTCTGCGGGTTGGTTTAGACAAACTTGCGCACATCGACAAAATGGCCATGGATGGCGGCTGCCGCTGCCATGGCGGGGCTGACCAGATGGGTGCGGCCACCAGCCCCCTGGCGGCCTTCAAAATTGCGGTTGCTGGTGGAAGCGCAGCGCTCACCCGGCTCCAGTCGGTCGGCGTTCATGGCCAGACACATCGAGCAACCCGGTTCGCGCCATTCAAAACCTGCCGCGAGAAAAATCTCGTGCAGACCTTCTCGCTCGGCCTGTTCCTTGACCAGGCCGGAGCCAGGCACCACCATCGCCAGCCGGATATTCGGAGCCACTTTGCGGCCCAATGTTTTCACCACGGCGGCGGCTTCGCGCATGTCTTCGATGCGGCTGTTGGTGCATGAGCCGATAAAGACTTTGTCGACGTACAGGTCGTTGAGCGCCTTGCCAGGCTCCAGCGCCATGTAGGCCAGCGCGCGCTCGATGGCGCCGCGTTTGTTGGCGTCTTTCTCACGATCAGGATCAGGCACCCGGTCATTGATGCCCAGCACCATCTCGGGCGAGGTGCCCCAGGTCACTTGTGGCACCAGTTGCGCGGCGTCGATCTCGATAACGGCGTCAAAGTGGGCATCGGGATCGGAATGCAGGGTTTTCCAGTAGCTCACTGCCTGGTCCCATTCCACCGCCGCAGCGGCCTCGTTGGGCGCGTTGTAGCCGGGGGCCAGCGGGCGGCCCTTGATGTACTGGATGGTTTTGTCGTCCACCGCAACCAGGCCGGCACGGGCACCCGCCTCGATCGCCATGTTGCACACCGTCATGCGGCCTTCCATGCTCAGGGCGCGGATGGCGGCACCGCCAAACTCAATGGTGTAGCCGGTGCCGCCCGCGGTGCCGATCTTGCCGATGACAGCCAGCACGATGTCCTTGCCACCACAACCGCGCGGTATGGCGCCTTCGACCCGGACCAGCATGTTTTTGGCTTTCTTGGCCAGCAGAGTCTGCGTGGCCATGACGTGCTCGACCTCACTGGTGCCAATGCCGTGCGCCAGGGCGCCAAAAGCGCCGTGCGTGGAGGTGTGCGAGTCACCACAGACCACCGTCATGCCAGGCAGTGTGGCGCCGTTTTCAGGCCCAATCACATGCACGATGCCCTGGCGCCGCGACATGAACGGAAAGTAGGCGGCTGCGCCATATTCCTTGATGTTCTTGTCGAGCGTCATCACCTGCTCTTTGCTGGTGGGGTCGGTGATACCTTCATAACCCAGTTCCCAGCCGGTGGTGGGCGTGTTGTGGTCGGCCGTGGCCACGATCGAACTGATGCGCCAGACCGGCCGCTTGGCTTGGCGCAGGCCTTCGAACGCCTGCGGGCTGGTGACCTCGTGCACCAAATGGCGGTCAATGTAGAGCAGCGCGGTGCCGTCTTCTTCGGTGTGGACGACGTGTTCGTCCCAGAGTTTGTCGTAAAGGGTGCGTCCCATGGTGTTTCCTAGGTGAGTCGCAGATTTTAAACGGCTGATGCGCCATCTCTGATGAACAAAAAAGCCCGCCGGTGTTGCCAGCCGGCGGGCCTTTGAAGCGCTATGGATGTATCAGCGTTCAGCCACAGGCACAACGTTTCGCGTGACAGAACCGGTGAACAACTGACGCGGACGGCCGATCTTGTACTCGGGGTCGCTGATCATCTCGTTGAGCTGGGCAATCCAGCCGACGGTGCGAGCCAGGGCAAAGACGCCGGTGAACAGGTTGACCGGGATGCCGATGGCACGCTGAACGATGCCGGAGTAGAAGTCGACATTCGGGTAGAGCTTGCGTGACACGAAGTAATCGTCTTCGAGGGCAATTTTTTCAACTTCCTTGGCCAACTTGAACAAGGGATCGTTTTCCAGGCCGAGTTCTTGCAGCACCTCATTGCAGGTCTCCTGCATCAGGGTGGCGCGCGGGTCGTAGTTCTTGTAGACACGGTGACCAAAACCCATCAGCTTGACACCGGAGTTCTTGTCCTTGACCTGCTCCATGAACTCGCCCACTTTGGCGACACCACCCTGGCGCTGGATGTCTTCGAGCATGTTCAGGCAGGCTTCGTTGGCGCCACCGTGCGCCGGACCCCACAGGCAGGCGACGCCCGCAGCAATGGCCGCAAACGGATTGGTGCCAGACGAGCCGCACAGGCGCACGGTCGAGGTCGAGGCATTTTGCTCGTGGTCCGCATGCAGAATGAAGATGCGATCCAGGGCGCGCTCCAGCACCGGGTTGACCACGTACTCCTCGCATGGCGTACCGAACATCATGCGCAGGAAGTTGCCCGCGTAGCTGAGGTCGTTTTGCGGGTACATGTAGGGCTGGCCGATGCCGTACTTGTAGGCCATGGCCACCAGCGTGGGCATCTTGGCGATCAGGCGGATGGCGGCGATTTCACGATGCGCGGGATTGTTGATGTCGGTGCTGTCGTGGTAGAACGCCGACAGACCGCCCACCAGACCGGTCAGCACAGCCATCGGGTGCGCATCGCGGCGGAAGCCACGCAGAAAAAACTGCATCTGCTCGTTGACCATGGTGTGGTTGATGACGAGCTTGTGAAAGTCCTGGCGCTCCTGCAGGTTGGGCAATTCGCCCTTGAGCAACAAATGGCAGGTGTCGAGGTAGTCGCACTGCTGGGCCAGCTGCTCGATGGGATAGCCGCGGTACAGGAGTTCGCCCTTGTCACCATCGATGTAGGTGATGGCGGACTGACAGGCAGCCGTGGACAAGAAACCCGGGTCGTAAGTGAACATGCCGGTTTGGCCATAGAGCTTGCGAATATCGATCACATCCGGGCCGACCGTGCCTTGGTAAACGGGCAAATCAACGCTCGGGCTGCCATTGCTAAACGACAGGGTGGCTTTATTTTCAGCTAGCTTCATAGTGACCTTTCGGGTGGTTGCTTCAACATACTTAAAACTTCGCGAACTTCGTCCTGCAATAGATTCGTGTCCACTTGAGCCAAAGTCTTTCGCCCAAGGTGCAAATCCAGCAGGTCGGAATCACTTAAATCCATTAGAACGTTCAGACCTTGCGCCTGCTTGACAGTGAGCGTGGAGGCAAACCGCTTGAAGAAACGCTCGATGAAAATATCATTTTCGAGAAGACCCCGGCGGCAGCGCCACTTGAGCTTGCTCAGCACACGTTCGTCGATCAGGGCGTCGCCGGTTTCCATGGCGGGAGTGTCCATCAGGGCAGCCTCAGATGGCGCGACGCACCATCAGTTCCTTGATCTTGCCAATCGCCTTGGTGGGGTTCAGACCTTTCGGGCACACGTCCACGCAATTCATGATGGTGGTGCAACGGAACAGCCGGTACGGATCTTCAAGGTTGTCCAGCCGCTCGCTGGTGGCCTCGTCGCGGCTGTCGGCGATGAATCGGTAGGCTTGCAACAAACCCGCCGGGCCGACAAATTTGTCGGGATTCCACCAGAACACCGGGCAACTGGTGGAGCAGCATGCGCACAAAATGCACTCGTACAGGCCGTTGAGCTCATCGCGTTCTTCCGGGAACTGCAGGCGCTCTTTTTCCGGCGGGCGACTGTCGTTGATGAGGTAGGGCTTGATCGAGTGGTACTGCTTGAAAAACAGTGTCATGTCGACAATCAGATCACGCACCACCGGCAAGCCTGGCAGCGGTTTGAGCACGATTTTGTCGGGGAGCGTCAGCATGTTGACCAGGCAAGCCAGGCCATTCTTGCCGTTGATGTTCATCGCGTCGGAGCCGCAAATGCCTTCACGGCATGAACGCCGGTACGACAGGGTGGGGTCGACTTCTTTCAGTTTGGTCAGGACGTCAAGCAACATGCGTTCGCTGCCATCGAGCTCGACCTCGATGGTCTGCATGTAGGGCTTGGCATCGGTGTCAGGGTTGTAACGGTAAATTTGGACGGTACGTTTGGCCATGATTTGCTTTCTTGTTCAGTTGAGGGCAGCGCTTGTGGTCTGTACTGCAAGTTGTCAGAAGGTGCGGATTTTTGGCGGGACAGAGGCCACCGTCAGCGGCTTGAGGTTGACTGGCTTGTAGCTCAGGCTGTTGGTCGCTTTGTCCCACAGCGTGTGCTTGAGCCAATTGACATCGTCACGCCCCAGCGGCGAGGCAGGATCATCTGCGGGCCGGTCGTAATCCATCACACTGTGGGCACCGCGGCATTCATGCCGTGCCGCTGCCGACACCATGGTGGATTGCGCCACTTCAATCATGTTTTCCACTTCGAGTGCCTCAATGCGCTCGGTGTTGAAGATTTGCGACTTGTCGGTCAATTTGATATCGGTGACGCGCTGACGCAATTGGGCAATCTTGGCAACACCTTCGTCCATGCTGGCCTGGGTGCGGAACACGCTGGCATGCTGTTGCATGATGTCGCGCATGTCACCAGCAACCACCTGCGCGTATTCACCGGTCGTGGCCGAATTCAGCCGATCGAGACGCGCCAGGGAAATATCAGCGGCATCGGCCGGCAGCGCCTTGTGTTCCTTGTTCTTGTTGTTGAAGTCGATAATGTGCAGGCCTGCGGCTCGTCCAAAAACCACGATGTCCAGCAAGGAGTTGGTACCCAGCCGATTGGCACCGTGCACGCTGACACACGCGCACTCGCCCACGGCGTAAAGACCGTTGACAACTTGCTGTTCACCGCTGCTGTTGGGCATGACCACCTGACCGCTGATGTTGCTGGGGATCCCGCCCATCTGATAATGGTTGGTCGGAATCACCGGGATCGGCTCTTTGGTGATGTCCACGTTGGCAAAGTTGTGGCCAATCTCAAAGACGCTCGGCAAGCGCAGCGCGATGGTTTCGGCACCCAGGTGCGTCATGTCCAGGTTGATATAGTCCTTTTTCGGACCGCAACCACGCCCCTCCTTGATTTCCTGGTCCATGCAACGCGAGACAAAGTCGCGCGGTGCCAGGTCTTTCATGGTTGGGGCATAACGCTCCATGAAGCGCTCGCCGTTGCTGTTGCGCAGAATCGCACCTTCGCCGCGGCAGCCTTCGGTCAGCAAAACGCCGGCGCCAGCCACGCCCGTGGGGTGGAATTGCCAGAACTCCATGTCCTGCAGGGGAATGCCCGCGCGGGCGGCCATGCCCAAACCATCACCCGTGTTGATGTAGGCATTGGTCGATGCGGCAAAAATGCGCCCGGCGCCGCCTGAGGCCATCATGACGGTCTTGGCCTGCAAAATGTGGATCTCACCGGTTTCCATCTCCAGCGCCGTGACGCCCACGACATCGCCATCGGCGTCGCGAATCAAATCCAGCGCCATCCACTCAACAAAGAAATTGGTCCGCGCCTTGACGTTTTGCTGGTACAGCGTGTGCAGCATGGCATGTCCTGTGCGGTCCGCTGCTGCGCAGGCGCGCTGCACCGGCTTTTCGCCGTAGTTGCTGGAGTGACCACCGAAGGGGCGCTGGTAAATGGTGCCATCCGGATTGCGGTCAAACGGCATGCCGAAGTGCTCCAGTTCGTAAACCACTTTGGGCGCCTCGCGGCACATGAACTCGATCGCATCCTGGTCGCCCAACCAGTCAGAGCCCTTGATGGTGTCGTAAAAGTGGTAATGCCAGTTGTCCTCGGCCATGTTGCCCAGACTGGCGCCAATGCCACCCTGGGCGGCAACGGTGTGAGATCGTGTCGGGAATACCTTGGACAGCACGGCGACATTCAGACCGGCGTTGGCCAGTTGCAGCGAAGCACTCATGCCGGCGCCGCCGGCACCGATGATGACGACGTCAAATTTACGCTTTTGAAGTTTGGAGGTTGCAGTCATGATAATTTTTTGTCTTGATGATGGGGGTCAGCGCACCCTGACGAAGGGTCGGGTGCGCAAAGACTCTCTTTTTGGAAAGAAAGGTTTACAAGCGCCACAGTGCTTCAATCGCGCCACCCGTGCACGCAATCAGCCAGGCAATGGCAAACACGTGCATGACAAAACGCACCCAATAGGGTTTGACGTAATCCTGAAAGATGTTACGCATGCCGACCCAGACGTGATAGAGCATGGAGAGAATGACCAGGAAAGTCAGCGATTTCATCCATTGCGGAGAAAAGATGCCAGCCCACAGCTCGTAGCCGATCGGGCCTTTGCTGAATATCAGCTGCGCCAGCACCAACACCGTGAACAGGGCCATGATGACCGCGGTCACGCGTTGCGACAGCCAGTCGCGCATACCGTAGTGGGCGCCGACGACCAGACGATGAGATCCGAAATTGACAGACATGAATAACTCCTGAATTCTTAATAAAGACCGAACAGTTTGGCGCCAAGCACCAGCGTCAGCGTGAGGGTCAGCACCAAAACGACGGCTGCCGTCTGGCGACCAAAATCCTTGGTCACATGCTCGTGGTGGGTGTCCATCCAGAGGTGGCGCATGCCGGCAATGAAGTGGTGCAGGCTGGCCCAGATGATTCCCAGGGCCACCAGCTTCCAGATGAAGCCAGGCAAACCCAGCATGCCTTCATTGAATGCAGCCTTGAACTT
>JAABQI010000044.1 GCA_011391545.1 Rhodoferax sp.
GCCATGCTGCGTCTGGATCACAACCGTGCCTTGAGCCAACTGGCCTCCAAGACCGGCAAGGCCGTGGCTGACATCGAAAAAATGGCGGTCTGGGGCAACCACTCGCCCACCATGTACGCCGACTACCGTTTTGCCACCATCAACGGCGAAAGCGTCAAAGACATGATCAACGACGCCGACTGGAACGCCAACACCTTCCTGCCCACCGTGGGCAAGCGTGGCGCGGCCATCATTGCGGCCCGTGGCGTGTCGTCGGCTGCATCGGCCGCCAACGCCGCCATCGACCACATGCATGACTGGGCTTTGGGCACCAACGGCAAGTGGGTCACCATGGGTATTCCTTCCAATGGCGACTATGGCATTCCGAAAGACATGATGTTTGGCTTCCCGGTCACCTGCGAAGGCGGCGAATACAAACTGGTCGAAGGTTTGCCGATTGACGCATTCAGCCAGGAATGCATCAACAAGACGCTCAAAGAACTTCAGGACGAGCAGGCCGGCGTCGCCCACCTGCTGTAATCCCAAGTTCAAAGTCAGGCTCGTGACCCACCCGCGCGACGTACTGCTGGGCCCTGCGGCCGCCACACCGCTACCGGTGTGCGATCACTATTGTGGCGTGCAGTCGCGCATGGTCAAAAGCCTGACCCTGCAAGCCGAACTGTCGCAAGAGTTCGGCACCTGTGTTTTTGATGTCACGCTCGATTGCGAGGACGGGGCGCCCGTTGGCGGGGAAAAAGACCATGCCGAGATGGTTGCGGAGTTGGCTGACAGCGCTTGGTCTGCGAGCCAGAATTCACCCCACCATGGTCTTGCGCGAATTGCAGCACGGGTACATCCCGTCGATCACCCCGCGTTTGCACAGGATGTCGAGACCATTGTGGGTCGCGCCGCTCAGGCCTTGTGCCACGTGATGATTCCCAAGGTTGATTCTGTTGCTGACATCGAGTGTGCCCTGATCCAGATCGACCAGGCCGCCCTTGCGAGTGGGCGCACCACGCCCCTGCCGATCCACGTGCTGATCGAGTCCCCGCTGGCGGTGCACCATGCGGCCGACATCGCCGCGCACCCGCGCGTCGAATCGCTCAGCTTTGGTCTGATGGACTTTGTTTCGGCCCATGGCGGCGCCATTCCGGCCAGCGCCATGGCGACCTCGGAACTCAGCCGCCCCGAGGATCTGGATCAATTCAGTCATCCGCTGGTGGTGCGTGCCAAGCTGGCCATCACGGCGGCCTGCCATGCCTTTGGCAAGACCGCCGCACATTGCGTGGTCACCGAGTTCAAAAACATCGCCAAACTGGAGGCAGCTGCCAGGCACGCCAGCCGCGCCTTGGGTTTTGGTCGCATGTGGAGCATTCATCCCGATCAGATTCGACCGATCCTGGCGGCATTCGCCCCGGCAGCCCATGAAGTAGCTCAAGCCAGCCGCATCGTTTGTGCCGCCCATGCCGCAGATTGGGCACCCATTTCAGTTGATGGCCATTTGCATGACCGCGCCAGCTACCGTTATTTTTGGCAAGTGCTGGTGCGCGCCCATCAGACCGCCAGGCTGCAAAGCCATGATCCTGCCCAGGTTTTCTTCCCTGCATGATGATGACGAAGTACATCCATAGCCCTCTGGCTGCTGCTTTTTGATGACCGACTGACACCTTCCCTGAAACCACCCAGCGCATTTTTTGATTTAAAAGGAGTTCCCCATGTTGCAAACTTACCGTGCCCACGCCGCCGAACGCGCCGCCCTTGGCATTCCCGCCCTGCCGCTCACCGCCCAGCAAACCGCCGCGCTGATTGAGTTGCTCAAAAACCCGCCCAAGGGCGAAGAAGCCTTTTTGCTGGAATTGATCACGCACCGCGTGCCCGCGGGCGTGGACGACGCTGCCAAGGTCAAGGCCAGCTATTTGGCCGCCGTGGCGCACGGCACGGAAAAATGCACGCTGATCAGCCGTGAAAAAGCCACCGAATTGCTCGGCACCATGCTCGGTGGTTACAACCTGACCCCGCTGATTGACCTGCTGGACGACGCTGCCGTGGCCGGCGTGGCCGCCGAAGCCCTGAAGAAAACCCTGCTGATGTTCGACCAGTTCCATGATGTCAAGGAAAAGGCCGACAAAGGCAACGCACACGCCAAAGCGGTGCTGCAAAGCTGGGCCGATGCCGAGTGGTTCACCAGCCGCCCTGAAGTGCCGCAAAGCATCACGCTGACCGTGCTCAAGGTCACGGGTGAGACCAACACCGACGACCTGTCACCGGCCCCTGACGCCTGGAGCCGCCCCGACATTCCGCTGCACGCCCTGGCCATGCTCAAGAACAAGCGCGACGGCATCACCCCTGAAGAAGACGGCAAACGGGGACCGGTCAAGTTCATTGAAGACCTGCGCGCCCGTGGCAACCTGGTCGCCTATGTGGGCGACGTGGTCGGCACCGGCTCAAGCCGCAAGTCGGCCACCAACAGCGTGCTCTGGTTCACCGGTGAAGACATTCCCTTTGTCCCCAACAAGCGCTTTGGCGGTGTCTGCCTCGGCGCCAAGATTGCGCCGATTTTCTACAACACCATGGAAGATGCCGGCGCCCTGCCGATCGAGCTCGACGTCAGCCAGATGGGCATGGGCGACACCATCGAGTTGCGCCCCTATGACGGCAAAGCCCTGAAAGACGGCAAAGTCATTGCCGAGTTCAAGCTCAAGAGCGAGGTGCTTTTTGACGAGGTGCGCGCTGGCGGCCGTATTCCCCTGATCATTGGCCGCGGCCTGACCGCCAAGGCGCGCGAAGCCCTGGGTCTGCCGCTTTCCACGCTGTTCCGCCTGCCGCAAAATCCCAAAGCCACTGGCAAGGGTTTCACACTGGCGCAAAAAATGGTGGGCCGTGCCTGCGGCTTGCCAGAAGGTCAGGGCGTGTTGCCCGGCACCTACTGCGAACCCAGGATGACCAGCGTGGGCTCGCAGGACACCACCGGCCCGATGACGCGAGGGCGTGCTGCCAGGCACCTACTGCGAACCCAGGATGACCAGCGTGGGCTCGCAGGACACCACCGGCCCGATGACGCGCGACGAGCTGAAAGACCTGGCGTGCCTGGGCTTCAGCGCCGACCTGGTGATGCAGTCGTTCTGCCACACCGCCGCCTACCCCAAGCCGATCGACGTCAGGATGCACCACGAACTGCCCGAGTTCATGAGCAACCGCGGCGGCATTCCGCTGCGACCGGGTGACGGCATCATCCACAGCTGGCTCAACCGCATGCTGCTGCCCGACACCGTGGGCACCGGTGGCGACAGCCACACCCGCTTCCCGATTGGCATCAGCTTCCCGGCGGGCTCCGGCCTGGTCGCCTTTGCCGCGGCCACTGGCGTGATGCCATTGGACATGCCTGAGAGCGTGTTGGTGCGCTTCAAAGGCACGATGCAGCCGGGTGTCACGCTGCGCGATCTGGTCAACGCCATTCCGCTGTACGCCATCAAGTCGGGCGAGCTCACGGTGGCCAAACAGGGCAAGAAAAACGTGTTCTCGGGCCGCATCCTTGAAATTGAGGGCCTGCCAGACCTCAAGGTCGAGCAAGCGTTTGAACTCTCAGACGCGTCTGCCGAGCGCAGCGCCGCCGGTTGCACGGTGCACCTCAACAAAGAGCCGATCATCGAGTACATCAACAGCAACATCGTCATGCTCAAATGGATGATTGCCAATGGCTACCAGGATGTGCGCACCATCAACCGCCGCATCAAGGCCATGCAAGCCTGGCTGGCGAATCCGCAATTGCTCAAGCGTGATGACGACGCCGAGTACGCCAGCGTGATCGAGATCGACCTGGCCGACATCCATGAGCCGATCGTGGCCTGCCCGAACGACCCTGACGACGTGAAAACCCTGTCCGACGTGGCCGGCGCCAAGATTGACGAAGTGTTCATCGGGTCCTGCATGACCAACATCGGCCATTTCCGCGCCGCCTCCAAGTTGCTGGAAAACAAGCGTGACATTCCGGTCAAGCTGTGGATGGCGCCGCCCACCAAGATGGACGCCAAGCAGCTCACCGAAGAAGGCCACTACGGCGTGCTGGGCTCTGCCGGTGCCCGCATGGAAATGCCGGGCTGCAGCCTGTGCATGGGCAACCAGGCGCAGGTCAAGGAAGGCGCCACGGTGTTCTCCACGTCCACCCGCAACTTCCCGAACCGCCTGGGCAAGAACAGCAATGTGTACCTGGGCAGCGCGGAATTGGCGGCCATCTGCTCCAAGCTGGGTCGCATTCCGACCAAAGCCGAATACATGGCCGACATGGGTGTACTCACGGCTGACAGCAACAAAATCTACAAGTACCTCAACTTTGACCAGGTGCAGGATTACACCGATGCCGCGGCCTCGGTGAAGGATGCAGCCACGGCCTGATTCGCCTTGAGCAGGTGGCAATCTGAATGAGCCGCCCTATGACAAACGCCTCGCAGCTTCAACTGCGGGGCGTTTCTATTTGTGGCCCTGACTGACGGACAGCTAAACTTGGATTGTCATCAAACCGTCATGGATTTAAACATTCGCAAGGAGTCCCCGTATTTTTTGGCAAGCGGATTCCGCGTGCTAACGATTTTTTCAAGTTGCTCAACCAGCACGCCGACCACATCGCCGAAGCTGCGCATGCATTTTCAAAGCTCGTCGCCAATTACGGCGACTTGGCCCTGCGCGAGAAATACCACCGTGAGGTGAACCAGGCCGAAGGCGCGGCAGACCGCATCACGCATGAGGTCAACAAGGCACTGCACAAAACCTTCATTACGCCGATCGACCGTGAACAAATTCACAATCTGATCAATACCATGGACGATGTCGCCGAA
>JAABQI010000034.1 GCA_011391545.1 Rhodoferax sp.
CGAGATCCGCACCACCCACGTCACCGGCCTGGTCACCGACCTTGGCATCGAGTTGGGCAAGTTGCTCTACATCAACCGCCTGACACGCGACACCCTGGTGCGGGCCAATCGCCAAAAATTAAGCCTGCTGGCCAAGCTGATCGGCAGCTTTTTCATTGGCGGACTGGTCGGCGCCATTGGATTCAAGGAAATCGGATTCATCACCACCGTGCCCTTGGCCGTCCTGCTGCTGCTGCTGGTCTGGCATCCGGTGCTCAATGATGCCAAAAACTGGCTCGGCCCGCACCGCCACTGAGCTCAAACGCCAATTCTTCTGATCAAAATATGCCTTTGTTGATCCATTGAATTCTGTCGGTTCTCGCGCGGATGGCTTGCCGGCAAATCAGTTCGTTGCGAACCTGCCGTGTCCAAACGAAAAAGACACACAAACTTTGAACCGCCAGTGCGAACAGCGCGTGGCGATCCACACATTCATGCGTCAGCAACTGCTTTGCTTGCGTTTTCCATGACAACTCGCGCCAGACCCAGCAGCGCATGTTGCAGTTTGCGATCTGCCCGCTCCGAACGCGACACTGGCAACAATTGCCTCACCGTCGGCAACATGGCGATGATTCGCCAAGGCAGAGCAGCCGTCATCGACCAGGAGCGTTCACAAGAATTGACTGCTTGGGTGACAAGTCACGTTTAGGCTTGTACGAGGCCCTGCGCTCCGGGCCGCTCGCTGCTGCGGTGCTGCGCTTATTTCTGGGCGCCGTTCCTTTGACGTGCTCAGCGGGCATCGACGTCATTTGGCAAATGACTGAATTGGCAACACAAGAGATCAGCCGTTCAGTAGGAAGTGGCTGCGCGCGCAGCCTGGTCGTAGCGGCCTGACACCGTGCGCAGCAACTTGGCCATGTCGCCCAGCTGGCGATTTTCTTCGGCGGCACCGGAAAAACCGGGCAACAAGCAATCCTCGCGCACTTCGCGGTAACGCAGGCACAACGCCAGGCCCGCCTCGGTCGTGGCAAAGAACACCTCCTTGCCCTTCTTTTGGCTGCGCACATAGCCTGCGGCCATCAACTTTTTGAGCGAATAAGACACCACATGGGTGTCCTCGATGTTGAGCACGAAGCAGATGTCTGCCAGGCGCTTTTCGGTGCCGCGGTGGTTGGTGTGGTGCAGCACCAGAACATCCACCGCAGTCATGTCTTTCACACCCGCTGCGCCCATGCAGCGCGTCATCCAGCGGTGAAAGGCATGGGTGGCAATGATCAGTCCGAATTCGAGTTCGGACAGCTCAGGCGATTTTTCAGACACCAGGTGCGCGGATGTGACGATGCGTTGCGAGTCGGTGGCAAGTGGGCTGCCAGCCGGATTTGAGGGTGTGTTGGCGGTCATCTGGGCCTCGAAAAAAATGGGGTGAGTCGGTGTCAAACTGACTCTTATGTGAACGACAACTCAATAATAAGGGAAAACCATAATGATAAAACGTTGATATTCTATTAACATTACGTTGTCGTTGTGCAATCAATGACGTTCGCTGGCACCCGCCAACGGGCCGTCCCATCGTTAAACGGAGTACTCCATGGTCACTATGAAACAGTGGGCTGTCGCCGGCCTCGCCGCCACAGTCTTGTCGTCCGCAGGTCAGGTGCTGGCCCAGCAAAAATGGGACATGCCCACGGGCTACCCAGCCGCCAACTTCCATACCGAAAACATCCATCAGTTCGCCAAGGAGGTTGATCAGGCCACCGCTGGCAAGCTCAAGATCACGGTGCATGACGGCGGCTCGCTGTTCAAGGCCAACGAAATCAAGCGCTCGGTGCAGGGTGGCCAGGCGCAAATTGGCGAGATCATCATCTCGGGCTATTCCAACGAAAACCCGCTGTTTGGCCTGGACTCCATCCCCTTCCTGGCCACCAGCTACGCCGAGGCGCAAAAGCTGTGGAGCGTCTCGCGCGACGCCACCGAGGCTGCATTGGCCAAGCAGGGCATCAAGGTGCTTTACTCAGTCGCCTGGCCGCCCCAAGGGATTTTCAGTGCCAAGCCGATCCAGTCGGTGGCTGACCTCAAGGGCGTGAAATGGCGCGCCTACAACCCCAACACCAGCCGTATCGCCCAACTGGTGGGCGCGCAGCCAGTCACGGTGCAGGCGGCCGAGTTGACGCAGGCGCTGGCCACCGGGGCCGTGACCACGTTCATGACCTCGAGTGCCACCGGCTACGACAGCAAGGTGTGGGAACAGGTGAAGTACTACTACGATGTCAGCGCCTGGCTGCCTAAAAATCTGGTGATCGTGTCGCAGAAGGCGTTTGACGGCCTTGACAAACCCGCCCAGGCCGCACTCACCAAGGCTGCACTTGAGGCCGAAGCCCGTGGCTGGAAGGTCAGCGCCGAGAAAAACAGCTGGTACCTTGACCAGTTGCGCAAAAACGGCATGACGGTCGACGCGGGCAGCCCGGTCCTGCGAGCCGAGTTGAAAAAGATTGGCGAAAGCATGGTGGCCGACTGGGCCAAGCAGACCGGCAATGACGGCCAGGCCATCATCAGCGCGTTCCAAAAGTAAAACCCTAGCCAGACAGCACCGCCTCCCACGGGGCGGCCATTCATCAACTTTATAGAGGGCGGATCATGCGACAACTGCTTGATCGATTCTTCAGCGCAACAGGGTATGTGGCGGGAGTTTTCATGGTCGGCACCCTGGTGTCGGTGCTGGCGAGCATCCTGGGTCGGATCCACCCCGTCTTCGACCTGCCGGGTGCCGATGCCTACGCAGGCTACTGCATGGCCATTTCGGCCTTTATGGCGCTGGCGCCCACCTTGCGCCGGGGCGAGCACATTCGCGTCACGCTGCTGTTGAATCATCTGCCTGAACCGGGCCGGGGCATGCTGGACATTGCGTGCCATCTGGTGGCAATTGCCCTGTCTTGCGCCCTGGCATGGTTTTCGATTCGGTTGATGCTGCAGTCGCATGAGTTCCACGACATCTCCTCCAGCCTGGATGCCACGCCGCTGTGGATTCCCCAGTTGGGCATGGCCATCGGCACCTCGCTTTTTGTGCTCGCCTTTCTGGGTGACCTGATTCTGCTGCTGCGCGGTGAACCCTTGCGCGACCCCGCGACCGACAACGAACCTGCCCGCATCGAATAAGGACCCGCCATGGACTTCACCATCACCGCGCTGCTGATTGCAGCCTTGTTTCTCACCCTCGGTTGTGGCGTTTGGGTGGGCCTGACGCTGACCGGCGTGGCCTGGATCGGCATGGAGCTTTTCACCAGCCGCCCGGTGGGCGATGCGATGGCGGTTGCCATCTGGGGTTCCGCCTCGTCCTGGACCCTGACCGCGCTGCCACTGTTCATCTGGATGGGCGAAATTCTGTTTCGCACCAAACTCTCGGAAGACATGTTCAAGGGCCTGGCGCCGTGGCTGGAACGCCTGCCGGGCCGCCTGTTGCACACCAACATCATCGGCTGCACCATTTTTGCAGCGGTGTCGGGGTCTTCTGCGGCCACTTGCGCCACCATCGGCAAAATGACTCTGCCCGAGCTCAAAAAGCGCGGCTACCCCGAGCACATGGCCCTGGGCACACTGGCTGGCGCGGGCACGCTGGGCCTGATGATTCCGCCGTCCATCATCATGATCGTTTACGGCGTTGCGGCCAACGTGTCGATTGCCCAACTCTTCATTGCCGGCGTGTTTCCAGGCCTTTTGCTGGCCGGCCTGTTCATGGGCTACACCATGGTGTGGGCGCTGCTGCACCCGGGCCAGATCCCGCCGGCAGGCCCTGCCATGCGCTTGGTCGACAAGCTCAAGGCGTCTCGCAACCTGCTGCCCGTGGTCGCCTTGATCGGAGCAGTGCTGGGCTCGGTCTACAGCGGCATCGCCACTGCGACCGAATCGGCGGCGCTGGGGGTGGTTGGCGCGCTCATCATCGCGACGGTCCAGGGCGAGATGCGTTGGCAGCAGTTCCGCGACAGCCTGCTCGGCGCCACCCGCCTGTACTGCATGATTGCGCTGATTTTGGCCGGTGCTGCTTTCCTCACCCTGTCCATGGGCTATATCGGTTTGCCGCGCCAGTTGGCCGAGTGGATTGGCGCGCTGGGTCTCTCCCAGTGGCAGCTGATCGTGGCGCTGATGGGCTTCTTCATTTTGCTGGGTTGCTTTCTGGACGGCATCTCCATCGTGGTGCTGACCATGGGCGTGCTGCTGCCCACCATCGAGAAAGCCGGTATCGACCCCATCTGGTTTGGTATCTTTGTGGTGATGGTGGTGGAGATGGCGCAGATCACACCGCCGGTGGGGTTCAACCTGTTCGTTTTGCAGGGCATGACAAAAAAGGAAATTTCCTACCTGGCCTGGCATGCGCTGCCCATGTTCTTGCTGATGGTTTTCGCGGTGATGTTGGTTTACCTGGTCCCGGGCATCGTGACCTGGCTGCCTGGCCAAATGGTGGGCTGAGGCATGAACGCACCCGTCTTGCCAACGCCGCGCTTGCTGGCGTTGGGTGATGCCGCCTGGACACTGGAGTTCGGGAGCGACATCAGCACCGCCACCAACGCCCGCGTGACCGACCTGGCCGACCGGGTGGCCCAACTGCGCCAGACCGAGCCGCTGTTTGCTGCGGTGACCGACGTGGTGCCGACCTTTCGGTCTCTCACCTTGCACTTTGACCCATTGGCCGTCGATGCCGATGGCTTGGGTGAACACTTGCTCGCCCTGGGCCAGCAGGGCGGCCAGCGGGTGCATGAGGGCCGCCATTGGCGCCTGCCAGTGTGCTTTGAGCCAAGCTTTGCCCCTGACCTGCCGCTGCTGGCCGAGGCCCGGGGGCTGACTGAGGCCGAGGTCACCAAGCAGCTCTTGGACGCAGACTTTCGGGTGTACGTGATCGGCTTTCAGCCTGGCTTTCCCTACATGGGCGGCTTGCCGCCCGAGCTGGCCATACCGCGCCTGGCCAGCCCGCGCCAGCGCGTGCCAGCCCACTCATTGGCGGTGGCGGGCGAGATGTGCGCGGTGTACCCCTGGGACAGCCCGGGCGGCTGGAACCTGCTGGGCCGCACACCGGTGCAACTGTTTGACCTGCGCTTTGCCGGGCAGCCGGCCATGCTGGCGGTTGGCGACCGGGTGCGCTGGTACGCCGTGACCCTGGCCGAATACGAACGCCTGCGCCAACTCGGCCAGGCTGGGCAGTTGCCGCGCGAAACCTTTCTTGAATCACAGGGGGCCGCATGAGCACGGGCTTGCTGACTATTGTGCAGCCGGGCATTGGCACCACAGTGCAGGACCTGGGGCGCCACGGTCACCGCCATGAGGGCGTGGCGGTTTCCGGCTGGCTGGATGCACCGCTGGCCGAGGCCGCCAACGCGCTGCTGGGCAACCCCGGCGGCGCCGCCGCGCTGGAGCTGCGCGGTCTGGGCACCGAACTGAAGGTGGCCACAGGCCCGGTCCGCGTGGCGCTGGCCGGCCGTATCAGCGCCAAATGGCTGCGCGCCTTTGGCGACGTGAGCGACTTACTGCCCTGGCAAAGCCAAACTCTGCAAACGGGCGACCGGCTGGTGCTGGGTGCGGCGGAAACCGGCTGCGCGTATCTGGCGGCATCTGGCGGCCTGCAGCCCCCTGCCCAGCTTGGCAGCCGCTCCAGCAACTGGCGCGCGGGTTTGCAAGGCGTGCTGAGCCGACCCTTGCGCCCGGGGGATTTGCTGCCATGCTCGGCCTGGGCAACGCCCGACCCCAAACAATGGCGCGCGCCCACACCCTGGGCGCTTCCAGGCGGCCCGGTGCGGGTGATGCTGGGGCCGCAAGCCGACCATTTCCAGCCCGACGCCGTGGCCGCGTTTTTGCGCGACGGCTGGGAGGTCACCGCCGAGCAAGACCGCATGGGCATGCGCCTGCGCGGCGCGCCACTGGCGCACACCAGCCCGCAAGCAGCCGACATCGTGTCCGACGCGGTGACCGCCGGCGCGATTCAAGTGCCCGCCAACGGCCAACCCATTGTGTTGCTGGCCGACAGCCAGACGGTGGGCGGCTACCCCAAGATCGCCACCGTTATTCGTGCCGACCTGCCCCGGCTGGCGCATCTGCGGCCCGGCACAAAGGTGCATTTTCAGGCGGTCACCGCCACCCAAGCACGGCAGGCGCTGCAAGAGCAGCGCGACGCCTGGGCTAGTTGGTTGAGCACCCGCGAGGCCTTTTTGCCGCCGGGTTTCATCGACGAGGCCGCGCTGTATGGCAGCAACCTCATCAGTGGCCAGCTACGCGCCGACCTTTGAAACGGAGCCAAAACTCATGAACACAAATCAAATCAACCTCAACGCCGACCTCGGCGAGAGCTTCGGCCCCTGGCAAATGGGCAACGACGCCGCTCTGCTACAGATTGTGGGCAGTGCCAACATTGCCTGCGGCATGCACGCGGGCGACCCCGGCATCATGCGCGACACGGTGCGCCAGGCCATTGCGCGCGGTGTGAGCCTGGGCGCACACCCGTCTTACCCCGACTTGCAAGGCTTCGGGCGGCGCGTGCTGCAAATGTCCGCGCGTGACCTGGAAGCCACCATTCTTTACCAGGTGGGCGCACTGCAAGCCATGGCCGCAGCCGAGGGCGGGCGTGTCACCCACGTCAAACCCCATGGCGCGCTCAACAACGTGGCCTGTGCCGACCCGTCGGTGGCTGCCACCGTGGTGCGCGCCGTGCAAGCCCTGGACCCTTCGCTGATCTTGCTGGCGCCAGCGCACTCGGCACTGGTGCAGGCAGCCGAGGCGGCCGGACTGCCGGTGCGCTACGAGGTGTTTGCCGACCGCGCTTACCTCGACGACGGCCAGCTGATGCCGCGCTCGATTGAGGGCGCCGTGCTGCATGAGGCCCAGGCTTGCGTGGACCATGTGCTGCGCATGCTGAGCGCCCAGGCCATCGTGGCCGCCAGCGGGCACCAACTGCCAACCCGTATCGACAGCATTTGCGTGCACGGTGATGGTCCCGACGCAGTCGCCACAGCCAGCGCTATTCATCAAGCGCTGGAGATCAAAGGCTATCAACTGGTTGCGCTCGATCTAATGCGCTGATTGCATCCAGCGCTTTTCGCCAATTCCGCAAAGCGATATGGAGCTGCCCTCTCACAAATTTCTGACACCGGCGTCAGCTGCAGTGAAAACTGGCTAACTGCATGAACCGTTGCGGACCTTCGCACGGTAGTTTCGTCAGCCAATACGCGGCGTGGAGCCGATTGCAACGATCAGCAGGCCATCCATTGGGTCTTGACCAAATTCCTGGCCATTGACTCGCCCTCAACGACCCGTCTTCACACGTCGCCTCACGGCTTTCAGAATGCCGCGCAAGATCTCCAGCGGCGGTGGTGGACAGCCGGCAATGACTTCATCGACCGGGATCACGTTGGCCACCCGGCCGCAGGTGGCGTAGCTCTCGCCAAAGATGCCGCCATCACAGGCGCAGTCGCCCACCGCCACCACCAGTTTGGGTTCGGGGGTGGCGTCATAGGTGCGCTTGAGGGCGGTTTCCATGTTGCGCGACACCGGGCCGGTGACCAGCAGCAGGTCGGCATGGCGCGGGCTGGCGACAAACTTTAGCCCCAAGCCCTGCAGGTTGTAGTAGGGGTTGCCAAGCGCGTTGATTTCCAGCTCACAGCCGTTGCACGAGCCGGCATC
>JAABQI010000035.1 GCA_011391545.1 Rhodoferax sp.
ATGCCGGCGTCGAAGTCTGCTTCTCCAATCCCGGTACCAGTGAGATGCACTTTGTTGCCGCCCTCGACAGCGAGCCGCGCATGCGTGCCGTACTCGCCCTGTTCGAAGGCGTGGCCACCGGCGCTGCCGATGGTTACGCGCGCATGGCCGACAAGCCGGCCGCCACCTTGCTGCACCTGGGCTGCGGGCTGGGCAACGGGCTGGCCAACCTGCACAACGCGCGCAAGGGCAAGTCGCCGATCGTCAATATCGTCGGTGATCACGCCACCTACCACACCCAGTACGATGCCCAGTTGCAGTCGGACATCGAAACCGTGGCGCGCAATGTCTCGCCTGGTTTTGTGCGTACCTCGGCAACCACCGCCGAGCTGTGCCGCGACGTGGCCGAGGCTGTGGCCGCTGCGCGCGGTTATCCCGGTCAGGTTGCCACGCTGATCCTGCCGGCGGATGTGTCCTGGGGCGAGGGCGCCGTGGCCAGCCCGCCGCCGCCCGCACCCAACCCGGCAGTGGCGGATGATGACGTCGTCGCGGCTGTTGCCGCCGCCGTGCGCTCGGGTCGCAAGGTCGCGCTGTTGCTTGGTGGCCGCGCCCTGCGCGAAGCTGACCTGCTGGCGGCCTCGCGTATCGCCGAACACAGTAACGTCAAGTTGTTCGCCGAAGTTTTCCCCACCCGTTTGCAGCGCGGTGCAGGATTGCCAGCGGTGGAGCGCATCGCCTACATGGCCGAGATGGCCGGCGTGCAGCTGGCAGAAATCGAAGAGCTGATCCTGGTCGATTCGAAAGCGCCGGTGTCGTTTTTCGCCTACCCGGGCAAGAAGAGCTATCTGGTGCCGGACAGCTGCAACGTGCTCACGCTGGCGACCCCGGCGCAGAACGCCACGGCCAGTCTGGAAAAGCTTGCTGCGGCCCTGGGCGCCAGCCAGACCCCGCCCAAACTGCAGCCCGCCCAGCGTCCCGGTCTGCCTAAAGGCAAACTGAGTGGTGCCAAGGTGTGCCGGGCTGTGGGTCAGTTGTTGCCGGACAACGCCATTCTGGTCGATGAAGCGATTACCTCCGGGCTGATGCTCTCGGCGATGACCGCCGGTGCGCCGCGCCACGACCTGATCACCCTCACCGGCGGCGCCATCGGCCAAGGCCTGCCCAGTGCCATCGGCGCCGCCATCGCCTGCCCTGATCGTCCGGTGCTGGCGCTGATCGGCGATGGCACGGCGATGTACACCATCCAGTCGCTGTGGACCATGGCGCGGGAAAACCTCAACGTCACCTCGATCATCTTCAATAACGCCGCCTACTCGGTGCTCAGTATCGAGCTGGAAAGGGTTGGCGCCGAGGAGGCCGGTCCCAAGGCCAAGTCGCAACTCGACCTGCGCGGTCCGGTGCTGAATTTCGCCCAGCTGGCGCAGGGCATGGGTGTGCACTCGGTGCGCGTGACGACTGCCGAAGAGCTGGTCAAGGCCATGCAATATGCCTTTGCCCACCCCGGTCCGCACCTGATCGAGGCGATCGTTCCCGAGTCGCTCAATGCCACCAAGCGCAAGATCCTGCCGTATCTGCTGCGCGCTTTGCCCAGACTGCCTCAGCCTGTGGCCAACGTGCTCAAGCGCAAGATAGCGCCCTGATCAGCGCCATCCGTCGTTGCGGGCAATCAGCCTGCAGCGGCGCTATTGATCCGGCCCGCTAATGTAATGATTTTCGCAGGGTGGGCTTCAACCCGCCGAGTCCAGCCACCGGTGGGCTGAAGCCCACCCTTGTATCTCGACAGTCATCCAGTTTATGAATGATTGTCCCCGAAAGATCATCGGGAGCAGGGCCAGAAAGACGAGCCCACCCTTAGGCTTAGAGCCTCTGATGTAGATAGTTCTTCGGCCCTGCGCACTCACTCGTGAAGTTCGAACGGTATCTTGAGCCCGCCTTCAGCGAGAGCTCGCATTCACAAGGTTGAACAGAGTGTCGTGATGATCAAAGTGAACTATTCAGGAGAATCATCATGTCCAGTGTAGTCGGCATCGATATTGCCAAAGGCAGCTTTGATATTGCCATCCCGCAGAGCAATGGCAAATTCCGCACGAAAGCTAATCTGTCCAATAATCCACAGGGCTTTCAGACGCTACACGCGTGGCTGGCCAAGCATGCAACCGCTGATGCCTGGATTGTGATGGAGGCGACTGGCGTGTATCACCAAGCGCTGGCTGAGTCCGTCTACAGCCTGGGTTACCGGGTCTGCGTGGTGAACCCTGCGTGCATTTGCAGCTATGCCAAAAGCCTGTTGCAACGGGTCAAAACCGATAAAGTCGACGCCAAATTGATTGCGCTTTACGCACAGCGGCATACCGATCAGCTAAAGGCCTGGCAGCCTCAAGCGCCCGCACAGCGCCGCCTTCAGGCCCTGGTTCGACGTTTGGAAGACCTCAAGGGTATCGAGCAGATGGAACACAACCGCTTGGATGTCTCGGATGTCAGTGTGCAGGCGTCAATTCGCTCGGTCATCCAGCATCTTGAGCAAGAGATTGCCGCCACCCTGAAGGCTATCAAAGACCATATTAACGATGACCCGGACTTGCGTAACCAGCGTGATTTACTGGTGAGCATTAACGGGATTAGTGACAAAACCGCTGCGCTGTTATTGGCCGAGCTGGGTAACCCGCTGCGTTTCAGGGACTCCCGGGCTGTAGTCGCATTCGCTGGGCTGAATCCTCGGCTGCAGGAATCCGGGAAACATAAAGGCCATGTGCGTATCTCAAAAATGGGTCCATCTAGCCTGCGCGCCGGCCTGTACATGCCGGCGGTTGTCGCCATGACGCACAACCCGGCGGTAAAAGCCCTGAGTGAGCGACTAAAAGCCAAAGGCAAGTCGGGCAAACAGATCGTCTGCGCGGCGATGCGCAAGCTGTTGAACATCGCCTATGGCGTGTTGAAATCCGGCAAGCCATTTGACGCGCAACTGGCTATTGCGCACTGACCGGCAAGACGGTATCTACGACTCGCGGAAACGCTGTCCGGTCCCACTCAATCGACCGGCGCAGCACGCTCCGACGGCCGCCGCACACCGGCCACCAGTTTATCCACCGCACGTGCTGCCGCAGCCATGCCGAAGCTGGCAGTAACCATCATCACCGCACCGAAACCGCCCTCGCAGTCGAGTTTGCCCCCCTCGCCCTGGAAGCTCTTGCTCTGACACACCGTACCATCGGCTTGCGGGTAGCGCAGTTGCTCGGTGGAGAACACACAGGGCACGCTGTAGTTGCGGCCCGGGGTGCGGGAAAAACCATAATCACGACGTAGTGTCGAACGTACCTTGGCAGCCAGCGGGTCATTGAAGGTCTTGTTCAGGTCGGCCACCTGGACCTGCGTCGGATCAATCTGCCCGCCGGCACCACCGGTGGTGATGATCTGGACCTTGCGCCGCTTGCACCAGGAGATCAGCGCTGCCTTGGCTGGCACACTGTCGATGCAGTCGATCACGCAATCCATCTGTTCGGTGATGCAGGCTGCCATGTTGTCGCGGGTAATGAAATCGCTCACCGTATGCACCACACAGGCAGGGTTGATCGCACGGATACGCTCGGCCATCACTTCGACCTTGGGCCGCCCGACGTTGCCAGTCAGGGCATGCAACTGCCGGTTGCTGTTACTCAGGCACACATCATCCAGATCGAACAGGGAAATTTCACCGACTGCCGAGCGCGCCAGCGCTTCGGCCACCCAGCTGCCAACACCGCCAATACCAACCACCGCCACATGGGCCGCCGTCAGGCGTTGCAGCCCCGTTTGGCCATACAGCCTGGCAATTCCGCCAAAGCGTTGCTGATCACTCTTCATGCAGCCCTCCACGACAGGTGCACAGTATAAGCAAGCACCTGAGATGCCACGAGTAATCGACGCCGTCGCTATACAGTCCAAGGGCTGCGGAGTAGCATTTACCCCAGTCAAACCAGCTTTCGCTATTCCTTCCTTTACCCGGCAGAACCTTCCCAACCATGCGCAAACGCAAGATAGGTCTCAATCTGGTGGTTTTTGTGGCTGTCGCCGCACTCTTCACCGGACTCTGGGCTTTGTATAACCGGCCGATCAGCGTGCCCGACTGGCCGGAGCAGATTTCCGGCTTCTCCTTCTCGCCGTTTCATCAGGGCCAGAGCCCGCAGGCCAACAGCTTCCCGGATGCACAGCAGATCAGCGCCGATCTCGAACTGCTCAGCACGCAGACCGACAATATTCGCACCTACTCGGTGGACGGCACTCTGGAAGACGTGCCGCGACTGGCTGAAGCACTCGGCATGCGTGTCAGTCTGGGCATCTGGATCAGCCCGGACAAGGAGCGCAACGAGCGGGAAATCGCCAAAGCCATTGAGCTGGCCAACAATTCGCGCAGCGTGGTCAGGGTTATCGTTGGCAACGAAGCGCTGTTTCGTGAAGAAGTCGAAGTCGAGGAGCTGATTGACTATATCGACCGGGTGCGCGCGGCGGTCAAGGTTCCGGTTACCACCGCCGAGCAATGGCACATCTGGCAGGAATTCCCCGAACTGGCCGCACACGTCGACCTGATCGCTGCCCACGTACTGCCCTACTGGGAGTTCGTGCCGATGCAGGACTCCATCGAATTCGTCCTTGAGCGGGCCAAGGAGCTCAGACAGCTATTTCCGAAGAAACCCTTGCTGCTCGGCGAAGTCGGCTGGCCAAGCAATGGCCGCACCCGCGGTGGTGCCGAAGCCAATCAGGCGGATCAGGCGATCTACCTGCGCACCTTGGTCAACGCCCTGAACGCCAAGGGTTACAACTACTTCGTCATCGAGGCCTTCGACCAGCCGTGGAAAGCCACCGATGAGGGCTCGGTGGGCGCCTACTGGGGCGTCTACAACCTCAACCGCCAGCTGAAGTTTCCGCTTAGCGGCCCGGTGGTGGAGATTCCGCAGTGGCGCATGCTGGCGATTGCTTCGGTGGTACTGGCCCTGCTGGCGCTGGCGCTGATGCTGATCGACGGCAGTTCACTGCGCCAGCGCGGCCGTACCTTTCTCACCTTCGTCGCCTTTGCCGGCGGTACCGCGCTGGTGTGGATCGCCTATGATTACAGCCAGCAGTACAGCACCTGGTTCAGCCTGATGGTCGGTGGCCTGCTCGGCATCGGTGCGCTGGGCGTCTTTGTGGTGTTGCTCACCGAGGCCCATGAACTGGCCGAAACGGTCTGGACCAGCCAGCGTCGCCGTGACTTCCAGCCAGTGATTGACGGCGTCGGCTACCGGCCCAAGGTGTCGATCCACGTGCCTTGTTACAACGAACCGCCGGAGATGGTGAAACAGACGCTGGATGCACTGGCCAATCTCGACTATCCGGATTTCGAAGTCATCATCATCGACAACAACACCAAAGATCCACAGGTCTGGGAGCCGGTGCGGGCTTACTGTGAACAACTCGGACCGCGTTTCCGTTTTTACCACGTGGCTCCGATCGAAGGCTTCAAGGGCGGCGCACTGAACTACATCCTGCCGCACACGGCGCCAGATGCCGAGGTGATCGCCGTGATCGATTCGGACTACTGCGTCAGCCCCAACTGGCTCAAGCACATGGTGCCGCATTTCCAGGACCCGAAGATTGCCGTGGTGCAATCACCCCAGGACTACCGTGACGGTGACGAAAGCCTGTTCAAGAAGCTCTGCTATGCCGAGTACAAGGGCTTCTTCCATATCGGCATGGTTACCCGCAATGAGCGCGATGCGATCATCCAGCACGGCACCATGACCATGATCCGCCGCAGCGTGATGGACGAACTTAAATGGGCCGACTGGACTATCTGCGAGGACGCCGAACTGGGTCTGCGCGTGTTCGAGAAAGGCTATTCAGCTGCCTATGCCTATCAGAGTTTCGGCAAGGGCCTGATGCCCGACACCTTCATCGACTACAAGAAGCAGCGCTTCCGCTGGGCTTATGGGGCCATCCAGATCATGAAGGGACATGCGGCAAAACTGTTCCTCGGCAGAGGTTCGCAACTTAGCCGTGGTCAGCGTTATCACTTCATCGCCGGCTGGCTACCATGGATCGCCGACGGCCTGAATATTTTCTTCACCATCGGTGCCCTGCTCTGGTCGGCGGCGATGATCATCGTGCCGCAACGTGTCGACCCGCCACTGATGATCTTTGCTATTCCGCCACTGGCGCTGTTCTTTTTCAAGTTCGGCAAGATCATGTTCCTTTACCGGCGTGCGGTCGGGGTCGACCTCAAGCGTTCGTTCCAGGCCGCGGTAGCTGGCCTGGCGCTGTCGCACACGATCGCCAAGGCGGTGTTGTACGGCACATTTACCAAGACCATTCCGTTCTTTCGCACGCCGAAAATGGCCACCAACCAGGGCCTTCTGGTAGCACTGATGGAAGCCCGCGAGGAAGTTTTCATCATGCTCTTGCTCTGGGGCGCGGCGCTGGGCATCAGCCTGGTGCAGGGTTTCCCGAGTCCGGACGTGAAGTTCTGGGTCGGCATGTTGCTGGTGCAGTCGTTGCCGTATCTGGCAGCGCTGATCATGGCGTTGACATCCTCTTTGCCCAAACCGTCAGAACAAGGGGTGCAGCAGACCACTTGAAGCGCCGTCCCGTTCATCCCCTGCAACGGCGGCCATGTGCCGCCGCTTTGCTTTAACATGGCGTCTTAGCGCGCTATCCGCTGTCTGGAGCCTCCGTATGACCACCCTGTCCCCGACCCTTGAACTGGCCTGCGACCTGATTCGCCGCCCTTCGGTAACCCCGCTGGACCAGGGTTGCCAGGCGTTGATGATGCAGCGCCTGCAAGCTGCCGGATTCGAACTGGAACCCATGCGCATCGAGGAAGTGGACAACTTCTGGGCCAAACACGGCGGTGATGGCCCCGTGCTGTGCTTCGCCGGTCACACCGACGTGGTGCCGACCGGACCGCTGCAGGGCTGGCAGCATCAGCCGTTCGACGCACTGATTGACAGCGACGGCATGCTCTGCGGACGCGGCGCCGCCGACATGAAAGGCAGCCTGGCGAGCATGATCATTGCCGTCGAACGCTTCGTGGCCGATTACCCAAAACACAAGGGTGCCATCGCCTTTCTGATCACCAGCGATGAAGAAGGCCCCGCACAGCACGGTACCCGCGCGGTGGTCGAGCGCCTGCGGGCCCGCAATGAGCGGCTCGACTGGTGCATTGTCGGCGAACCCTCGAGCAGCAACCTGCTCGGCGATGTGGTGAAGAACGGCCGCCGCGGCTCGCTCGGCGCCACCCTGACGGTGCGCGGCAAGCAGGGCCACGTGGCCTATCCGCAACTGGCAAGGAACCCCATTCATCTGGTCGCGCCGGCACTCGCCGAACTGGCCGCCGAGCACTGGGATGCCGGCAACGATTTCTTTCCGCCGACCAGCTTCCAGATCTCCAATCTGAATTCGGGCACCGGCGCTACCAATGTGATTCCCGGGGAGCTGACAGCGATCTTCAATTTCCGCTTCTCTACCGAGTCCAGTGTCGAGCAGTTACAACAGCGCGTCGCCGGGGTTCTCGACCGTCATGGCCTCGACTGGCACATCGACTGGGCACTCTCGGGTATGCCGTTTCTCACCGAACCGGGCGATCTGCTCGATGCCGTAG
>JAABQI010000036.1 GCA_011391545.1 Rhodoferax sp.
CGCGAACGCCAGCGTTTTACCTGATCCGGTGTGGGCGCAGCCCAGCACATCGCGGCCCCGCAGTGCCGGCCCGATGGCGCCCAGCTGGATGGGTGTGGGCGCGTCAAAGCCCAGGCCGCGAACGGCTTCAGACAGCGGGCTGGACAAGCCAAATGTGGAAAAGGACATAAAGGTTGTGTGGTGTGAAGTCAGGAGCGGCAAGGAATTGGGGCAGTTTACGTGTTTCGCATCAGGGCGATTGGCAGGAGGTCGTGGCAGGGCTGGACGCATAATCACCCCCACTCACGGCAGCCCCTGCGGGCTGCCCCCAACCTATCCACAGGACAGCATGAAAAAATCATTCCAACTCAATATTGAAGGCAAAAACCGCGAACGCTTGCTTGAAGCCACCAAACATGAAATTCGCCAGTACATCAAGCGCGAACGCCGCAAGGCCTTGCCCGAAGGCGTGGACTTCTGGGACTTTGACTGCAAGTTTGGCACCACCGTGGACAACGCCCAGGGCGTGCACTTTGC
This sequence comes from Rhodoferax sp., assembly GCA_011391545.1. GTDB lineage: Bacteria > Pseudomonadota > Gammaproteobacteria > Burkholderiales > Burkholderiaceae_C > Rhodoferax. The sequence goes on from JAABQI010000036.1 coordinate 517, forward strand.
CACCCTGACCGCCTTGATCGATGCCGTGGCCAAAGAAGGCGGTGATGCGTTTTACCTGGAGTTGCTGGCCAAACCGGCGCACCGTACCGCCCGCACCGGCGCCGAGCCAACCGACGACACCCTGTCGTAAATGAAAAACCCGCAAAGGCTGTTGACCGATGCGGGTTCCTGGTTTTTGGTGGTGGTAGGTGGACTTGAACCACCGACATCAGCATTATGAATGCTGCGCTCTAACCAACTGAGCTATACCACCGACAGGGCGAGATTATAGCGATTCGCCAGCCACTTTCCGGCTGGCATCGCGTCATTGGTGGGTAAAAACTGCCTTGCGTTTGTTGACAAACGCGTCCATGCCTTCTTTTTGGTCAGAAGTGGCAAACAAGGCATGAAACAGGCGGCGCTCGAACATGATGCCGTCATTCAGCGTGCCTTCAAAGGAGCGGTTGACCGATTCCTTGACGGCCATGACGGCCACTTGCGAGAACTCGCTGATCATCAAGGCAGCGCCCAGCGCTTCTTCCATCAGCTTGTCCAGCGGCACGACGCGGCTGACCAGTCCGGCGCGCTCAGCCTCGGTGGCGTCCATCATGCGCCCGGTCAGGGCCAGGTCCATGGCCTTGGCCTTGCCCACCGCGCGCGGCAGGCGCTGCGTGCCACCGGCGCCCGGGATGATGCCCAGCTTGATCTCGGGCTGGCCAAAGCGGGCGTTGTCGGCGGCGATGATGAAGTCGCACATCATGGCCAGCTCGCAGCCGCCGCCCAGGGCAAAACCGCTCACCGCGGCGATCACCGGTTTGCGCACGGCGCGAATTTTTTCCCAGTTGCGGGTGATGAAATCGTCTTTGTAAACGTCGGCAAACGTGTAGTTGGCCATGCCGCCAATGTCGGCGCCGGCGGCAAAGGCTTTTTCGCTGCCGGTGATGATCATGCAGTGGATGGCCGTGTCAGCATCGAAGGCGTGCAGTGCATCGCCCAACTCGGTCATGAGCTGGTCGTTGAGCGCGTTGAGCTGCTTGGGACGGTTCAGCGTGATGATGCCCACCTTGTCGGCTTCGGTGCGCACGTTAATCAGTTCGTAAGTCATGGTGTCTCCTGTTAGAAAAATTTAAGAAATCAAACGACGGCTCTGCCGTCGAGCCAGGCATTGACTGGCTTGGGGTCGGTCACCGAGAGTTTGACATGGCGCACGGTGCCGGACCAGTCCAGGGACAAAGTCAGCAGGCGGTGGTCGCGCGCAATCAGCGCCCGGCAGTGGGTGCCGCTGCCGAGGTAAGTGGCCAGATCGTCGAGTTTGTTGAGGCGCCAGCGTTGGGTGGTCTTACCCTGGCCTGTTGCCACGCCCAGCCACTCGTCACCCGCGGCAAAACCAGCCTGTTCGGCAGCGCTGCCGCGCAGCACGCTCTTAACGCGGATGCCTTGCTGCTCATTGAGCTTTAGGCCCAATTGGTCAGGCAGTGGGGCAGGCGTTTCTTCGTAATGGATGCCATGCTGCTTCAGTAGTTTCTTGAGCGGTAGGTCGGCCGTGCCATGCACCCACTGCTGCACTTGATCCGCATAGGACTGGCCCGACAGGTCAGCCAGCACCGCCAGCAGATCGTCCTGCGTCATGGGGCCGCCCTGGCAGCGCAGCCACAGCGCGCGCATCACCGCGTCCAGGCTGGTCCTGCCGGTGTGGCGCAGGCTCAAATCCAGGCAAAGGGCCACCAGCGAGCCCTTTGTGTAATAGCTCACCGTGGCGTTGGCCGTGTTTTCATCCTGCCGGTAGTACTTGACCCAGGCATCAAAACTGGCTTGGGCCACACTTTGCACATGGCGGCCGGGGGTTTGCAGCACCTGGTTGATGGTCTTGGCCAGCAGCTTGAGGTAGTGCACGTTGTCGATCCGCTTGGCACGGCGCAGCAGCAGGTCGTCAAAGTAGCTGGTGAAGCCTTCAAAAAACCACAGCAGCTCAGTGTAATTTTCCTGGGCGTAGTCATGGCGGGCAAATTCAGTCGGACGCAGCCGCTTGACGTTCCAGGTGTGGAAGTACTCGTGGCTGATGAGACCGAGCAGGGTGGTGTAACCGTCCGACGGCGCCCCCGACGTGGCTTGGCCCAAGCGCGGCAAATCGGCGCGTTTGCAGATCAGCGCGGTGGAGTGCCGGTGCTCCAGCCCGCCGTAGCCGTCATGCACGGCGTTGAGCATGAACAGGTAGTGGCGCTGCGGCGCCTGTTGAGGCTGGCGGCCGTGCCAAAAGCTGATTTCAGCCTCGCAGATGGCCTGGGTGTCGGCCAGCAGGCGGGCGCCGTCAAAGCTGGGCGGTGCACCCGAGACCACGAAGTGGTGCTTGATGCCGGCGGCAATAAATTCACCGCGCCAGAACGGGCCCAGCTCAACCGGGCTGTCCACCAGTTCGTCGTAGCTGGCCGCCAGATAGTCGCCAAAACCGCGCTTTGAGACGCGTTGGGCGCGCAAGGCGGTGGCGGCTTGCCAGTCTTTGGGCAGCCCGTCGTCGATCAGCGTCAACTGGTGCGGTGTGTCTTCCTGGCCGTGCAGGCGCAGGCACAGGCTGGTGCCGTTGAAAAAACCGCGCTGGGTGTCGAGCCAGGCGGTGCGCACCGAGCTGTCAAAGGCATAGACCTGGTAGGTGAGCACCAGCGCCTTGCCCGCTTTGGCGTGGATCTGCCAGCTGCATTTGTCGCGCTGGCTGATTGCTACCGGCTTGTTGCCCTGGCGCGCTTGCAGGCCCTGCAGGTGTTTGGCGAACTCGCGCACCAGGTAGCTGCCCGGAATCCAGACCGGCAAACTCACCACCTGACCGGCCGCAGCCTCGGCGACGGTGAGCGTCACCTCGAACAAATGCGCGTTCAGGTCAAGCGCCCTGACCTCGTAAGCGATGCCGCCCATGGACTTCAGTTCAGGCGTTTTTCAACCTGATCGGCGCCCACGGCGCCGGGCACCCGACTGCCGTCGGCAAACACCAATGTGGGCGTGCCGGTGATTTTGAACTTGCGGCCCAGTTCCACATTGCGGGCAATGGCAGAGCTGTCGCAGCTGGCGGCAGCGGGAGTCACGTCGCGCACCATCCAGTCCTGCCAGGCTTTGGTCTTGTCCTTGGCGCACCAGATGTTTTTGGACTTTGCCGTCGAATCCGGGCCCAGGATCGGGTACAGGAACATGTAAACCGTGACGTTGTTGACTTTTTGCAGGTCTTTTTCAAAGCGCTTGCAGTAGCCGCAGTTGGGGTCTTCAAACACCGCCAGCTTGCGCTTGCCGTTGCCGCGCACGATGGTGAAGGCATCCTTGAAGGGCAGGGAGTCAAAGGCGATGGCAGAGAGCTTTTCGACGCGTTCCTCGGTCAGGTTGCGCTTTTGCCGGGTGTCGATCAGGTTGCCCTGCACCAGGTAATTGCCTTCTGCATCGGTGTAATAAATCTCGTTGCCGTTGACGCGAATCTCGTACAGCCCGGATATCGGCGACTTGCTGATCTCGTCGATTTGCTGCAGCTGCGGAATGCGCTCACCCAAGTTTTTGCGGATGGCCGCTTCCTGCGACCAGGCCGTGCCAGCCAGCAGCAAGGCGCCTGCGATCAGGGGGGAGAGAAGTCGTTTCATGTAAGTCCTGTGATGAATCAAGCCAGGTCAGACCAGCCTGCGTGAAATAAGTTCTTTGATTTGGGTTTCAGACGGGTCAGAGGCCCATGGCCCGGCGCGCTGCCCAGTGTTTGGAGAAGCCCACCCGCTCAAAGCCTGACATGCCCCAATTGCGCAGCTTTTGCCAGCCATTGCCGGGCTTGTCAAACAACTGTTGCAAGGCGGTCATGGCGGCGTCGGTGGCGGTGACTTCGGTTTTGCGGGCGCGCTCGTACTGGCGCAGCAGCTTGGCATCGTTGACCGGACGCCAGTAAGCCCGGTTGTGCAGTATCCGGGTGAGCTCGGCCACATCGGCCAGTCCCAGGTTCAGCCCCTGGCCCGCCAGCGGGTGCACGGTGTGTGCCGCATCGCCCGCCAGCGCCCACGACTGGCCATTGGTCACACCAATCCAGCGGCTGGCCTGCGCCGACTGCAGCGGCCAGGCTTTGCGCGGGCTGATCAGGCTGAGCTTGCCCAAAACGTTTTCGCTCATTTGCCCAAGCTGTTCGCAAAAACTGTCTTCATTGTCATCAAGCACTTCTTGCGTGCGGCCGTCGCGCACCGACCAGACCATGGCCACGGTATCGCCCTGCGCGCCGTCGAGCGGCAAAAAGGCCAGGATTTCGCCCTCGGAAAACCACTGGCGCGCCACTTGGCCGTGCGGCTTTTCACACTTGAGCCGGGCGGCCAGGGCGTGTTGCGGGTAGCGCGTGGCAACAAATTCAACACCATATTCTTCCCGCGTGCGGCTGGCCTTGCCTTCGCACACGACCGTCAACGTGGCCGGGCGCGGGGCATCCAGCAGTTCAATATGCGGCTGAAAGCGCACCGCCTCGCGCAACTGGGCCTCCAACGTCGGCACATCGACAATCCAGGTCAGGGCCGGCACGACCAGCTCGGTCGCGGAAAAATTGACGGCGCCGCCGTCGTCGCCCTTGACCTGCATGTCCATCACCGGGGTCGCGTGCAGGGCGTCGGGCCAGCAGCGCACCGATTCGAGCAGCGCCCTGGACTTGGCGTTGAGCGCATACGCCCGAACGTCAGGCTCCCCCTGGGCAGGTGTTTGGGGCGCGACCAAGCCAATACGCAGCCGGTCACGCGCCAGCAAAAGCGCCAGGGCATGCCCCACGATGCCGCCGCCGCGAATGCAAATATCAAAATGATGTGTCATGGCGAGGATTGTAGAAGCGCGCTCTCGGCCCGTCGCTTGGCGGCTAAAAAAGCGCATCGAATACACTCACCCACCTATTTTTGTGACTGCAAATGCCGCGCATTGGGGCTGGCCGGAGGTGACGCAATCGACCGATGCGTTATCAATTCGGTCCTACAAGGAGTGTTTTTTTGGATTTATTGGATCTCTTTCAGAAGTATTGGCCAATCCTGGCTTTGTGTCTTTGGTTTGCGTACAAGTGGTGGAATTCAAAAAGAGTCGTTGCCATGCTGCCTGAACTCAAGAAGAGCGGCGCCACCTTTGTCGACGTCAGATCGGCTGGCGAGTTTGCCCATGCGAGCGCCCCCGGAACCATCAACATTCCACTGCAGGAACTGGGAAGACGACTCGGTGAGATACCCAAGTCCTCCCCGGTGGTGCTCTGTTGTGCCAGCGGAACGCGCAGCGGCATGGCCAAACTTTTGCTGAAAAAGAACGGCTACCGGGAGGTGTACAACATCGGAACCTGGGGCAAGTTTTTGGCCTGACGGCCCAAGCTCATTGGGACTTGTTCCCCTGCCACGCGCGTTGGTTCTGTAAAGCAGCGCTACGCTGATCATTACAATTTTGGTGATTCATAAGGATATTTCATGAAATGTGGCATCGTGGGCTTGCCCAATGTCGGTAAATCGACCCTTTTCAACGCGCTGACCAAGGCGGGCATTGCAGCTGAGAACTACCCCTTTTGCACGATTGAGCCCAATGTGGGCATCGTTGAGGTGCCTGACGCGCGGCTTGACGCGTTGTCCGCCATCGTGCACCCCGAGCGCGTGCAGCGCGCCATCGTCGAGTTTGTCGATATTGCCGGTCTGGTGGCTGGCGCCAGCACGGGTGAGGGCCTGGGCAACAAGTTTTTGGCGCACATTCGCGAGACCGACGCCATCATCAACGTGGTGCGATGCTTTGAAGACGACAACGTGATCCATGTCTCCGGCAGGGTGGACCCGATCTCTGACATCGAGGTGATCCAGACCGAACTCTGCCTGGCCGACCTGAGCACGGTGGACAAGGCGCTGGCGCGCTACCAGAAAGCGGCCAAATCGGGCGGTGACAAGGAAGCGGCCAAACTGGTCAGCATCCTGGAGCGCTGCCAGGCGGCGCTAAACGAAGCCAAACCGGTGCGCGCACTGGAGTTCAGCAAGGAAGAGCAGCCAATGCTTAAGCAATTCTTTCTGATCACCGCCAAGCCCGCCATGTTTGTCGCCAATGTGGCTGAAGACGGCTTTCATGACAACCCCATGCTGGACCGCCTGACAGCCTATGCCAGCGCCCAGAATGCCCCGGTGGTCGCCATCAGCGCCAAGCTGGAGGCCGAAATGGCCGACATGAGCGACGAAGACCGCCTGTTGTTCCTGGAAGAAATGGGGCTGCATGAGCCGGGTTTGAACCGCCTGATCCGCGCGGCCTACGATCTGCTGGGCCTGCAGACCTACTTCACCGCGGGTGTCAAGGAAGTGCGCGCCTGGACCATCCACAAGGGCGACACCGGCCCGCAGGCGGCCGGCGTGATCCACACCGATTTCGAGAAGGGCTACATCCGCGCCCAGACCATTGCCTATGACGACTACATCACCTACAAGGGCGAGCAGGGCGCCAAGGATGCCGGCAAGATGCGCGCCGAAGGCAAGGACTACGTGGTCAAGGACGGCGACGTGATGAACTTTTTGTTCAGCCCCTAATTCCTCGCGATCTAGCCGCCAAAAGCGCCCATCAGCGCCGCCGTCATGGACACGTAGCGCGCGCATTTGCCGATGGCCATGTAGCCCAGGCAAGGCCAAAAAGGCAATTTCAGCCAGCCCGCCACCGCGCACAGCGGGTCGCCCACAATGGGCAACCAGGCCAGCAGGCAGGCCTTGGGGCCGAGCCGCTCCAGCCAGGCCAGCGCACGCAGGTGGTGTTTGGAATGCTGGTATTTGTCCACCACCTTGTGCGACGCCAGCCCCATCCACCACGTCACGGCGCCGCCCAGTGTGTTGCCGACCGTGGCCACGGCGATCGCCGGCCAGAACAATGACGGGTTG
>JAABQI010000037.1 GCA_011391545.1 Rhodoferax sp.
CGGGCTGCGCAGGTAAATGCCCAGCAAGATCAGCAAGGCGATAGCGTTGATGTAAAGCGTGTCGAGCGCCAGGATGCGGTCGGGCAGGCTCGGGCCCCTGATGAGCCTGAAAAAGCTCAGGCCAAAGGCGGCGGCAACAAAGCCAAAGGCGAGGATGAGGGCGCTGCTCAGCATTCAAAAATCTCCTTGAGTGGGGCCTCGAACCGTGTTTTGATGGTGTGAATCAGCTGCTCGGCGTCGGTGCAGTCCAGCGCATGCACCAGCAGGGTCCGATGGTCTGGAGACAGTCTGGCGGACACGGTGCCGGGCGTCAGGCAGATGGTGTTGGCCAGCAGGCTCACTGCCAATTCGCTGGTCAAATCCAGTGGCACTTCCACAAACAGCGGATTGAGCGAACGCGGGCCGGCCAGCACCAGGCGCGCCACGGCCACATTGGCCACCAGCACGTCAAACAGGAAAACACCCGAAAAACGCAGCAGGCTCAGCGGGCGATAAATGCGCACCCGCTCGGGCCAGAAGCCGAGCGTGAAGCGCGGAATGGCCCAGCCCAAAAGCAGCCCGAGCACGACATGGCCCGGCGCCACGGTGTTGTTCAGCAACAGCCAGATCAGCGCCAATATTGGCGTCAGCAGGGGGTGGGGCAACCATTTTTTCATGGCTTGGCTCCCAGCACTGCGTTGATGTAGCGCGCGGGCTCGGCTATTTGCTGCGCCGTGGCTTGAGCATAGTCAAGGGCAGGCCCGGCAAATACCGTCAAGGCCAGAATCAGCCCCAGCAGGCCGCCCACGGCCAGCAGTTCGCGCGCGCTTGACGCGCCAGGCACCGTCGTGTCGAATGCGCTCGCGTTCGGTTGGACCGATGCTGCCTTGGCGGCGGGAAGGCTGTTGAAAAACACCTGGCTGCCTGCGCGCGCCAGGGCGATCACCGCAAGCAAGGCGGCCAGCAAAATCACGGCCCAGACCCAGGGCTGATCCGGGGCCGCGCGCAAAATCAGAAACTTGCCGATAAAGCCAGACAGCGGCGGCAAGCCGGTGACGGCCACAGCGGCCGCAAAAAACAGGCCGCCCCAGAGCGCATGGCGCGCCATGTCGGCGTCTGGCGCGAAGGTGTCGCCGTGCAGCAGGCGGCGGCGCCTGATGGCGTCGATCAGCAAAAACAGCAGCGCGGCCGTGAAGGTGCTGTGCGGCAGGTAATACAGCGCTGCGGCAATGCCCTGGGTGCCCAGGCTCATGCCAGTGAGCAAGGTGCCCACCGACACCAGCACCAGGTAGCCGGCCAGGCGCCCCAGGTTGTCAGCCGCCAGCGCGCCCAGTGTCCCGATGACGATAGTGGCCAGCGCCAGCGGCAGCAGCCAGGGGGCAAACAGGTTTGACAGCGCGCCGGCGCCGTCGCCAAACAGCAGCGTGTGGCTGCGCAAGATGGCATAGATGCCGACCTTGGTCATGATGGCAAACAGCGCCGCCACCGGCGCCGACGTGCCGCTGTAGGCGGCAGGCAGCCAAAGGTGCAGCGGCAGCAGCGCGGCCTTCAGGGCAAACACCGCCAGCAGCAGCAGGCCACCGGCGCGCGCCAGACCTAGCATGTCGGGTGCCAGGGTGCCGGCCTTGGCCGCCACGTCGGCCAGGTTCAGGCTGCCCAGCGACGCATAAATCAGCCCGGCGGCAAACAGAAACACCGTCGAGCCGGCCAGGTTCATCACCACGTAGTGCAGCCCGGCGCGGGTACGCGCCTTGCCACCGCCATGCAACGCCAGGCCGTAGGAGGCGATCAGCAAAATCTCAAAAAAGACGAACAGGTTGAACAGGTCGCCGGTCAAAAAGGCACCGGCCAAGCCGAACAACTGCATCTGGAAAAGCACATGAAAGTGCCGTCCCTGGCCGTCGATGCCGTTGCCGGCATAAATCAGCGCCCACAGGGCGAGCAGGGTGGTGATCAGCACCATCCACGCCGACAGCCGGTCCGCCACCAGCACAATACCCCAGGGCGCGGGCCAGTCGCCCAGGCGGTACACCAGGATGTCGCCGCCCGAGACGGCAACCAGCATGGCAATGGCAACGCCGATTTGCGCCAGCACAGACGCCAGCGCCAGCCAGCGCTGGGTGGGCAGCGACAAGCGTCCCATCGCCAGCAGCAGGGTGCCGGCCAGAAACGGCAACAGAATGGGGGCGATGGGCAGGTGCGCCATCATGCTGAGTCCCCCGTCTGGGGTGCCGTGCCATCGACATGGTCGTTGCCAAATTCGGCACGCGCGCGCAGGCTCAGCATGATGACAAAGGCCGTCATGGCAAAGCCGATGACGATGGCGGTGAGCACCAGCGCCTGCGGCAGGGGGTCGGCATAGCTTGCCGCACCCGAGATCACCGGCGGTTGGCCAACGACCAGTCTGCCGGTGGCAAATAAAAACAGGTTCACGCCGTACGACAGCAGGGTCAGACCCAGCACCACGGGGTAGGTGCGGGCGCGCAGCAGCAGGTAAACGCCGCAGCCGGTGAGCGTGCCAATGGCCAGGGCGATCAGGGCTTCCATGGTGTTGCCTCGTGCTTGGATTTGGCGCGGTGCACCAGGCCCAGATTGATGAGGATCAGCAGCGTGGCGCCCACCACCACCAAATAAACGCCAAGGTCAAACGCCATGGCCGAGGCCAGCTCAAATTCGCCCACCAGCGGCCAGTCGAAGTGGCCAAAGGCCGAGGTCAGGAACGGTCGGCCAAACAGCCAGCTGGCCAGCCCGGTGAGCAGGGCAATGACCAGACCCGAGGCGATCCAGGGGTGGGTGTGGGCCGGCAGGCGCGCTTGCGTCCAGCTGACGCCATTGGCCAGGTACTGCACGATCAGCGCGATGGCGGTGATCAGCCCGGCAATGAAGCCGCCGCCGGGCAGGTTGTGGCCGCGCAGAAAAATGTAGAAAGACACCAGCAGCGCCAGTGGCAGCAGCAGCCGGGCAAAGGTGGCCAGAATCATGGGGTGGGTGTCGCTGTCCCAGGTGCGTCCGCTGGCATCCTGCGCGGGGCCGGGCAGGCGCAAATTGCCCAGCAGCGCAAAAATGCCCAGGGCGGCAATGGCCAGCACGGTGATTTCACCGAAGGTGTCAAAGCCGCGGAAGTCCACCAAAATCACGTTGACCACGTTGCTGCCACCGCCGCCAGGCACGCTGTTGTCCAGAAAGAAGTCGGCAATGCTGTCATTCGAGCGGGTCAGCACGGCCCAGGCCAAAGCGGCGGCGCCGCCACCGGCCAGAAGAGCGAGCGACAAGTCACGCCAGCGCCTGGCGCCACTGGATTCGCGCGGCGTGCTGGCGGGTAAAAAATACAGCGCCAGCAGCAGCAAAATGACCGTCACGACCTCTACCGAGAGCTGCGTCAGGGCCAGGTCGGGCGCTGAAAATTTGACAAACACCAGCGCCACGATCAGCCCCACGGCGCCAATGAGCACCAGGGCGATGAGGCGGTGGCGATGCAGTGCGGTGGCCGCCAGGGTGGCCACGATCAGCGCCAGGCCGGCCATCAGGCTGATGCCGTCAACACCGAGCAGGGTCCGCGTGCCCGTCAAGGGGGCCGCCGCCAGCAGCAAGCCGGCACCGCCAAGCACCAGCGCGCTGACCACGAACAGCGCGAGCTGGCGCTGCAGCGATCCGGTATCCAACCAGCGGGTGATGCGCTCCGCCGTGCCAAACAAGCCATGCATCAGGGCGTCAAAGATCAGCCGGCCCTGCAGGCGCTTGTCAAGCCGGTCGTGCAGCGCAAACAGGGGGCGCCGCTTCCAGTACAGCGCCGCGCCGCCGGCCAGGGCGATCAGGCTCATCCACAGCGCCGGGTTGAACCCGTGCCAAATGGCCAGGTTGTGCTCGGGCAGCGGCCCCTGCAGCACGGCCCCCGCGGCGACAGCCAGCAGGGGCTCGACCGTTTGCGCCGGAAAAATACCGACCAGCAACACCAGCACCACCAGGATTTCCACCGGCACTTTCATCCAGCGCACGGGCTCGTGCGGTGTTTTGGGCAGGTTGACGGGTTCACCGTTAAAGAACACGTCGTGAATGAATCGCAGCGAGTAGGCCACGGCAAACACACCGGCCAGGGTCGCGACAACCGGCAGCAACCAGCCCAAACGGTATTCGCTGCCCGCGGTCACGGCCTCTGCAAAGAACATTTCCTTGGATAAAAAACCATTGGCCAGCGGCACCCCGGCCATGGCGGCACTGGCCACCATGGCCAGCGTGGCGGTGTGCGGCATGGCGTGCCACAGGCCATTGATGCGGCGCATGTCGCGGGTGCCGCATTCATGGTCGATGATGCCCGCCGCCATGAACAAACCGGCCTTGAAGATGGCGTGGTTGATGATGTGGAACACCCCGGCCACAGCGGCCAGCGGCGTGCCGATGCCAAACAGTGCGGTGATCAGCCCGAGGTGGCTGATGGTGGAATAGGCCAGCAGACCTTTGAGGTCGTGCTTGAACAGCGCCAGCACCGCACCCAGCAAAAAGGTGGTCAGGCCAATGCCGCCCACCAGCCAGGTCCAGGCGTCGGTGCCCGACAACACCGGGAACAGTCGGGCCAGCAAAAAGACGCCGGCCTTGACCATGGTGGCCGAATGCAGGTAGGCCGACACCGGGGTTGGCGCGGCCATGGCGTTGGGCAGCCAGAAATGAAACGGAAATTGGGCCGATTTGGTAAAGGCACCCAGCAAGATCAGCAGCAGGGCCGGCAGATAGAGCGGGTGCGCGCGCACCAGATCACCACTGGCCAGCACCTGGCTCAGCTCATAGCTGCCCACCATCTCACCCAGCAGGATAAATCCTGCGAGCAGCGCCAGGCCACCGGCCCCGGTGATGGCCAGCGCCATGCGCGCACCGCTGCGCGCGTCTTCGCGGTCGCGCCAGTAGGCGATCAGCAGGAACGACGACAGGCTGGTGAGCTCCCAGAAAATCAGCAACTGGATCAGGTTTTCGGACAACACGACGCCCAGCATGGAGCCCATGAACAAGAGCAGGTACGCATAAAGACGGCTCAGGCTGTCGCGCGCGCTGAGGTAGTAATGGGCATACAGGATGACCAGCAGGCCGATGCCCAGGATCAGCAGCACAAACAGCACACCGAGCCCGTCCATCCGGAACACCAGGTCCAGCCCCGCGCTGCTGATCCAGGGCAGGCGCTCCAGGGTGGTGGTGCCGGCAAAGCTGGCCGACATCAGGGGCAGCAATTGCAGCAGCGCCGCTGCAGTCACGCCCGCTGCGCTCCAGGCGCTGGCGCTGCGGCCGTGGCGGGCGATGCCGGCGACCAGCGCTGCGCCTAAAAAAGGCGTGAGTACGGCTAAAAACAATTGCATCGTGCAAGCGCGCCGGCTACGGCTTCAGGAGTTGGCCGATTTTTGGGCTTGCACCATCTTCATGGCCGAACCCACCAGGGCGGCCACTTCGGTCATGTTGCTGGGCACGATCAGCGTGGTGGTGGCGTCTGCGGCCACCCGACTGTAGGCATCCACTGCCTTTTCGGCGACCTTGAGTTGCACCGCCAGTTCACCACCTGGCTGGCGAATGGCAGCCGCCACGCGCTCGATGGCCTGGGCATTGGCCTCGGCCACCGCCAGGATGGCCGCCGCTTCGCCCTGGGCATTGTTGATGGCAGCCTGCTTTTCGCCCTCGGAGCGGGCAATGAAGGCCTCGCGCTCGCCGGTGGCAATGTTGATCTGTTCCTGGCGGCGGCCTTCCGAGGCGGCAATCAGGGCGCGTTTTTCGCGCTCTGCGGTGATCTGCTGCTGCATCGCGTGCAGGATTTCCTTGGGCGGCGTCAGGTCCTTGATCTCGTAGCGCAGCACCTTCACGCCCCAGTTCAGCGCCGCTTCGTCAATGGCCTGGACCACCTGGGCGTTGATGATGTCGCGCTCCTCGAAGGTCTTGTCGAGCTCGAGCTTGCCGATGACCGAGCGCAGCGAGGTTTGCGCCAGTTGCGAGATGGCCATGATGTAGTTGCTGGAACCGTAGCTGGCGCGCATGGCGTCAGTCACCTGGAAGTACAAAATGCCGTCGACCTGCAACTGCGTGTTGTCACGGGTGATGCAGACCTGGCTCGGGATGTCGAGCGGGACCTCCTTGAGCAGGTGCTTGTAGGCCACCTTGTCGACAAACGGGATCAGAAAGTTGAGGCCGGGCATCAGGGTGCCGGTGTACTTGCCGAGCCGTTCGACCACCCAGGCGTGTTGCTGGGGAACGACCTTGACCGACTGGGTGACAAAGATCACCGCGATGACAAACAGGATGACTGCGACTTCCATTGATTACTCCAAAAAAATTAACTAAACGATGATCACGTCAGTGCGAGGAACGCAGCGACGTGGCAATCCAGGGATCTGGAATTCATGGGTTGCCGCGCTTCGCTCGCAATGACAATCATTTTTCAATTCACAACTTCTCAACCACCAGGCGGCTGCCGACCACTTCGACAATGCGGTGCAGACCAGGGCTTGACGCCGCGCCAGTGCGCAAGGACACGCTCCAGGCCGCGCCACGGTAGTTGGCGGTGCTGGTGCCATCCTCGTTCCATGCGTCGATGTGCAGGGTTTCGCCAACATCCAGATTAACATCGCGGTTGGCGCCCGCCGGCAGGGCTGGCGGCTGATGCTTTTTATAGCTGCGCCAGGCCACCACAAAGCCACCCCCGAGCACCGCGGCCACCACCAGTTGCACCGTCACCGACGCCCCCAAATGGGCGGCGACGGCAGCTCCGGCAACACCCAGTGACAACATCAGCAGATAAAAGGTGCCGGTCAGCATTTCAAGCGCGATCAAGCCGCCTGCCAGCAGCCACCAAATGGTCGATTCAGCCATGTTTGTATCCATTTGTAATTTGTCCTGCCACATTCTGCGATAAAAGTGCGTGTTCGCAACCGGTGCGACACGATAAGTCCTTACACTTCGCGCCAATTTCCATTTTTTTCCTGCGTCGCTGGAGCCTGCCATGAAATTCCGCTTTCCCATTGTCATCATTGACGAGGACTACCGTTCCGAGAACACTTCCGGCCTGGGCATTCGCGCCCTGGCACAGGCCTTCGAGACCGAGGGTTTTGAGGTGCTGGGCGTCACCAGCTACGGCGACCTGAGCCAGTTTGCCCAGCAGCAAAGCCGCGCCAGCACCTTCATCTTGTCGATCGACGACGAGGAATTCACCCCGGGGCCGGACCTGGACCCGGCGGTGGTGAACCTGCGCCACTTCATCGAGGAGGTGCGCCGGCGCAACCTCGATGTGCCGATCTACATTTACGGCGAGACCAAGACCAGCCGCCACCTGCCCAACGACATCCTGCGTGAGCTGCACGGCTTCATCCACATGTTCG
>JAABQI010000038.1 GCA_011391545.1 Rhodoferax sp.
GAAGAATCGGGCCTGGCGCCCAAGGAAATCTGGTCCAACGAAAGCCAGGAGCGATACGTGCTGGCCATCGCGCCAGAATCCTTGGCACTGTTCAAGGCCCTGTGCGAGCGCGAGCGCTGCCCGTTCGCTGTGGTCGGCGTGGCCACCGAGGCGCGCCAGTTGGTGGTGGGCGATGTGGATCTGGCCGCAGCCATGGCGGTCCAGGATGAGGCTAGCTTGCCAGTCAACATGCCCATGAACGTGTTGCTCGGCAAGCCGCCAAAAATGCAGCGCGACGTCAAGACGCTCACCCGCAACTTCGTGCCCGTCAACCTCACCGGGGTGACCCTGCAGCAGGCGGCGATCGACGTGCTGGCACACCCCACTGTGGCGTCCAAGCGGTTTCTGGTCACCATCGGCGACCGCACGGTGGGCGGCCTCACGCACCGTGACCAGATGGTCGGCCCGTGGCAGGTGCCGGTGGCCGACTGCGCCGTCACCTTGGCCGACTTCAAGGGCTTCGCCGGTGAAGCCATGGCGCTGGGCGAGCGCACGCCGCTGGCCACGGTGAATGCGCCAGCCAGCGGCCGCATGGCGGTGGCCGAGGCCATCACCAATCTGCTGGCCGCGCCTTTTGAACTGGACCGCGTCAAGCTGTCCGCCAACTGGATGGCGGCCTGCGGTGAACCCGGTGAAGACGCCGCCCTGTATGAAACCGTGAAAGCCGTGGGGCTGGAACTGTGCCCGGCGCTGGGCATTTCGATCCCGGTCGGCAAGGATTCGCTGTCCATGCGCACGCAGTGGAAAGACGAAGCCGGCAATGCCAAGAAAGTGACCTCGCCGGTGTCCCTGATCGTGACCGCCTTTGCCACGCTGCTTGATGTGCGCGGCGCCTTGACGCCGCAGCTCAACGCGGTCGATGACACCTCGCTGATCCTGGTGGACCTGGGGCGCGGCCAGAACCGCATGGGCGGCAGCATCCTGGCGCAAACCCTGGGCCAGATGGGCGACGAGGTACCCGATCTGGATGACCCGCAAGACCTGGTGAATCTGGTCAACGCCGTCAACGTCCTGCGCGCCCAGGGCCGGATTCTGGCCTACCACGACCGCAGCGACGGCGGCCTGTTTGCCGCCGCCTGCGAAATGGCCTTTGCCGGCCATGTGGGGGTGGCGCTCAATGTCGACATGCTGGTGACCGAGGGCGACGGCATTTCTGACAGCCGCATGGATTGGGGCGACGCCAAAAACTGGGCCAGCCAGGTCAGCGGCCGCCGCGATGAGCTCACGCTCAGGGCGCTGTTCAGCGAAGAACTGGGCGTGCTGTTGCAGGTGCGCACCGATGAGCGCAACGCGGTCATGCAGGTGCTCCGCGATCACCAGTTGAGCCAGCACAGCCATGTGGTGGGCAAAACCCGCCCGGTCGATTCCACCATCACGATGGGGATTGGCGAGGTGCAGGTGTGGCGCGATGCCAAGTCCATTTTCAAGGCCAAACTGGCTGACCTGCACCAGGTCTGGGACGCCACCAGCTGGAAGATTTGCCAGCAACGCGACAACCCGGCCTGCGCCGATGCCGAGCACGCCGCGGCGGGTGAGCCGACTGATCCGGGCCTGCATGTCAAACTCGTTATTGCGGAGTCTGACCCCGTCATTGCGAGCGAAGCGCGGCAATCCACGACCCCTGAAGCCATGGATTGCCACGTCGCTGGCGCTCCTCGCAATGACGGTCCAGCCCTCATGCTGTCGCGCCCCAAAGTGGCCGTGCTGCGCGAGCAGGGCGTCAACTCGCATGTGGAAATGGCCTACGCGTTTAACGAGGCCGGCTTCGAGGCTTTTGACGTGCACATGACCGACCTGCAGACCGGGCGCGCCAGGCTGGCTGATTTCAAGGGCGTGGTGGCCTGTGGCGGTTTCAGTTACGGTGACACGCTGGGCGCCGGCATTGGCTGGGCCCGCTCCATCACCTTCAACCCCGTGCTGGCGGACCAGTTCAAGGACTTTTTTGCGCGCCTGGACACCTTTGGCCTGGGCGTGTGCAACGGCTGCCAGATGTTTGCCGAGCTGGCCGACATCATCCCGGGCGCTGCCGAGTGGCCGCGCTTTACCACCAACCAGAGCGAGCGGTTTGAAGCGCGCCTGTCGATGGTCGAAGTGCTCGAATCCCCGTCGCTGTTCTTCCAGGGCATGGCCGGCAGCCGCCTTCCCATTGCCGTGGCGCACGGCGAGGGGTATGCCAACTTCAAGCACCGGGGCAATGCAGCCAGGGCCATCGCCGCCATGCGCTTCACCGACAACCATGGCGCTGCCACCGAGGCCTACCCGTTCAACCCGAACGGCAGCCCGGGCGGCCTGACAGCCGTGACCACCGCTGATGGCCGCTTTACCGCCATGATGCCGCACCCCGAGCGCGTCTTCCGCAACATCCAGATGAGCTGGACCGACCAGGACAAAAATACGTTGAGCCCATGGATGCAGCTGTGGGAGAACGCCAGAAGGTGGGTGCGCTAAGACAGACCACCCATGGGCTTGCCGGTGTCATGGTGGCGCTGGCCACCTTGGCGATTGTGCTGTCGCTGGGGCTGCTGGCCTTTGCGCCGCTGGGCGCGCTGGCCCAGTTGGGCGTGGCTGCGGCTTTTTCGGCGGTCATCGCCGGGGGTCTGGTTTACGCCCTGTCGGGCAGCTCCGCCTCGCCTTCGGCCGGCCCCACGTCGGCCACCGCGCTGATTCTGGCCGGTCTGGTGGCGCAGTTGGTGCGTGATCCGCAGTTCAACCTTGACAGCACTGAAGGCATCGCCACCCTGTTGGCCGTGGTGGCGAGCAGTGTGGTGCTGATGGGCCTGTTCCAGATGTTGCTTGGCCTGTCGGGGCTGGGACGGATGGCCCGCTATGTGCCGCAGCCTGTGCTGGCGGGTTTCATGAACGGCGTGGCCCTGATGATCCTGTTTTCGCAGATTCCCTTGCTGCTCGGTCTTGCCCCGAGAACAAAATTGACGGATCTGGCCAACCTGTCGCAGGCCCAGCCCCTGGCCCTGGTGATCGGTCTGGCCACGGCGGTCACGGTCTGGCTGATCAGCTGGAAGTGGCCCAGGGCACCCGCCACGCTGCTGGGTCTGGTCGCCGGAACCGCCATGGTGGTGGCACTGAGCGCCACCTTTCCGGCGATACACCTGGGAAATACCGTGGGCGCTTTGCCGGAAGGGATGGTGTTGCCGAATGGCTTGCTGCCGCTGGCCGATGCGGGGGCCTGGAAGCTGCTGCTGGCGCACGGCAGCGCGGTCTTGCTGACCGGCGCCCTGCTGGCCGTGATCGGTTCGCTTGAATCGCTGCTGGTGGCGCTTGCGGCCGACCAGATGGTTCACTCCCGACACGACCCGAGCCGTGAATTGCTTTCCCTGGGGGCTGCCAATATGGTGAGCGGCGTCTGTGGTGGCCTGCCGCTGGTTCTGTCGAGCTCGCGTTCGATGCTGCTGCTCAAAAGGGGTGCCGCTGGGCGGGGTCCGGTGCTTGCCTCCATTCTGGCCTTCACCCTGATCTACGCCTTCGGCGGATCCTTGCTGTCCCTGTTGCCCCAGATCGTGCTGGCCGGCATCATGCTGACCATTGCGGTGGCGCTCAGCGACCGCTGGACGCGTCAGCTGCTGCATCAGTTGCTGTCGGGCGAACGCTCGCCTGATCTCAAGCAAAGTCTGGTGGTGGTCTCGCTGGTTTGCGTCGTGACGATCGTCTTCGGATTTTTTGCAGCGGTCGGGCTGGGCGCCTTGCTGGCCATGCTGATCTTTATCCGTGCCATGAACCGCTCGCTGATACGCGGGCGCTTCAGCGCGGCGCAGCGACCGTCGCGTCGCATTTATGGTGCCAGACAGGAAGCCCTTCTGGCGCGTGAGCGCCCGCGTGTGGTTCTGGTGGAGCTGGAGGGCGCGCTGTTTTTTGGCAGCGCCGAGCGCCTGGTGGACGAGGCCGAGTCGCTGGCGCCCGATTGCCGCTGTCTGGTGCTCGACCTGAGTCTGGTCAGCATGGTTGACGAGTCGGGGGCGATGCTGTTGCAGCAAATTTCAAACCAGCTTGAACACCGCGGCGTGGCCCTGTTGCTGGCCGGTGTCGGCGCCAACAACAGCCATGGCCAGCGGCTGCGGACCTTTGGCTGTTTCCGTGCCGGCCTGCCCGGCGGTGGTCGTGCTGACTGGTGGCCTGATGCCGACCGGGCGATTGAGGCTGCCGAGCAGATGTTGCTGGCCGAAGCGGGCATTGATGCGTCGCAGACGGTTGTGCCGCTGGCCGAGACCTCGTTGATGCGCGGTCTCAATACGGATCAACTGGCGCGTGTCAAGGAGCACATGTGTGAGCAACATCTGCGAGCCGGTGAGTGCCTGTTCCGCCAGGGTGATCCGGGCGACAAGCTTTTTGTGCTGACGCAGGGCTCGATTTCGATCATTGGCGGGCCCGCCCATGCACGGCGGCGTTTCGTCAGTTTTTCGCCCGGTGTCATGATGGGGGAAATCTCCATGCTCGATGGTGCCGGCCGCAGCGCCGATGCCATGGCCGACACCGATGCCACGCTCTGGTCGCTGACGCGCGAAGCCTTCGACGCCCTGGTGCTTGCCGACCCGCTGCTCGGCGAGCGACTGACGCGCAACATCGCCATGCACCTGTCGGAGCGCTTGCGCGGCCCCAGGTAGGGCTCAATGCCCGAATTCGGTCGCGGGCGGTTGGGGCCGGGTTTTGAAAAAAGTCAGCGGCTTGCCTGCGTCGGCGCGGGCGCTGGCCAGTTCCTGCCTGGACTGTTTGGCGACGGCCGGTTTCATTTTGCCGACCACATGCATTTCGCAGGGTTTGCAGTCAAAGCGCAGCGTGAGTTTTTCTTTGCCGTTGATCAGTTGCAGCGGCTCGGCCCGGACGGTGCCCTGCACGCCGGTCACACCCTTGGCCTGCTTGGGGCACAGGCTCAACGAAAAACGCACGCAGTGCTTGGTGATCATCAGGCTCACTTCGCCGGGCTCTTCAATCGACTCGTAAGCGGCGGCGATCACCTTGACGCCATGGCGCGCGTAAAAGTTGCGCGCTGCCCGGTTGAACACATTGGCCAGGTAACTCAGCGTGTCTTCGGGGTAGGCGACCGGCGGCTCGACAGCCTGGCCCGGGTGCCAGCGCACAAAACCGGCACTGCGTGCCGCCTCCAGCTTCTGGATGGCTTCGCGGCGCAGCGGGTTAAGGCTTGATGCCGGCACAAACCAGGGCTGGGCAAAAGCCGCTTGCACGTCACTGGCGGCAAAAATCGTGTTGCCGAGTTTGGAGACGTTCTCCACGACCGTTTCGAGTGCGCCGGCCTTGTCCTTGGCCGGCGCGAGCGCCAGGGTGGTGTGCGCGCTGGCGCTGAAACCGTCCTCGTCGGTCAGGGTCAGCGTGATGCCATCCGCGCTGTCAGCCAGGTGCGCCCAGACTTGGATGCGGCGATCACTGGACTTTTTGTTAAGCACATGCAGCCAGTCGACGTCGCGGTTGCGGTTGACCTCGACTCCTTTGCGCAGGTCTTTCAGGCCCGTCAACTCGTCCTTAGGAAACACCCGCCAACTGCCTTTTTTGGCGCTGATGAGTTCGGCGCGGTTGATGGCCAGGCCGACCAGCTCCTTTTGCAGGTCGTAGTAACACAGGCCGTCGCCGTTGTGCAGCACGGCCTGGCGGTCACCCAGCTCAAGTTCAACCCAGTTGGGCCCGACCTGGGTGACAAAACCGATCGCCTGCCCCGGATTTTTGGGGGTGTCGAAGGCGCCGATGTTGTCTTGGCGACCCTGCACAAAGTAGTCGGTGAATTCGCGGTTGAAATTCTGATTGGGGTCGGGCGTGAAGCTGAACGTGGTGAGCCCGCTGCTGGCGCGGCTCAAAGGGTCGCCCGAGTGCTGGCGCGCCTCGATGACGTCGTCGAGCAGCTTGCGGTAATGCGCCGTGATGTTTTTCACATAGGCCATGTCCTTGTAGCGGCCCTCGATCTTGAAGCTGCGCACCCCGGCATCGACCAGCGCGGCAATGTTGGCGCTCTGGTTATTGTCCTTCATGCTCAGCACATGTTTGTCGTGCGCGACAAAACGGCCCTTGTCATCGACCACCTGGTAGGGCAGGCGGCAGGCCTGGCTGCATTCGCCGCGGTTGGCGCTGCGCCCGGTGTGCGCCGCGCTGATGTAACACTGGCCGCTGTAGGCCACGCACAGCGCGCCATGGACAAAAAATTCCAGCGTGCTGCGGCCGGGGTCGGTGGCGGCGCGAATCGCGGCAATCTGCGGCAGCGTGAGTTCGCGCGCCAGCACCAGCTGGGTCAGGCCCACGTCCTGCAAAAAGCGCGCTTTCTCGGGCGTGCGGATGTCGCACTGGGTGCTGGCATGCAACTGCAGAGGCGGCATGTCAATAGTCAGCAGGCCCATGTCCTGCACGATGAGTGCGTCCACGCCCGCCTCATACAACTGCCAGGCGAGTGTGCGTGCGCCCTCCAGTTCGTCATCGCGCAGGATGGTGTTCATCGTCACAAAAATGCGGCTGTTGAAGCGGTGCGCGTGTTGCACCAGCCGGGCAATGTCGGCCACTGTGTTGTCGGCGCTGGTGCGCGCGCCAAACGACGGCCCGCCGATATAGACCGCGTCGGCCCCGTGGTTGACGGCTTCAATGCCAATGGCGGCATCGCGTGCCGGGGCTAACAGTTCGAGTTGGTGGGGGAGCAGTGACATGGGGCATGATTATCGGGCAGCGGGCCAATCTACACTCGCGCTCATGAAGACGCCACGTTTTGACACCCTGGATGCGCTGCGCGGCCTGGCGATGGTCTGGATGACGCTGTTTCATCTGGTCTTCGACCTGAACCACTTCAGGCTGGTCACGCAGGATTTTTACCGCGACCCGTTCTGGACCTGGCAGCGCACCCTGATCGTCAGCCTGTTTTTGCTGTGCGCCGGCATGGGTCAGGCCATTGCCACGGCGCAGGGGCAGAGCTGGCCGCGCTTCTGGCGGCGCTGGGCGCAAGTGGCGGGTGCGGCGCTGCTGGTGTCATTGGGCTCGTGGCTGGTGTTTCCCAACAGCTTTATCTATTTTGGCGTACTGCACGGTCTGGCGCTGATGCTGATCGTGGTGCGGCTGACCGCGCACTGGGGGCGCTGGCTGTGGCTGCTGGGTGCATTGGCGGTTGCCTCCAAATTCATCGCCGAGAGTGTGCTGCAGACCGGCGCGATGGCGCAATTTGCCGATGTGCTGAACAGCATGCGCTGGAACTGGCTGGGCTGGATCAGCCAAAAGCCGGTCACCGAGGACTATGTGCCGCTGTTCCCCTGGCTGGGTGTGATGTGGTGGGGCGCGGCAGCCG
>JAABQI010000039.1 GCA_011391545.1 Rhodoferax sp.
GTGACAGCAACGGAGCGGTAGGCAGACATGACTGTCAGGTTTGGAGAAATTTGTGGACCAGCTACGCAGCGGGAGCGGTCTACAGAAGTTCAACTTGCCCGCCCGACAGCGGACACCGGCACCAATTTGCTCGATGTCGATTGCGGATACGCGAATTCAACAAAACGGGAACCCGGAGTCCCCAGTAGCGTGTGCTCACGGGTATCAGCTTTTGACCAGCAGAAAGGTCCACACATTTAAGTTTCCATAAAGCTAGCGTTAAAAAATGCGCCAAACAGGAACAAAGGGAACAATCCTACGTAAGTTGGCTAAGGGTTTCTACCAATAGCATTTTTTTATCGTTAAATTAACGTATACGCTAATGCATTCAATCGCAAAATCAATACAGTCAGATTTAGATCGCTCGCTTGAAAGCGTCCGAACCTTAGGTCACGGCTTGGCTCGTCCCGAATGTGTACTAGCCACAGCAACTGGCGATTTCTACTCAGCCGATTGGCGCGGTGGGGTAGCCCACTTGCATCCAGACGGTGCGCAATCACTCTACGCTGGCATTGCTCCCGATGGCATCACCCTCAAACCCAACGGAATCGCCTTGCTGCGCAACGGCGACTTCTTAGTCACCCACCTTGGCGATGAAGAAGGTGGCGTGTACAGGCTTCAGCGCTCTGGGCAAGTGAGCCCATGGCTGATGTCGGTTGACGGGCTTGCTTTGCCACCGACAAACTTTGTTGTCGAGGATGGCCAAGGGCGGTTCTGGATTACGGTCAGTACGCGTTTGTTGCCTCGCTCGCTGGGTTATCGGAGCACGTGCAATGATGGATTTATCGTCATGGTCGACAAGCATGGTGCTCGGATCGTTGCCGACGGTCTGGGTTACACCAACGAAGTCGCGCTGCACCCCAATGGTCGTTGGTTGTATGTCAATGAGACATTTGCAAGACGCCTGTCACGTTTTGCGCTGCACCCGGACGGAATGCTTGGTCCCAAAGAGGTCGTGGTCGAATTTGGTGCGGGAACATTTCCGGATGGATTGGCATTCGATGAAGAAGGTGGTGTCTGGATTGTCAGCATCATCAGCAATCGCTTGATTCACGTTGCCCCCGACGGCAAACCTGCGGTATGGATGGAAGACTCTGATGCAGAGCATTTAGTCTGGGTGGAGGCCGCTTACAAAGCTGCGGCATTGGCGCGACCACATCTCGATGGCATCAAAAGTCGCTTATTGCGCAACATTTCAAGCATTGCGTTTTGTGGACCAGGACGGCGCAACGCTGTGCTTGGATGCCTACTCGCGGATCATCTGTTTACGCTTCCCATGCCTATCGCGGGCGTTGCCCCAACCCACTGGAACTATCCACTCGCATGAGTAATCCGCCAATCAAAAAAAAGAACTCAATGGTCGACGCGGCCTACGTACAAATACGGCGGCGAATCCTTGACGTCGTTTGGTCTCCAGGCTACCAAGTGCTGGAGCAGGATGTCGCCATTGAGTTGAATATGAGCCGCACCCCGGTGCGCGAGGCGATGATACGGCTGCAACGAGAAGGTTTGCTCGAGGTCATTCCACGCCACGGCATGCGCGTGTTACCCGTCTCTCCGAGTGACATGCGGGAGCTTTATCAGGTACTTACCGCCCTTGAATGCATGGCCGCTGAACTACTGGCATCACGCAAACCCAGCGACACGGATTTAATGCCGTTGATCGCCGCAACAACCGCCATGGATGAGGCGCTCAAGGTAGACGATCTTGACGCCTGGGCGATGGCCGACGAACGTTTTCACGCCATGTTGGTGGATCTTTCAGGAAACCGGCAACTCAAGGAAACGGTTCTGAATTATTGGGACAGAGCACACCGTGCCCGCATGTTCACGCTCAGGCTGCGACCCAAACCGGTGAACTCCACAAAGGAGCACATGCGCATGGTCGAATGTTTTCTGGCGGGCGATGTAAAGGGCGCAGCAGAAATAACCCGATCCCATCGGGAGCGTGCAAATCGCGAATTGGTGGCGATATTTGAGCGTTACAAGTTGGCGCAAATGTAAAAAAAGTGGAATGAAATGACGCAAAAATATTATTCGATCGCAGTACTCCCAGGGGATGGAATCGGCCCGGAGGTGATGTCAGCGGCAACTGAGGTCTTGAACGGCTTGCAAAGCCGCATTGGCCGGCGGTTTGAATTCAACGTGTATCCAGCGGGTGCCCAGCACTACCTTGACAGTGGCGATGCTCTACCCGAGGCTACGCTCGATGCATGCAAGGCTGCAGATGCCATTCTCTTTGGCTCGATGGGCCTGCCACACGTACGTGCCAAAGACGGTACCGAGATCATTCCGCAACTCGACATCCGGTTCGCGCTGGATTTGTATGCAGGCGTGCGCCCCATCCGAAGTTTTGCTGGACTCAAAGGCCCACTGGCTGATCCTCGCGCTGCGCAGATTGATTTGGTGCTGGTGCGCGAAAACACTGAGGGCCTGTTTTTTGCCAGAAACCGAGGCCACATGGAGGGTCATGGTGATGCAGAAGCGGCGATTGATCCCATGAAAATCACACGTGGCGGCACCGCCAGGATTTGTGACTTCGCGCTAAATCTTGCCCGTCAGCGAAAAGCCAGAGGAAAACCTGGTCACGTCACCAGCGTTGATAAGGCCAACGTCTTTCTTTCGATGGCCTTTTGGCGCAAAGTGTTTGAGGAGCGAGCCAGCGCATTTCCCGACTTGAGCAAAGACAGTGCGTATGTGGACGCAGTGGCATTGAATTTGGTAATGAGGCCCTGGACTTTTGACGTCCTGGTCACCGAAAACATGTTTGGCGACATTCTCTCTGACCTCATTGCGGCCTTTGCCGGCGGAATGGGAATGGCACCTTCGGCAGACATTGGTGACAAGTACGCGCTATTTCAACCCGCTCATGGCACGGCACCAGACATCGCAGGCAAGGGCATCGCAAATCCCAGCGCCATGATTCTGTCGGCTGTGATGATGCTTGACTGGCTTGCCGAAAAGCACAGTGATACTGCGTTGGCCGATGGCGCCCGCGCCATCGAAACTTCGATGGAACGTGTGTTCGCTCAGGGCGTGGTTCGTCCTCACGAGTTTGGCGGCAACTCCGGGACGGCTGAGATCATGCGTGCAGTTGCGGAGGGCCTCTGAAATGAATATGCACATAAAGAACGAGCGCGTTGTCATGATCGGGGCGGGATATTGGGCACAGTTTCAGGTCGAGGGCTGGCGAGATGCAGGCAGCCCATTGGTGGCCATTGCGAACCGGAATCCGGCACACGCCGAAGCTCTTGCACAACGTTATGGTGTGCCCAAGTGCTACGCTGATGTCGCAACGATGCTGGATGTTGAACAACCGACGTTGGTAGATATTGTGCTTCCACCTGTGGCTCAGGAATCAGCAGTCCGCGCCGCCATTGAGCGTGGTCTTCCGGTAATCTGTCAAAAGCCGTTTGGCATTGACTTAAAGCAGGCAGAAGCCTTGACAGCCCTGGCAGAGGATGCTGGTGTGCCACTTGTTATCCACGAAAACTTCCGTTTTGCGCCGTGGTTTCGCGAATTGCGCCGACTTATAGACGATGGGTTCTTCGGTCGTGTCCACGGTGTGTCTTTTCGGCTGCGTCCGGGCGATGGCCAGGGACCCGATGCCTATCTGGACAGGCAGCCCTATTTTCAGACCATGCCCGAGTTTTTGGTTCGTGAAACTGCAGTGCATTTCATTGACACCTTTCGCTTTCTGATGGGTGAAGTGCTAGCGGTCACAGCAAGGCTGCGCCGACTTAACCCTGTGATTCTGGGCGAGGATGCCGGGCTTTTGATCTTCGAGTTTTCAGATGAAAGCGTCGGCCTGTTCGACGGCAACCGCCTGAACGAACATCCGGCGAAGAATTTGCGCCGCACGATGGGCGAAATGTGGCTCGAAGGCGAGCGCGGTGTGATGCGTCTGGACGGTGATGCCCGCCTGTGGTGGTTGCCTCATCAAGGCGTCGAAGTCGAGCACCGGTATGACGACGGCGCCGGACGGGGTGCCTTTGGTGGCGCCAGCACCGCGTTGCAGGCACATGTGTTGTCGCACTTGAATCAAGACACGCCACTGCAGAACAGTGCGCGTAGTTACCTGAGAAATCTGTATGTGCAAGCGGCCATCTACCACTCGCATGCCAGTGGCCGTCGTGTACCGATGGCCGGTTTCAATCCCCACCAAACTCAATGAAGGAGACTCGTATGAAGAAGCTATTTTCGATCACCGCTTTGGCCGCTGCTTTTACCTTGACGTTGCCGGTAAGCGCACAGACCATGCTCAAGTTCAGTCACACCGACCAGCAACAGGGCGCGCGCCAAGCGGGTGCGCAGCTTTTTGCGAAGAAGGTCGAGGAGTACACCCAGGGGCGTTACAAGGTGCAGGTGTTCTGTTGCAGCCAGTTGGGAAACGATCCCAAGAACATTGAACAGTTGGCGCTCGGTGGTATTGACTTCACGGTGTCCGCGACCGGTTCTTACGCCGGTCAGTTGCCCGCGCTAAACCTGACCATGATGCCTTTCATCATCGACAGTTACGCACAGGGCTGGAAGTTTTACGACGAATCCAAATGGCTGAAGGCACAGTTTGACAAGGCCCCCGCCAAGGGCTTTCGCTTTCTCGCTACCTGGGAAGCCGGCTTTCGCAATATGACGACCCGTGACCCGTTGAACGGACCCGAGGACGCCAAAGGCAAGAAGTTGCGCACTTTCCCCAACGAGATGATGCGCTGGCAGTTGGAAGCCATGGGCTTTGGCATTCAGATCATGCCGCTGCCGGAAGTTTATCTTGCGATCCAGCAAGGCGCTGTATCGGGTCAGGAGAACCCGATCGACACCATAGCTTCCAACAAGTTTTATGAAGTGGCGCCACACGTCACGCTGACCAACCACGTGTACAGCCCTATTCCGATGGCAATTTCCGAAAAGACTTGGCAAAAACTCTCCCCCACGGATCAGCAGGCGGTAATGCGTGCCGCACAGGAGGTTGCGCCGTTTCAACGCAACATGATCAAGGGCAACGACGAAAAGTTGCTGGCGGACATGGCTGCCAAGGGAGCCAAGATCAACCGTACGCCCAATACCGCAGCCTTCCGCAAGGCGGTGGAGCCGGTGTATGCCAAGGCACGTGAGAAGTACGGTGCTGATGTCGATGCCGTGCTGGCTGAGACCGCAGCCGTTCGCCAGGCCGTCAGGTAAAGCCAAACAGAGTTGATCGTCATGCGTGCAACAACACATCCAATCCCGCCGCTGATTCGGTGGCTAGGCAAACTGATCGACTGGTCGGTCATTGGCTTGGGCGGCACCCTGGCCGTGATGATTTTCATCAATGTGGTGATGCATGCTGCGGGCAAAGACCTGGCCTGGTTGACCGAACTGGGTGAGTTTTTGATGGTGTGGGTCACCTTTCTGGGGGGCGCGGCCGCAGCCCAGCGGGGGGCTCACATGTCGATCAACGAGTTTTTGGACAAGCTCGGGCCCGCTGGGCGCAAATGGGCTGACGCAGCGGTACAAACATTCACCTTGTTTGTTGTGGGTGTTGTGCTGTTCTTTGGGGTGCGCATTGTGCAAGGTAGCTGGGGCACTGTGCTCACTACATTGGAGTGGCCCATGGCATGGCAGTACATGCCCTTGCCACTGGGCATGGGACTGGTGAGTGTTTTCGTTGCTTGGGACTTGGTTCAAATTCTGCGCGATGTGCCCCGTGAACAACGTTACCCCGCTGACTGAGCACAGGAATTCAAGATGCTTTCATTGGTTATTTTTGGTTCTTTTTTTGCCCTGGCACTGATGGGGGTGCCGCTGATGGTGGCGCTGTTGGCCACCACGGCGGGTATCGTCACCCTGTATGGCATGCAATATCCGCTGGAGAGCGTTTTTCTCTCATTCATTGGTGGGGTCGAACCCTTCATACTGATTGCTGTACCGCTTTTTGTGTTTACAGGCGAACTGCTGGCGCAAGGCGGTGTTGGCAAGCGCATCGTTGAGTTTGCCAACGTGTTGTTTGGATGGCTTCCCGGTGGATTGGGTGTGGTTACCGTCATCTCTTGCCTGCTGTTTGGTGGCGTGTCGGGATCGGCCATTGCGGACACGGCAGCCATTGGCTCGCTGGTGATACCGGCCATGTTGGCGCGCGGATACGCCCGCGGTTTTGCAGCGGCGCTCGTCGCGGTTGCCGGAACCCTGGCGCTGTTGATGCCGCTTTCGATTCCCTTTCTTGTGTACGCGTTCGTGTCGGGTGTGTCAATGCGCACCCTGTCGATGGCAGGCTTGGTTCCTGCTTTGTTGTCAGGCGCGGCGCTGATTGGTGTCTGTATGTGGCACGGCAAAAAGACCGGCGTGGACCCCGGTGGCAAACCCGCCTCATGGGGTGCAATCGCCAAAGCCGGTTACAGCGCCGGCCCCGCACTGCTGATGCCGGTGTTCATTGTGGGCGGAATATGGTCGGGTTACTTCACGCCAACAGAAGCAGCAGCCGTCGCCGTGGCCTATGGTCTTGTGATATCCATCTTTTTTTACAAGGATATGTCGTTCAAGGACATCCCGCATCTGTTGCTCAAGGCGTTCATGACCAGCGCTACCGTGATGCTGGTGATTGGTGCAACCGGTGCACTAGCCTGGCTCATCACGGCAGAAGGCGTTGCGCAGCAGCTGGCGGACTGGGTCGGTTCGGTGGCCCACGTCAAATGGGTGTTTTTGATCATGCTGAATGTGGCATTGGTGCTCTTGGGTATCTTCATTGAGCCGCTGCCAGCCCTGCTGATGGCTGCGCCCCTGTTTCTGCCATTGGCCATGGCCTTTCAGATGGACTTGGTGCATATGGGCGTCATCATGACGGCCAACCTGGCCATTGCGTTGTACACGCCGCCCGTGGGTGGCACACTGTTTGTGGCAGCCAAACTGGCCAATGCCACGATTGGTGAAATCACGCGGCACCTGTGGGTCATGATGGCGGCCACGTTCAGCGTTGTCATGTTGATCACCTATGTGCCGACTCTGACCAGCTGGTTGCCACGCTTGATAGCATCGATGAGGTAGCGCCATGTTCGTGGTTACGGTTTTGTTCACCATTCATGCGGCGCATTGGGATTCCTTTATAAAGGCCATCCACCTCAATGCACAGACCTCACTTGCGATTGAGGCGGGCTGCCGTCAGTTTGATGTCTGTGTCGGGGAGCCGGAGCAATGCCGTGTATTTTTGTACGAGGTGTACGACAGCCAGGCTGACTTCGCGGCGCACCTAGCA
>JAABQI010000040.1 GCA_011391545.1 Rhodoferax sp.
GCCCATTGAAGCCACCCGCTCCCTGCTCATTCTGGGTCATGCGCCGGATATGGAGAGTTGGGCTTGGCACAGCTCTGCCAGCATCGTTGTGCTGGGCATCGGCTGGTGGCTGTTTCAGCGCACCCGAAGAGGTTTCTCTGATGTCATCTGATCTGGCGCCAGGGTCTTGGGTCATTCGCGCGAGCAATCTCGGCAAAGTCTATCGGTTGTACGACAAGCCTCACCATCGATTACTCCAGTCCTTGTGGGGTGCACGCCATCGTTACTACCGGGATTTTGCGGCTCTCGACAACATATCTTTCGATCTCATGCGGGGTCAAACCCTGGGCATCATTGGCCGCAATGGAGCCGGCAAATCAACACTGTTGCAGATCATTTGCGGCACGCTCACGCCATCCGCGGGAGAGGTCCAGGTGCGCGGTCGAATTGCCGCGCTGCTTGAACTGGGGACCGGCTTCAACCCTGACTTTACGGGTCGTGAAAACCTCCTGATCAACGCTGCCATCCTGGGCCTGAGCGCCGAGCAAATTGCCGCACGCACTGAAGAGATCATTGCCTTTGCCGACATTGGCCCATTCATAGACCAGCCGGTTAAAACCTACTCCAGCGGCATGTATGTGCGCCTGGCCTTTGCCGTGGTTGTGCACGTTGACCCCGACATCCTGATTGTTGACGAGGCCCTGGCGGTGGGCGACGCCTTCTTTCAAGCCAAGTGCATGACCCGCATGCGCGCCATGCTCGATGACGGCCTCACTTTGCTATTTATCAGTCACGACATCTCTGCAGTCAAGGCACTCTGCAACCGAACTCTCTGGTTGGAACACGGGCAGGTGCGCGCCATGGGCGACACCGCCAGCATCACACGAGCCTATGACCAGGACTGGATCCGCCAGGCCAACGCTGCCAGCGGCGTTCCTGAAAATCCAGCCGTGGCCGCCGCCGCGGAGCATGTGGGCACAGGGGCCGTGTCGCTGGCGGTTGTGGGATGGGGTGCCCAGGGGATCCTTGCCCAGCAAGCCCGCGTCGACTATGGTGACAACCTGACCCTGCGCCTGCGCCTGCAGGTGCAGGCGCCCTGCCGGCAACTGGTCATTTCCTACCATATCAAGAACAGGCAAAATCAGCATGTGCTGGGTGGCCACAGCGCTGACCGGCCCGAGGTCCATGCGCGCAACTGGCAGCCCGGCGACACGATCGAGTTGGTTTTTGACATCCCGGTGCACCTGCACGATGGTGACTACGCCCTGGCCCTGGTTGTTGCCAGCATGGCCGACACCCAGCGCTATACCGACGTGGTCTTTCACCTGTGGGCCGACGATGTCGCCACCCTTCACGTCACGGCCAGAACGCAGTTCCCGCTGAGCGACCTGATTGAGCCGCCGCGGGCACTCGCGGTGCTCAGCGATTCACCGATGGCCATACTTGACGACTTTTTCCCCAACCTGCTGACCGGCTTCAGGGTGGCCGAATACAACGCCCACCTGCAGACATTTCCGCAACTCATGGTGCTCTCGGCGCTGGGAGACTTTGGCAGCCAGCACGCCCGCTACGCCCAGCTTTACCCCGGCCTGGCTGCCCGCGTGCAGCCTTATTCCCCTGCCTGGCTGGCCGGCTGTTCGCTGGTGTACCTCAACTTTCTCAACAACGCGGTTCAGTTCCTGCCCGAGCTTGAGGCGCGCGGCATACCTTTTCTGCTCACCCTGTACCCTGGTGGCGGCTTTGGCCTGAATGAGCCCGACAGCGATGCCAAGCTGCTGCGCGTGCTGACCAGCCCGCTACTCAAGGCGCTGATCGTGACCCAGACCGTGACGCAGCGTTATGTGGACGACTTTGCCCGGCGCCATCAGCTCAGTCTGGCACCGTTGCACCGCATTGACGGGCTGGTGGTCAACCCGCTGTATTTTCAGGCGGAGCCGGCGCCACCCAAAGCGCAGTTTGGCCTTGAGAAGGCCGTTTTTGACATCTGCTTTGTGGCCGAGCGCTACATGCCCCTGGGCGCCAACAAAGGCTACCCCGAGTTTGTGGCGGCGGCACTGGCGCTGGCTGACCTGGCCCAGCTTCGTTTTCATGTGGTGGGGGGCGGATTTGGCCCGGACGAGTTGGACGTGTCGGCGCTAGGTGACCGCATCCAGTTTCACGGCCGGCTGGAAACCGCTGAACTACGCCACTTTTATGCCGGCATGGACCTCATCATCTCGCCCAACCAGCCCTATTTGCTGCACCCCGGCAACTTTGATGGCTTTCCCACCGGCTGCTGCGTTGAAGCTGCGCTCTGCGGCGTGGCTGTCATGGCCACCGACGCCCTGCGGCAAAACCCTGGCTACGTCGATGGCGAGTCCATCTTTCTGCTTGACACAGCGGGGCCACCGCTGGCGCAGCAAATCGTGGCGCGCCTGCGCCAACTGGCCGCCCAGCCGCAGCTATTGCATGCCGTGGGCCATGCCGGCCAGGCGCTTACCCGCCAACTCTATGCGCCGGGGCGCCAGATCGGTGAGCGTCAGCGTATTCTGCGGGAAGTGGCGGCACGGCTTGTAAAGCCGTCGCACGGCACCGTCCCATAAGCGAGGCAAACCCATGGACGAACTTGTCATCTTCGGCACTGGCGGGCACGCCCGTGAGGTCGCGCAACTGGTGGCCGACATCAACCTGGCGCAGCCCGGGCGCTGGCAACTGCTGGGTTTTGTGGCGGACCCGCACGCCGTTACACGCATCGCAAAACCATTGCCTGCCCCAATGTTGGGTGATGCACAGTGGCTGGTTCAGCATCCTGCGGTTCAAGCCGTGATCGCCGTAGGCACCCCTGTCGACCGGCGCGACATTGCGCTGCGGCTGCGCCGGGAGCAGCCCGAACTGCGCTTTGCCACCCTGGTTCATCCACGCGCCTGGATGGCGGAGCGCGTCAGTTTGGGCGAGGGAAGTGTCGTGTTCGCCGGCGCGCTGATCAACGTCGACGTCAGCATTGGCAGCCACGCCAGTCTGAACCTTGGGTGCACCATCAGCCATGATTGCGCTTTAGGCAACTTTGTCAGCCTGGGGCCTGGTGTGCACCTGAGTGGCGCTTGCAGTCTTGGGGAGCAGGTTGACCTCGGTGCCGGCGTCAGCGCCCGCCCGAATTCGCATGTTGGTGACCGTTGTGTCGTGGGTGCGGGCGCAGCGATCGCAGGTTCTTTTTCCCCTGGCTGCATCTTGGTAGGAGTGCCTGCCCGGGCTGTGCGCCAGGCCGCAACAAGTGCGTCTGTCTGAATTGAGCCCCTGTTGGTCACGCTTGGCTTGCATCACAACAACGTCAACCTGCTTCGCGCGGCAGCAGTGCTAGCGGTCTTTGCTCACCATTTTCAGCACTACACCGGTGTCAACGTGCCTTACCTGGGTACCTTTGGCGGCCAATTTGGCGTGCAGTTGTTTTTCCTGATCAGCGGTTACCTGATCGTGCAAAGCGCCGCGCGCCAAAGATGGTGGGCATTCCTGATCAATCGGGCGTTTCGAATATTTCCAGCATTCTGGGCGGCAACGTTGATCGGCAGTCTTTGGATTCACCACGTACTGCCGCTGGCCGACTCTGCCGACTGGCCCTACTTCTTGGCCAACCTGTTGACGCTGTCCCATTTTGTTCCCTATGCCTCGGGACGTTTTGATGTGCTTGCCGTCAGCTGGACGCTCACCATTGAATGGACCTGGTACCTTCTCGCACCACTGCTGATATGGGGTGCGAATATGGTGGCTCGGCGTGGTGTCGCAGGCCTGCATTATTGGTGCGCCGTTTTCTTTGTGAGCCTGGTCGTATCTGTCAGTTGGGTGATGCAGGCGCAAAACGGAACCTTTGACGCCTGGTATGCCCCCAGCGTCGCCCGTTTGGGGGTAAGCCCCCTCAGTGATCCTCTACGAACAGCTTTTATTGTTGTTGCTGCACCTGCACAATTGGTTTTCTTCATGCTTGGCGTGTTGCTTTGGGTGGGCCGTCAACCGCTGTCCTGCTTACCCTCATGGGTCTATGTTGTAGTTGTTGCTGTCATGTTGACACAACCCGTATGGTGGTCAAGGTTTCTGGGTGTTGACCCCAACATCGCGACAGGTCTTGGTCTGGCTGGTCTCTTTATGCTTATCACACGTTGCCCTGCCGCATGTTCGCGCAGTGTGCCTGGCAGACTGGCCCATTGGGTGGGTGACCTGTCCTACCCCTTCTATCTTATTCATGTCCCGGTCATTATGCTTGTCTCAGAACAACTGAAAGCAGGAGAACTTTCAGTTTTGATCGCAAGCGTGACCACAACTCTGATAGCAGCCTTGCTGCTACATCATGGCGTAGAAGATCCGGGGCGCAGGCTCGGTGCCTGGACTCTGAGCCCACGTATGATGTCGTCCGTTTAAACTTCGCTGGCGCCTTGCTTTCTCTCCACCGTGAACCAACTCTACGCCCCAATCCCTTTGTGCAGTCGGTGCACTGCCGAAGCCCGCCACCACAAGAGTGCTGCCTCTGGTATCTGCCCATGACCAGTGCCAGAGCCGTCCCATCAAAATTACCGTCACCAGCACACCCAAAATACCGCCCCGACATTGACGGCTTGCGTGCCGTTGCCGTGCTGTGTGTTGTCGCTTTTCACGCCTTCCCCGACATGCTCAAGGGTGGCTTCATCGGTGTCGATATCTTCTTCGTCATCTCGGGCTATTTGATCTCGACCATCATTTTCGAAAACCTCGCGCGCCATACTTTCAGCTTTGCTGACTTTTACGTGCGACGTGTCAGGCGCATATTTCCGGCGCTGATGCTGGTCTTGACCTCCAGCCTGATATTTGGCTGGTTTTTCCTCTACCCGGACGAATACAAACAACTCGGCAAGCACATTGCCGCCGGTGCGGGCTTCATTTCCAATTTTGTGTTCTGGCAGGAAAGCGGCTATTTTGACAATGTCGCGGAAACCAAACCATTGCTGCATTTATGGTCGTTGGGTATTGAAGAACAGTTTTACCTTGTCTGGCCACTGATGCTGTGGTTGGCATGGAAATTGAAACTCAATCTATTGGCCACGACGCTGTTTGTGGCCGCCATTTCCTTTGCGCTCAACATCAACCAAGTGCACAGTGATGCTGCTGCTTCCTTTTACTCGCCGCAAACACGATTCTGGGAATTACTGGCAGGCGCCGTACTGGCGCATGTCACGCTTGAACGGCAAAATAGAGTCACCCCGGCATCTGAAGCACCAGCAAGCTTGGACAATGCCAGAAAGCTGGGCAACTTTCTGGCATACGCCGGTGCCGTCCTGATGGCGCTTGGGTTGCTGCTTATCAGCAAAGAGCGTGCCTTTCCAGGCTGGTGGGCCGTGCTACCCACGGCAGCTGCCGTGTTGGTGATCGCGGCTGGCCCGCAGGCCTGGCTCAATCGGGTCTTGCTCTCCAACAGGGTGATGATCTGGCTTGGCCTCATTAGTTTTCCTCTCTATTTGTGGCATTGGCCCTTGCTGTCATTTGTCCGCATCATCACCGACGAAAAACCTGCGCCGCAGATCGTCATTGCTGCGGTCCTGACGGCCATAGCACTGGCCGGGTGCACCTATCAATGGCTTGAAAAGCCCATAAGGCAAGGAAAAAGGACGGCCTTTTCGCCCCGCGTTCTGGTGGGTCTCATGGCGGCAGTGGGCCTGGCAGGCTACCTTTGCTATCAACAAGACAAACTGCCATTAAAACCAGCCTCAAGGTTTCAGGCTGTCAATGAAGGCGACATCGGGCATGGCCAATTTCATGCCTACAAAAATCAGCTCGTCAATTTATGTGCCCAGTATGTTCAGAGTCCCATAGCCTGTTTTCAATCCAGCAGAAGTGACCTGAAGAAAATAGCAGTGGTGGGCGACAGCCATGCCGACCATTTAACCGTTGGGCTTGCCGGGCAATTGCCAACCAGAAACATTGTCTTTTTCGATACCCTTGGCCTGCCTTTATTTAACAGCAAGGAAGGTGCCAATTTGCTCCAGTTTGTCATGGCAGACAAGCAGATTACAAACGTTATTTTGTCCGCATCCTGGTACGCCAGATTGGGATCTGTTTCCGGTGCCAGCAGCCTTGAAAGCGAATTGACCCGGGTTGTGACGCAGCTGGCCGCCGCCGGCAAACGCGTCTTCATTGTGGACGATGTCCCCAATTTTTCATTCCCGCCTGAAAAATGCCGTTATCCGGGGCGTTGGTTGCGCGCTCACCAATGCAGTGAAAAACGCGACCATTTCTATCGCCAGCACAGCCAGTACTTTCCGGCATTTGAATCTTTGCAGCGAAAAACGGACGTTCAAATCATCAAAATAGCCGACTATTTTTGCAACCAGGATGTGTGCACCATGGCAAAGGACCACCTGCTTTTATACCGGGACAACAACCATTTGAATCTAAATGGCTCAACATATGTGGCGCAGCAGATGCTGCAATCCAAGCCACAGCTGGCCGCAGATGAGTAGTTTTACGGGCTGCCCAGGCCGCCTCGCACAGGCGCTCTCGTATGATGCTGCCTGTACAACCCCACCTGGCGCACCGCCCCCCCAAAATCGTGAGCCCGACCCCACGCCCCATTTCCTTCGCGCAGCCCGTCTACGTGACCCGGCCACTGCTGCCGCCGCTGGTCGAATACACCCAGTTGCTGCAAGACGTCTGGGCCAGCGGCTGGCTGGCCAACGGCGGCGCCCAGCATGTGGCGCTGGAGACTGAGCTCAGCCAGTGGCTGGCCGCGCCCCACCTCAGCCTGTTCAACAACGGCACCATTGCCCTGATCGTTGCGTGCCAGGCGCTGCGCCTGTCGGGCGAGGTCATCACCAGCCCCTTTACTTTTCCGGCCACGCCCCATGTGCTGAGCTGGAACAACGTTACCCCGGTTTTTGCCGACATCGACCCTGACACCCTGTGCATCGACCCCAACCGGGTGGAAGACCTGATTACCACCGAAACAAGTGGCGTGCTGGGCGTGCATGTTTACGGCATACCGTGTGATGTGCAGGCCCTTGACACCCTGGCCCGCACCTACAGCCTGCGCATGGTCTACGACGGTGCCCACGCCTTTGGTACCCGGGTCAATGGCCGCGCCATCAGCAGCTTTGGCGATGCCACCATGTTCAGCTTTCACGCCACCAAACTGTTCCACACGGCGGAGGGCGGTGCGCTTGCCGTCAACGACCCCGACCTCAAAAAACAGATTGATCTGCTCAAG
>JAABQI010000041.1 GCA_011391545.1 Rhodoferax sp.
AATATGAGACAGTCTAATTCGAACTCTATAGCTAGGTCAACCCTTTATGTGGGAACCTGAGACGAAAAAAAACCCCGTAATACGGGGTCCTGGCGGAAGCGGTGAGATTCGAACTCACGAACCCTTGCGGGTTGCCGGTTTTCAAGACCGGTGCAATCGACCACTCTGCCACGCTTCCAGCGGGCTGAATTCTAACCCGGCAATTCAGGCCACATTGCACTCGCGGCGCATCAGCGCCAGCGCGTCTTGCAGCTTGCTGTCGCGATCGCTGATCAGGGTGGCCTGCGACTCGTACACAAAATCCTGCCAGAGGCTGATGAAGTCGTCCAGATGCTGTTCCGGCGCGTGCGCCTGCAGATAGTGGGTGGCAAGCTCCGGCTGCCAGCCGTGTTTGCGGATTTTTCGCACCAGCGTGGCGGCGGTCTTGTCGGTCAGCAGGGTTTTGGGCGCGCTGCCGGCGGCCACGCACAGGCACAGCGTGAGCACGGTGCCGTCGTCGCTGTGGCCCTGGGTGAGCTTGTCCCAGGCGGCCGAGCGGCTGCGGTCGTGCTGGCCGATTTCGCTCAAGGCATCTTCAAGCCAGAAGTAGCGGCCCATGAAGGCAGGCGTCTGGTCGAACAGCTTGCGCGGCGCCAGGCGCGCATCGAGCAAACGGGGCCAGTCGGCCAGCACCGACTGGCGCACCGTCTCCACCACCGCACGGTAGGCGTGGGGCAGGTTTTGGGGGAGCGTCAACAGCCCGGGCGCCGGCTGCTTTTGGCGCAGGGCATTGATCAGTTTTTCAAACGCGACCCAGTCGGGCAACTCCTTGCGCCGCGCCATGGCAAGCAGCAGGGCGGTGCGGATCACCGCCTCGGCATCTGGCTCGGCGTCCTGCAGGTCATCGGCCGACAGGCCCAACTGGTCAGCCAACCAGAGCGCGGCCTCAACCACCTGCACGGCGTGCTGGCGTGCCAGAAACTCGGCCTGGTAGTCGGCATAACTGGCCAGCGACCAGCGCGCCAGTTGCGGGAGGTGGCGGTCGCTGAAACTGCCGCGCTCGTTCATACCGAAGTGGGTGTTTTGCGGCATCACGATCAGCGCCTTGAGCAGGTCGGAGCCGGCCTTGGAGCGCGACAGCAGGGAGTGGTCGCGCAGCAGTTCGGCGGCCACGCGCAGGTCGCCGCCGCTGGCATCCTGCAGGTGCAGACTGACCAGGTTGACCAGCCGGTCGCGCGCTTTTTCAAGCTCCGGGCGCAGATACTCGCTGCCGAAATAGCGCGCAATCTGCACCATGCCCTTGGGCGCTTCCTCGGCCATGACAGCCAGTTTTGCCTGGTCCAGCAGGCCGTGCTGCACGCCGTACACCACGGCCTTTTCAAAAAATGGCCGCGCGTCGAACAGCGACACGCCCTGGGTGGGTTCAGGTACGGGCAGCGTCATGTCGGGCCTTGCTCGTCATTGCGAGCGAAGCGAGGCAATCCATGACTTCCGGCTGCATGGACTGCCGCGTCGCGGACGCTCCTCGCAGTGACGACGCAAGATATGGAGTCCATGAATTTCAGATGGCGGATTCTTCGTCGGGGTCGATGGCGGCTGGCGTGGCCTGGCCGCGGTCGGTGGCGCTGGTTTCAAACTTGCCGTCGTCCTCGGCCAGGTCTTCCTCGTCAAGACCCAGTTCGAAGGCGCGTGCCTTGGCGCGCAACACCAGCAGCATTTCGATGAACAGGTCAGGGTTTTCGTAGCGCAGCAGCCAGGCCAGTTGCATCCAGTCGGAGTCGGCCACTTCATCCTGCTCGAGCCGAGCGCTCGCATAGGCGTTGGCGCGCAGCTCGTCTTCCGACAGGACGGCACCGTCGTCCTCGACGGTGTCGAAGGTGCCGGTGCGGGCAAAGGCCTCAATGCGACTCCACTTTTCTTCAAAATAGTCGGCCAGCGCCTCGGCGCCGCCTTCGAGGTCGCCAATGGCGCTGATGAAGGCCAGCGGGTCGGCACCGTCGCGGAAAATGACCGAATTCATCATGCCGCGCAAATGGCTGCGGGTCAGGTCGCGGTATTGTTTTTCGATGACCACGGCGCGGGCAAACTGCTCGGGTGTGAGCATCAGATTGATGATCGAGGCGCGCGAGCCGTCGTACTCGCGGATGACCGCCAGCACGTCCTTGGGCGGCAGCTGTTCCAGCACCTCCATCAGCGCGCCGTCGCCCTCGCGGTCGGCCAGTTCGACCAGCGCAGACTCTGCGCCGACGATGTCGCCGGCGGCAATCAGGGACTGGGTTTTTTCAATCAAAGCCAAATGCTGCATACAGGGTTCCTGTGGTGTCGATGAGGTGTTGCGGGTGCGGGCGTTTTAATCCTTGCGGTCAAAGCCGTGCTCTTCCAGCCATTCGGCACTGGGTTCTTCATGGTCATGGTGCTGTTCGCCATCCTTGTCAAAGTCGTCGGCATGGCCTTGCCGGCGCACGGCGCCATGCTCGCCTTCGGGCTCATTGGCATGGTCTTCACGGGCAGCACCCTCATGATGATGCGACGGTGGACGGTGGTACAGGTACTCCAGCGCCGCCGCCACCACCATGAACCAGTCGCCTTGGGGCTCCGGCAACAAGGCGTCAGCCAGTTCCTGCGCCCAGGGCGTCAGCTGCACGGCATCAATCAGGCTGCTCCAGTCGGGAAATTCGTCCGATTCCAGGGTCAGCAGCTGTTCCATCACCGCCGGCTCCTCAAAATGAAAGCCGCCATGAAATATCACGGCGACCATCTCGGGGCTCAACTCCATCATCTGCTTCAGGAACGTGATCTGGCCGCGCTTTTCCAGCAGGCGCTGGCGCAGCACATTGCGACCCTCTGAGTCAAACGTGAGGTCGTCGATTTCGGCCTGGTAGGACGTGCGCAGCGCGCGGAAAAAAGCGGACATGCTCATGGTGTTCTCGGGTGTGGGGTGAGGCATCAAACAATGCGGCTGAAGTAATCTTGCCAAATCACGCGGGCCGTCTCAAGCGGGTTGTCGAGCAGGTTGCGCTGGCGGTTGTCATCATAAGCCTTGCGCTTGTCCGGGTCCGACAACACCTCGTAGGCCGTCTGCGCCAGCCGGAAGCGGGCCGCGGCATCCAGAGCGCTGTTGCGGTCGGGGTGGTGAATGGCGGCCTGCTGGCGAAACGCCTTTTTGATGTCGGCCAGCGTGGCTGACGGGCGCAGGCCCAGGGCGGCGTAATGGTCTTTCATAGGGTGATGCGCATCAACGGGCCTCAATGGCCTGAAAAATCAAGCAGGGTGAACAGCGACAGGCCGGCGGCACGCAGCTTGTCGGAACCGCCCAGCTCGGGCAAATCGACGATCACGGCGCCCTCGGTCACCTCGGCGCCCAGTTTTTCCAGCAGTTTCTTGCCCGCCATCATGGTGCCGCCGGTGGCGATCAGGTCGTCGATCAGCAGCACGCGCTGGCCCGGCTTGACGGCGTCTGTGTGCAGCTCGACGGTGGCGCTGCCGTATTCCAGTTCGTAGGTTTCTTCGACCGTGGTGAAGGGCAGCTTGCCTTTTTTGCGGATCGGCACAAATCCCACCCCCAGTTCATAGGCCACCACGGCACCCAGAATAAAACCGCGCGCGTCCAGCCCGGCCACCACGTCGGGGCGGCGCGCGGGGTCCATGTAGCGGTGCACAAAGGCATCGATCAGCACCCGAAAAACCTTGGCGTCCTGCAGTAGCGGCGTGATGTCGCGAAACTGCACACCGGGCGCGGGCCAGTCGGGCACGGTGCGGATGTGCTCGCGCAGGTAGTCGGTCACACTGACATTCAGCATAAGTTGTCCAGATCAAGCAAAGACCATATTGTGCCCCGCGCCGCTGGCGTTTTTTCTTTCAAAAGCCGCTCTTGAGCAGTGCGCGCTCGGCCTGCTCCAGCGCGTCGGCCTTGCCCGAGAGCACCAGCGCGTCGCCCGCCATCAGCACCAGGTCGTCCACCAGGGGCATCGCCCGCCCGTTGTCGCGGCGCAGACTCACCAGCCGCACCTCCAGTGCGGGCAAATCCAGATCGCCCAGGGTGCGGCCAACCGACCTGGCTGTCAGTGGCAGGCTGAGCGAAGTCATACGCTCTTGCTGCGTTTCATCGACCGAGCCGTCATCGGCACCGCGAAAGAAGCCGCGCAGCAGCTTGTAGCGGGCGTCGCGCTGCTCCTGCACGATGCGGATCACCCGGCGCGTCGGCACACCCACCAGCGCCAGCGCGTGGGTGGCCAGCATCAGCGAGCCTTCGATGGCTTCGGGCACCACCTCGGTGGCGCCGGCGTGGCGCAGTGCCTCAAGGTCGTGGTCGTCCTGGGTGCGCACCACCACCGGCACCTGCGGCGCGTGCTCCTTGATGTGGGCCAGCACCTTCATGGCGCTGGGAGTTTCCAGGTAGGTGACCACCACCGCGCTGGCGCGCGCCAAGCCGGCGGCCATCAGCGCCTGCAGCCGGGCGGCATCACCGAACACCACCGAGTCGCCGGCGGCGGCGGCCTGGCGCACCCGGTCGGGGTCGAGGTCGAGCGCAATGTAGGGAATGGCCTCCTTGTCGAGCATGCGCGCCAGATTCTGCCCGCAGCGGCCATAACCGCAAATGATCACGTGCTTGTTGGCCTTGATCGACTTGCGCGCAATGCTGGTCATTTGCACCGACTCCATCAGCCATTCGTTGCTGACCAGCTTCATCACGATCTGGTTGCTGCGCATGATGATGAAGGGCGTCGCCAGCATCGACAACACCATCGCCGCCAGAATCGGGTTCAGCAGCTCGGGCGGCACCAGCTTGCTCCCTTGCGCCAGCGTCAGCAGCACAAAGCCGAATTCACCGGCTTGCGCCAGATACAGCCCGGTGCGCAAGGCCACGCCCATGGACGAGCCCAGGGCGCGCGCCAAAAAGGTCACCACCACCGCCTTGTACAGCACCGGCACCGTCACCAGCAACAGCACCAGCGGCCAACGATCCAGCACCAGGCGCCAGTCCAGCATCATGCCGATACTGATGAAAAACAAGCCCAGCAGCACATCGTGAAAGGGCCGGATGTCGGTTTCCACCTGATGCTTGTACTGGGTCTCTGAAATCAGCATGCCGGCAATGAAGGCACCCAGCGCCAGGCTCAGGCCGGCCAATTCGGTCAGCCAGGCCAGTCCCAGCGTGACCAGCAGCAGGTTCAGCACAAACAGCTCTTCGCTCTTGCGCCGCGCCACCAGCGTGAGCCACCAGCGCATGATGCGCGGGCCGCCCACCAGCAGCAGGGTGATCAGCGCGGTCGCCTTGAGCAGCGCCCAGCCCAGCGTTTCGACCATCTGCTCGGGCGAGGCGCTCAACGCAGGAATCAGCACCAGCAGCGGCACCACGGCCAAGTCCTGAAACAGCAGCACGCCCATCACGCGCTTGCCGTGCTCGGTCTCCATCTCCAGTCGCTCGCTCATGAGCTTGACCACAATCGCCGTGCTGCTCATGGCCATGGCGCTGGACAAGGCCAGCGCGGTGCGCCAGTCCATGCCCCAATGTGTCGGCGCCATCAGGGCAAACGCCATGCTGGCCGCCGTGGTGACCAGCATGGTCAGCGCCACCTGGAACAGGCCCAGCCCAAACACGTGGTTGCGCATGGAGCGCAGCTTGGGCAGGTTGAACTCCAGCCCGATCACGAACATCAGGAAAACCACGCCAAATTCGCCCAGATGGCGCACGCCATCGGCGTTCTTGGCCAGCGCCAGCGCGTTCGGGCCAATCACCACGCCCACCGCCAGATAGCCCAGCATGGGCGGCAGTTTGAGCGAGCGGCAAGCCACCACGCCGAGCACGGCAGCCAGCAAATACAGCAGGGTTAAATCAAGTGGGTTCACCCCCTGATACTACCAAGTAGAAAGCTCACTTGATGCGTCATTGCGAGGAGCGTAGCGACGTGGCAATCCAGGGTCCCATGAGTGCATGGATTGCCACGCTACGCTCGCAATGACAGACCGGTTTTCGAAAGACCCTGGCCGATAGAATGCTGCCATGACGACTCAGCCCCCACTTGCCCCTGCTTTTGATGAAAGCCGCGCCATCGGCTTGGCCCAAGAAACGCTCGACATCGAGGCGGCCGCCCTGCTCGGCCTCAAGACGCACATCGGGCCCGATTTTGTGCAAGCGGTGCGGCTGATGCTGGCGGTACAAGGCCGCGTGGTGGTGATGGGCATGGGCAAGAGCGGCCACATTGGCCGAAAGATTGCCGCCACGCTTTCTTCCACCGGCACCCCCGCCATGTTTGTGCATCCGGCGGAAGCCAGCCACGGCGATCTGGGCATGATTAAACCCGTGGACGTGGTGCTTGCCATTTCCAACAGCGGCGAGTCCGAAGAACTCACCGCCGTGCTGCCCATGATCAAGCGCCTGGGCGCCCCGCTGGTGGCCATGACGGGCCATGCCGGGTCGACGCTGGCACGCTACGCCGACTACTTTTTGAACAGCAGCGTCGCCAAGGAAGCCTGCCCGCTCAATCTGGCACCCACCGCCAGCACCACCGCACAACTGGCGCTCGGCGATGCGCTGGCCGTGGCCCTGCTCGATGCCCGCGGCTTCAAGGCCGAAGACTTTGCCCGCTCGCATCCGGGCGGCGCCCTGGGGCGCAAGCTGCTCACGCTGGTCAGCGACGTGATGCGCAGCGGCGACCAGGTGCCCAGCGTTGGCCTGCAAGCGGGTTTTAGCGAGCTGATGCGCGAGATGAGCGCCAAAGGCCTGGGCGCCAGCGCCGTGGTGGACGCCAGCGGCCAGGTGCAGGGCATTTTTACCGACGGCGACCTGCGCCGCCTGATCGAAAAAGGCGTTGATTTGCGCAGCAGCACCGCGCAGGACGTCATGCACCCGAATCCGGGCACCATCAGCCGCGATGCCCTGGCGGTGGATGCCGTCGAACTGATGGAGCAGCGCCGCATCACCAGCGTGCTGGTGCTCGATGCCGAGGGCAAGCTGTGCGGCGCGCTCAACAGCAACGACCTGATGCGGGCCAAGGTGATCTGATGGCGCCGGCACTCAATTTCCCCCCGGAACTGCTGCTCAAGGCGCAGGACATCCGTGTGGTCTTTCTGGATGTCGATGGCGTGCTGACCGACGGCGGACTTTATTTTTCGGAACACGGCGAAACACTCAAGCGCTTCAACACGCTTGACGGCCATGGCCTCAA
>JAABQI010000042.1 GCA_011391545.1 Rhodoferax sp.
GGCAAGGGTTACGCCTGGAGTCCGGTGGCGATGGTGGAGCGCCTCAAGGATGCCAACGACCCGGCCGCTTCGCGCGAAGGTTTTGTGATGGCCAGCGGCGAATGGATCAAAAGCTTTTCCGGGAGCCCCGTCAGCGCGCTCGGCGTCACCATCCTGATCGTTCCGACCGACGGAGACATGAATGCGGACTTTGGCAAAACGCACGACCTCAACCCCGCCGCCAGGCTCTATCTTTTGGCCTGGGACACCGACCTCGACCTGATGTGGCGTGGCAAGGGCGCGCGGCCCGAGAGTTTTGGCCTGGACTTTTCGCGCAACCTGAGCACCGCGCTGGAGATCCATGGCGAGTGGGCGCGCACGCTTGATGCGAATCGCAACACGGTGACAGCGTCGGGCGTCATCAGCAGCGAGCGCCATGACCATGACTCATGGCTGCTGGGCTTGCGCTACCTGACGCGGGGCGAGGTCACCTGGATCGCCGAGTACTACCGCAATGGCGCGGGTTACAGCGCCCAAGAGCTCGACGCCTATTACCAGTTTCTGGAGACCGCCCTGGCGTCGGGCGCACCGGATGCATTGACCAGCAGGGCGCGAACCGTTGCCCAGTCGGGCTACGCCAGGCCGAACCCGGGGCGTGATTACCTGTATGTGAAGGCCAGCGTCAGCGAGCCCCTTGGCTGGGTTTACGGGGCGGCATCGCTCACCACCATGGTCAACCTGAATGACCACAGCTACCAGATCACGCCAGAGATCAGCTACACCGGCTTTTCCAATTGGGAGTTACGCGCCCGCCTCATTGGGCTGGCGGGCCCGGTGCACACCGAATTCGGTGAAAAGGTCTCCAGCGGGCGGCTGGAGATTTACGGTCGTTATTTCTTTTGAAGCGGCGACTTGCCACCGTGCGCCTGTCACCGAGGTGCCTGACGCATGCGAAAGATCAACATGTCACCATCTGCCTGGCCTAGACTGCCTGCACGCATTCACCAAGGAGAAACCATGAAAAAGGCAACTTCGCTGTTCACGCTGCTGTTGCTCAACCTGGCTTTGGCAGCCTGCACCACGACCGGCACTGGCGGCGGGCAGCTGGCTGGGGTCGGCACACATTCGGAGCCCGTAGCGTTCAGTTGGACCAGCAAGGACGGCGGCTTGTCGGGCACGATGACGGCGGCCCTGCCCGATGTCAGCTATCAGGGCGAGTTCTTTCAAATCACCCAGCAGACACGAACCGAGGTGCTGGCACCTCTATGGATTCACTGGAACCGGGGCTGGTATGACTGGCCCTACTGGACTGGTCCCATCGCACAGC
This sequence comes from Rhodoferax sp., assembly GCA_011391545.1. Taxonomy (GTDB): domain Bacteria; phylum Pseudomonadota; class Gammaproteobacteria; order Burkholderiales; family Burkholderiaceae_C; genus Rhodoferax. The sequence goes on from JAABQI010000042.1 coordinate 1,307, forward strand.
CTTACCCGGCGACCCAGTTCATCACCCATTACTCGGGCAAGGTGGTCGCAACACTTGCAGCGCAGGGCGACCAGCGCATGCGTTGCCGCTTTCACTTGGTTCAACCATCCCGCGGTATGTCCGGCGGCGGCGAGGGGCAATGCCAGCTTTCGGACGGGCGGGTGGTTCGGGCGGTGTTTCCGGCGAAATAGGGCTGTCGCAGCCGCCTGGCTCAAAGGCGCACCGGGGCTTCTCTTGCTCCAGCCCGGTTGACCAGCCATACCAGTGACAACATCACCGGCACTTCAACCAGAACACCCACCACCGTGGCCAGTGCGGCGCCCGAGTTAAGCCCAAACAGCGAGATCGCCACCGCCACCGCCAATTCAAAAAAGTTGGACGTGCCGATCAGGCAGGCCGGGCCGGCAATGTTGTGCGGCAGCTTGAGCAACTTGGCACCCCACCAGCTGATGAAGAAAATGCCATAGGTTTGCAAAATCAGCGGAATTGCAATCATGCCGATGATGAGCGGCTTGGCCACGATGGTCTGAGCCTGAAAGCCGAACAGCAACACCACCGTGGCGATCAGTCCCACCACCGAAAGCGGCTTGAGCAGTGCCACCCGCTGGCGCAGATGTTCTGAGCTCTGGGCAATCCAGGTGCGCCGCGTGAGAAGACCCGCAATAAGCGGCAACACCACATACAGAATAGTTGACAGCAGCAAGGTCTCCCAAGGCACGGTGACGTCGGTCACGCCCAGCAAAAAGGCGGCAATGGGCGCAAAGGCAAAGACCATGATGATGTCGTTGACCGACACTTGCACCAGCGTGTAATTGGCGTCGCCCCTGACCAGCTGGCTCCAGACAAACACCATGGCGGTGCACGGCGCCACGCCCAGCAAAATCATGCCGGCGATGTACTCGCTGGCCGACTGCGGATCGACCCAGGGCGCAAAGATGTACTGAAAGAACAGCACACCCAGCGCAGCCATGGTGAAGGGTTTGATGAGCCAGTTGACCGTGAGGGTCAAGGCCAGACCGCGCGGCTTTTTGCCAACGTCCTTGACCGCCGACCAGTCGATCTGGATCATCATCGGGTAGATCATGATCCAGATCAGCACCGCAACCACCAGGTTGACATGGGCAATTTCCAGCGCGGCAATGGCCTGGAAAATGTCCGGCGACAGCAGGCCCAGGCCCACGCCCGCAACGATGCCCAGCGCCACCCACAGGGTCAGATAGCGTTCAAACAAGCCCATGTCATTGCCCCCGGGCCATCTCGCGGGCGGTGCTTTGCAGCATGGATTTTTCAAGCTTGGCTGAGGGCAGACTCACCAGCAGTTCCAGCCGGCGCTTCAGTGCCAGCAGGGTTTGCCGGAAGGTATCGAGCTTGTGGGCATCGTCGGCATCGCCCGCAGACGGGTCGGCGTAGCCCCAGTGCGCTGTGGCGGGCTGGCCGGGCCAGTAGGGGCAGACCTCGCCGGCGGCGTTGTCGCACACGGTGATCACCAGGTCCATCTTCGGCGCATCAATGGTACCGAATTCCTCCCATGATTTGCTGTGCAGGCCTTCGACCGAAATGCCGGCGTTTTGTAGCACCTGCAGGCCCAGCGGGTTGGGCTGCTGGTTGGCGCGCGGGCTGCTGCCAGCCGAGAAGGCCTTGAAGCGGCCGCGTCCGATGTGGTTCAGGATCGCCTCTGCCAGAATGCTGCGGACCGAGTTGTGGGTGCATAGAAACAGCACGTTGAGGGCTTTTTCAGTCATGTCGATCTTCTTTCGTGGGTTGGGTCGCGTTTAAGGAATGGAGCGGTCTGGCGCAGTCTTGCCGGCTGCGAGTTGCAACAGGCGCGCCACGCCGATCGGCTCGTCCGTCAGCAGCGGCACCAGCGCGGTGCGCGGGGCGTGCTGTTGGGCCACACAATCAATTTCGCGCCACTCGTTGGCGGCGCGCTGGCGCAGCAAGGGGGAACTGAGCGGCGCGTTCAGGCTGGCCGCTGCCACGCTGTTGTTGATGACCCAGGCCCAGGGGGTGATGCCGGCGCGCTGCAGGTCGGCCTGCAGGTTGGCGGCTTCCAGCACCGGCGTGGTCTCGGCCAGCGTGACGATCAGCACCTTGGTATGTTTGGCGTCTTGCAGCTGCATCATCGGCGTGGTGAAGTGGGCGCCCGCGCCCATCTGGCGGGCGATGTCGCGGTGGTAGGCGCCGGTGGCGTCAAGCAGCAGCAGGGTGTGGCCGGTGGGCGCGGTGTCCATCACCACAAACTTCTTGCCGGCCTCACGGATCACGCGCGAGAACGCCTGGAACACGGCGATTTCCTCGGTGCAGGGCGAGCGCAGGTCTTCTTCCAGCACGGCGCGCCCGGCGGCGTCGAGCCTGGCACCCTTGGTGGCCAATACCTGGGCCCGATAGGCTTCGGTGACTTCATGCGGGTCGATGCGGCTGACCGTCAAATGCGCCAGCGAGCCTTTCAGCGTTTCCGTCAGGTGTGCGGCCGGGTCGGAGGTGCTCAGGTGCACCTCGAATCCGCGCGTCGCGAGTTCCACCGCCACGGCAGCGGCCAGTGTGGTTTTGCCAACGCCGCCTTTGCCCATCAGCATCACCAGGCCGTGGCCTTCGATGGCGATGGCGTCGACCAGAGAGGCCAGATTGGGCGCGTTGATTTTGAGCGCCTGGTCTGTCATGGCGAGCGCAGCGCGACCATCCACGTCGTCCTGGATCGCGACATCGCTTTGCTCCTCGCGATGGCGATCGCTGTTGGACAGGGTGGCCGCCAATAGTTGTCGCAGGGCATCCAGCCCCACCAAATTGAATGCCTTGAGTTCGATCTGGTCAGTGGGCAAGGCGCGCAGGTCTTCTGGCAAGCTCGCCAGCGCGGCCTGCTCGCGCCTGCAAATCGCCTGCGCCAGCGGGTCGTGCGCTGCTTCGGATTGCGGGAACACGCCATTGATCACCAGGTACTGTCGGGTCAGGCCGATGCCGGCCAGCTCGCCGTGGGTGCGCGCGGCTTCATTCAAAGTGGCTGCCTGCGCCCGGGCCACCAGCACCAGTCGGGTCTTTTGCGGGTTGGCCAGGGCATCGACGGCGGCCTTGTACTGGGCGCGCTGCTTTTCCAGCCCGGCCAGCGGGCCCAGGCACGACGCATCACCCTTGCCGTCTTCAAGAAAACCGCTCCAGGCACCGGGCAACTGCAGCATGCGGATGGTGTGGCCGGTGGGCGCGGTGTCGAACACGATGTGGTCGAAGTCCTGGGTTAGCGCACCGTCGATGAGCAGCGCGGTGAACTCGTCAAAGGCGGCAATCTCGGTGGTGCAGGCGCCCGAGAGCTGTTCCTCGATGCCCTTGACCACCGATTCCGGCAACACGCCGCGCACCGGCCCGACGATGCGGTCGCGGTAGGCCTGCGCCGCGGCTTGCGGGTCGATCTCGAGCGCGCTCAAGTTAGGCACGGCAGTCACTGCGGTGATCTGGTTGCCAATGGTGATGCCAAACACCTGGCCAACGTTGGAGGCGGGGTCGGTGCTGACCAGCAGCACACGCTTGCCCTGTTCAGCCAATTGGATGGACGTGGCGCAGGCGATGGAGGTTTTGCCAACGCCGCCCTTGCCGGTAAAAAACAAAAAGCGCGGCGGCGATTGCAGGAATTTCATCCGCAGCACTTGGCGCCGCCGCAGCACGGACTATTGTCAGTCGCCGTGGCCGGCGCAGCCGCGAGTGCGCTCACGCCAAGCCAGCGCGCCAGGTCGTCACGGCTTGGGTAGCGCCCGGCAAATGCCACTTCACCATCGACCAGCGTGACCGGCAGGGCCGACTCGCCCGAGCGTTCCAGCAAGCCCTTGACGGCGGCGTTGTCGGCAAACGCCATGGGTTGCTGCGCCAGGTTGAAGCGCTCTATGACCAGCCCCTGCTGTTTGGCCCAGTCTGCATCGGCCGAGAAATCGACCAGCTTCTGGTCCACGTCGGTCCCGCACACGCCGCTGCTGCAGCACAGGGCGGGGTCGAAAATTTGCACTTGTTTCATGAGGCTTGTCTTTCAGGTGAAAAATGATGTCAGGCGCAAAGCGGCTCGAGGCAGGCCTCAAAGCATTGCTCGGGGTGGCCGGCGCAGCACTCTGCCGTCAAATAAACAATCAGTTGCTGCATCAGCGCGAGGTTGGCGCGGTAGCGCTGGTAGCGGCCCTCCTGCACCACCGACACCAGTTCCGCGTGCGTCAAGGCTTTCAGGTGAAACGACAAATTGGTCGGCGGCACGGCCAGTGCGCTGCCAATCTCGCCGGCCACAAGCCCCTGCGGCCCGGCTTTGACGAGCAGCCGGTAAATGTCCAGGCGAACGCCCGAGGCGAGCGATTCAAAAACGGTGGTGGCAATCAATTTATCCATGAATGCAATCATACAAGAAGTATTGAACTATTGAATAAAGTGATGAAAAAAAGACAACTTTGGCAGCCGTCGCCCGCCGGCGCAGTGACCGCGCCGGCGCCGCGCTGTTACAAGGCCTTTTCGATGGCGGCCACCAGGGCCGGGCTGTCGGGCTCAACCTTGCTGGCAAAGCTGGCCACCACCTGGCCGTTGCGGTTGATCAGGTATTTGTGGAAGTTCCACCCGGGTGATTGGCCGGTGGCCTTGGACAGCGCGGTGTAAAGCGGATTGGCCTGGGCGCCCTTGACCACGCTTTTGGAGAACATGGGAAACTTGACGCCGTAGGTGTTGAAGCAGAAGTCGGCAATTTCCTTGCTGCTGCCGGGCTCCTGATCGCCGAAATCATTGGACGGAAAACCCAGCACCACCAAGCCTTTGGCGTTGTATTTGGCGTGCAGGGCCTCCAGCCCCTCGTATTGGCCGGTGTAGCCGCAGAAGCTGGCGGTGTTGACCACCAGCAGCACCTTGCCCGCGTACTGGCACAGGTTTTGTGGCGCTTCGTCCTGCAGCCGGTTAAAGCTGTGTTGCAGGATGGCCGGGCAGGCCTTGGGCGCTGCGGCACCGGTCTGCGCCATGGCAGCAGGTGCGCCCAACAGCAGCACTGCGCCTGCAATACCTGCCAGACAAACGCTGCTGCGCCGGGTCATGTTTGAAAAAATCATCGGTTGATCCCTTGTTGATTCATTTGGATTTGAGTTTACGGTCTTGCCGATAAGCCTGCCGGTGGTGCTGCCAATGGCAGTCGCACCGTGGTGTCAAGGCCGTCGATGCGGCCCTGCACCATCCGGTTAACGAGTTCGATCTGCCCGCCCAGGGTATGGGTGATCTCCAGGCAAATGGCCAGCCCCAGGCCGCTGCCGCTGTGCGCCTGGCCGGCCGAGAATGGCTGGAACAGCCGTTTGCGCAGTTCCTCGCTGATGCCCGGACCGCTGTCGCTGATGACCAGCGCGGCGTGGCTGGCATCGCAGTGCAGGCGCACCTGCAGCTTGCCCTGCGCGGGGCTGTAGCGAATGGCGTTGTGCAGCAGGTTGCGCGACAACTCGCGCAGCATCCAGGCGTGCGTCAGCACCGGGGCGGGCGCGGTGTCGATGTCGAAGTCGAGCGCCTTGTCGGCGATCAGCGGCGACAGGTCGAGTGCCACCTCGCGCAGGCAGGCGGCCCAATCCACCGGCTCGGTGGCCTTTTCCTGCGCCAGTTGCGCCACCTTGGCCAGCGCCAGCATCTGGTTGGCCAATTGGGTGGCGCGCTCCACCGTGTGGCTGATTTCCGTCAAGCCCTGGGTTGCGTCGACATCGCCGCGCAGGGCCGACTGCACCTGCACCTTGAGCACCGCCAGCGGCGTGCGCAATTGGTGGGCGGTGTCGCGCACAAAGCGCTTCTGGTTGTCCAGCAAATGGTGCAGGCGGCGCATGGTGGTGTTGGTGGCATCGAGCAACGGACGCA
>JAABQI010000043.1 GCA_011391545.1 Rhodoferax sp.
CCATCATGTAGAGCGCGCCGTGCGAGAAGTTGATGATGTTCAGGAGGCCGAAAATAATCGCCAGTCCCAAGCTCAGGACGGCGTAAAACGAGCCGTTGATCAGACCCAGAAACAACTGACCCAACAGGGCCTGGGACGATATGCCGAAGATTTCCATTGCAACTCCTGATCCTATTAACTTACTTCTTCACCAGGGGGCAGGTGGATGCCGACAGGGGCTGGAAAGCCTCTGCTGCTGGAATCGTGGCGCGTACGTGGTAGTAATCCCAAGGTGTTTTGGACTCCGCCGGCTTTTTGACTTGCAGCAGGTACATGTCGTGCACCATGCGACCGTCGACACGGATGCTGCCGTTCTTGGCAAAGAAGTCGTTGATCGGCGTCTTCTTCATTTGTGTCATGACCTTGGTGGTGTCATCGGTGTTGATGGCCTTGACCGCTTTCAGGTAATGCATCACAGACGAGTACTGACCGGCTTGAATCATGGTGGGCATGCGCTTGGTCTTGTCAAAGAAACGCTTGGACCAGGCACGGGTTTCTTCGTTCAGGTCCCAGTAGAAACCTTCGGTCAGGTACATGTTCTGGGTCGCCTTGAGGCCAAGGGAGTGAATGTCAGTGATGAACATCAACAAGCCAGCAAGTTGCTGCTTTTGCGTGATGCCAAATTCAGCCGCCTGCTTGATGGCATTGATGGTGTCGCCACCGGCATTGGCCAAACCAATGATCTGCGCACCAGAAGCCTGAGCCTTGAGCAGGTAAGAAGAGAAGTCAGAGCCGGGGAACGGGTGACGCACCGAGCCCACCACTTCACCGCCATTGGCCTTGACCACATCGCCAGCGTCTTTTTCCAGTGAGTGACCAAAAGCGTAGTCAGCGGTCAAAAAGAACCATTTTTTGCCGCCTTGCTTTACTACGGCCTTGGCGGTGCCGTTGGCTACCGCGTAGGTGTCGTAGGTCCACTGCACGGTCACGTCATTGCAGTCCTTGTTGGTCACCAGTGTGGAGGCGGCACCGGAAATCAAGGCGATACGGTTCTTTTCTTTGGCGATTTTCATGACCGCCAGGGCCACCGAGGTGGTGACCAATTCCGAGGCCACGTCGACATTGTCGCGTTCAAACCATTCACGGGCCTTGTTGGCAGCGATGTCACCCTTGTTCTGATGGTCAGCAGACACAGCTTCAACCTTGAAAGAAGGCTTTTCTTTTTCCATGAAATCGGCGATAGCCATCTCGGTGGCAACCACGGTGCCTTTGCCGGCCACGTCGGAGTAGACGCCGGACAAGTCGGTCAAAACGCCGATCTTGACCACGCCGTCAGAAATTTGCGCGTGCGCGGCACCGAGGGTGGCCAGCGCGAGGCCGAGGGCCTGAATGATGGGTTTGAGTTTCATGATGTCTCCTTGTTTGAATGGAATAAAGGCAGGGGGGAATTGAATGTGTTACACGCCCAGCAGCTCGTGCAGCAGGTCGGTTTTGGACGGAAGTTCTTCGCGGGTGACGGTGGCCACAATGCGCCCGTGCTCCAGCACAATGTGGCGGTCCGCCAGGGGCGCAGCAAAGCGGAAGTTCTGCTCCACCAACAAAATGGTGTAGCCGCGTGTTTTGAGCAGGCGAATGACTTCACCCAGCTTTTTGACGATGACCGGGGCCAGGCCTTCGGTGATTTCGTCGAGCAGCAGCAGTCTGGCGCCGGTGCGCAAAATGCGCGCCATGGCCAGCATTTGCTGCTCACCGCCCGACAGACGGGTGCCGGGGCTGTTGCGGCGCTCGTACAAGTTGGGGAACATCTCGTAAATCTCTTCCAGCGTCATGCCACCAGAGGCCACTGTGGGCGGCAGCATCAGGTTTTCTTCGGTGGTGAGGCCGGAGAAAATGCCACGCTCTTCAGGGCAATAGCCCACGCCCAGGCGGGCAATGCGGTGCGACGACATGCCCTTGATGTCTTCGCCGTTGAGCATGATCTGGCCTGTGCGGCGGCCCACGAGGCCCAGAATCGATTTGAGCGTGGTCGAGCGGCCGCTTCCGTTGCGTCCCAGCAGGGTCACGAGTTCGCCGTGGTTGATGGTCAGGTCAATTCCGTGCAGAATGTGCGATTCACCGTAAAACGAATGCAGGTCTGTCAGGCGCAGCAGCTCGCCGGTGCGTTTAAAGGCGCTGTTCATGCTTCTACTCCTACATAGGCTTCCAAAACGCGAGGGTCTCTCGACACCACGTCGTAGGTGCCTTCGGCCAAAATTGACCCGCGCTGCAGTACCGTGATGACGTTGCTGAGTGTTTCGACTACCGACAGGTTGTGCTCCACCATCAAAATGGTGCGCCCCTTGGACACCTTGCGAATCAGCTCCACCACCAGGTCCACGTCTTCGTGGCCCATGCCCTGCGTGGGTTCGTCCAGTAGCATCAGCTCTGGCTCCAGCGCCAAGGTGGTGGCAATCTCCAGCGCACGTTTGCGGCCGTAGGGCAGCTCGACCGTCTGGGTGTCGATGTAGGCGCCCAGGTCCACCGATTCGAGCAGCTCAATCGCCCGCTCGTTGAGCACGTTCAGGGTCGACTGAGGGCGCCAAAAGTGAAACGAGGTGCCCATCTTGCGTTGCAGTGCAATTCGCACGTTTTCCATCACGCTCAGGTGCGGGAAAGTGGCAGAAATCTGGAACGAACGCACCACGCCGCGCCGGGCAATCTGCGCCGGCTCCTCACTGGTGATGTCGATGCCGTTGAACTGGATCGTGCCGTGTGTAGGCTGCAAGAACTTTGTCAACAAATTGAAGACAGTTGTTTTGCCGGCGCCGTTGGGACCGATGAGGGCGTGAATGTTGCCGCGCTTGACCTTGAGGTCCACGTTTTGTACGGCAGCAAAGCCCTTGAACTCTTTGGTGAGTCCTTGGGTTTGCAGAATGAGATCGTCAGACATGGGTGGGATGCTCCGTTGTGGGCTTGACGCGGGCCGGTCAGGCCTGTGCAACTGTTTATGCCCTGGATGATGGCAGCGGACTGTTGCGAAAAATCGGGGCAAATGTATCGAATGGTTGCAGCGTGTTCCTGGCGTGTGTGCCCGCCATAGAATGGAATTCCAACGCCGACGTCTGCCCCTCATGCCCAATCCACTCCCGACTGATCCCCTGCAATCACACTACCAGCATGAGTTGCTACAGGCCGGGCTTGACCTGCTCGATCAGGGCCTGACGGTGATTGATGGCAACCTCAACATCGTGGCCTGGAACAAGGCTTTTTTGCGCCTGCTTGATTTTCCGCAAGACATGGCGTTTGTGGGGGCCACCTTTGAGTCGTTCATTCGCTTCAACGCCGAGCGGGGTGAATACGGGCCGGGTGATGTAGACGAGTTGGTGGCCGAGCGCATGCGTCTTGCGCGCAGTTTTACCGCCCATTACACCGAACGTGACCGCCCGGGCGGCCAGATTCTGGCGGTGCGGGGGGAGCCTTTGCCTCACAACGGGTTTGTCACCTTGTACACCGACATCACGGCGAGTCGCCGTTTTGAGCAGCAGATTCAACAGCAAAACGCCGAGCTGGAAAACCGCGTGACCCAGCGCACCGCCGAGTTGCAGGCCGCCAACCAGCGGCTCATCGCCGCCGATGACGCCAACCAGCGCATCACCACGGCCCTGCGGCGTAGCGAAGAAAACCTGCGCCTCATCACCGACACGGTACCCGCGCTGATTGGTTATTTTGATCACCAGGAGATTTACCGTTACGTCAACAAAGGCTACGCCGAGTGGTTTGGTTGCGTCAAGGACGAGGTGCTGGGCCGCTCGATTCGGGAGGTGACCGGCGACGAGGTGTACACCGACATTTCCCGCCATGTCCATCAGGCGTTACAGGGGCAAAGCGTGAGCTACGAGTACGCCATGCGCCATCCCGGTGGACGGGTGGTGTACGCCCGCAGCGAGCTGGTACCCGAGCGTGACGCTCAGGGCCTGGTAGTGGGGTGCTTTGTGCTGTCGGTCAACATCACCGATCTCAAAAACGCCCAGGCCGCTTTGGTGCATGCGCAAAAAATGGAAGCTGTGGGACAACTCACCGGCGGGCTGGCGCACGACTTCAATAACCTGCTCACGGTGGTGATTGGCAACCTGGTCACCCTGCACGAGCGTTACCCGGATGACGCCGAGATTGGCGAGTACGTGGTGCCCGCCCTGAAGGCGTCGCGTCGCGGGGCTTCGCTAATCAAGCGCCTGCTGGCCTTTGCGCGCAAACAACCGCTGTTGCCAAAGGCGGTGAACATTGCCGATCTGGTGGATGACACCCTGAGCCTGCTCCATCGCACGCTACCCGCTCATATCGCGGTCAGCAGCGCGCCACTGGACGAGCCGCTGTTTGCCATGACAGATGCCCAGCAGCTTGAAAATGCCCTGCTGAATCTGGCGCTGAACGCGCGTGATGCCATGCCCGATGGTGGCCAGCTCACCGTGAGGGCCACGCGCTTGCTGCTGGGCCTGGGGCAGGCAGCCGATTTTGATGTGGTGCCCGGTTGCTATGTGGCCTTGAGCGTGTCTGATACCGGCATTGGCATGGACGCTGCCACACAGGCCCGTGCCTCAGAGCCTTTTTTCACCACCAAGCGTTTTGGCGCGGGCAGCGGGCTTGGGTTGTCCATGGTGTATGGCTTTGCCAAGCAGTCCGGCGGTGGCTTGCGCATTCAAAGTGCTTTGGGCGAAGGCTGTGTGGTAACTTTGGTGTTGCCGTGTACCGCAGAAGACCCGGACGCCGCGCCCTTCACGGGCGAGCCCCTGCACACGGGTCTCGCCAGCCCTGAGCGCCCCCTGGTGCTCCTGGTGGAAGACGATCCCGATGTGCGCCGCGTGATTCGCCTGCAATTGGTGGGCTTGGGTTACCCCGTCATTGAGGCCGACCACGCCGCAGACGCGCTACAGCTGCTGGCCAGCGTGCCTACCGTGGGGATTTTGATTTCAGACATGGTGATGCCAGGGGGTATGGACGGCCGCACCTTGTGCCGCACCGCCAGCCTGAGCGCCCCGCATGTGCGGTTTTTGCTGATCAGCGGCTATTCAACCGGGGAAGGCGCGTCGCCCGACATGGATGCCAGTTTGCCCTTGCTGAAAAAGCCATTCAGCGCGCTGGAGTTGCAATCGGCCCTGGACGGCTTGTCCGCATGAGCCGAGACGTGTTCCACCAGTCCGAGGGGCCACGCTGCATTTATGTGCTGGACGATGATGTCGATATTTGTCGTTTGGTTTGTGTCACCCTGCGAGAGTTTGGCTTTGAGGCCACTGGGTTTCACACGGCGGCTGGCTTGCGGCGCCAGCTGCTGGTGCGTGAGCCCGACCTGTGCATTGTGGATTTGGGTTTGCCTGATGCCGACGGCATGGATGTCGTGCGCGACCTGCAGGTCCGGTTTGCATGTGGCGTGATTGTGTTGACCGGGCGGGGTTACCTGAGTGACCGGGTGATGGGATTGGAGTTAGGCGCCGACGACTATGTGATCAAGCCGTTCGAGCCCCGAGAGCTGGTGGCCCGAGCACGCAGCGTGCTGCGGCGCCAGGACAAATCCCGGGGTTCCCAGATGTCGGTGCGCTCCCAGCACGCCGAGTTTGGTGGCTGGCGATTTCGCGCCGACTCGAATTTATTGGTCTCCCCTGCTGGGCAAGAATGGACGCTCAGCGCAGGAGAGGCGCGTATGCTGCTGCAGTTTTTACAGCGACCCAACCGAATTCTGGCGCGTGAGCAATTGTGTGGCGATCGCGACCTGTCGGCATTGGACCGGGGTGTCGATGTGCGGGTGTCGCGACTTCGCCGCAAACTCGAATCTGATCCTCAAAGCCCTAAAACCATCCGCACGGTTTACGGTGCAGGCTATTTGCTGGCCGCTGAAGTGAGGTGGCTGTAGCTCAAGCCTGCCTTGATGCGCCCGGGACACCTTCAATGACAGCCACCCAGCGGGCACTTTTGCAAGCCCAATGGCACCTGAGATCCATTTCATTCACTCATGACTCCGCCGCTACCCCGGTCGGAACTAAAAAAGTAGACTTGTCACACCCTCATCAAAGCCACACATGCCAACCAAGACTTTCACCAGCGGCCGCATCAAGAAGGCTGACTACGACACCGCCAAACGGCAACTTGACCTGCACTGGGACAACAAGACTGTCCTCGCCTACAAGCATGTGCCTGAGGAGGTGTACCGACGGCTTTGTGCTGCGCCCAATCCGACCACGTACTGGGAAGATCGCATTGCAGAGGAGTATCCCAAGGGCGCGCCGCTGACATCTACTGCTGATCCGGATGGCGGCAAGAAACTCAGTGACCTGTTTGGCAGCGCAGACTGACATTGCCAGCCACACACCACGCCAACCTTGCGATCTTGACCAGTCAACGTGCGGCACAAGCCAATCACGGACTGACATGATTTGCTGAGCACACCCCGCCAGAAGCCACCAAAACAGCCAAGGCTGCGTCCACGGCAATACAGCGCAAGTGAGTGCTGTCAGCAGCTGATCGGCTCTATTGCGGGATGCTTTGGCTGCGAAAACCTTGAACTCCATCCCCGATATTTGGCGCGGTTCGTTAATGTATTATTGCCTTGCGTTTTGTCCCAATTTTGGCCCACTCAATTGTAGAAACTCGACAAAATTGATGCTACTTGCATTGTTTTAATTCTTGCAATCTGTTGATTTATAAGTATTTTTTATTATGCTTCCCGTCACCAACGACATGTGCAAAGCCGTGGATCGTGGCATGGTCATGGCCGACATCAGGCTGCTGGAGAAGCACGGCGGCAAATCGGGCAGCTTCATCAACTCCACAACAGATTCCCATGGCAACCATTGACCGGTCCGTTTGGCCTGCGCGTCTGAGCACGCTTCTATTGGCGGCTTTGGCGGCGGCCAGCGCCGTTTATTGGGGCCTGCGCTGGTCCGAGCCGGTCAGCATGCCGCCCGCCAGCGATCGGGGATTCGGCCCGCAGGCCATTGACACCGGCCGGGTGGCCCAACTGCTGGGTGCCAGCGCCACCCCAGTCGGCGACAGCGAGTCAGAACCTGAAGTCAATCCCGCTGGAAAGTACAAACTCATGGGCGTCATCGCCCAAGGCAGAGGCAACGGGCTCGGCAGCGCATTGATCGCCATG
>JAABQI010000045.1 GCA_011391545.1 Rhodoferax sp.
ACCGCCATGAGCAAATTGTTTCGCGAGGAACCTGATGTGCGAGAACTCATCAAGCTCAAGGCCATTTATGAATTGCTGGAGACCATCACGGACCGCTGTGAAGACGTGGCCAACCTGATCGAGGGTGTTGTCCTCGAAAACTCCTGATCGACGGGAGGTTCTGGATTATGGAAACTGTTCAAGCCGCTTTGTGGGTGGTGGTGGTTCTGGTGATGATGGCCATTGTTTTTGACTTCATGAACGGCTTTCACGACGCCGCCAATTCGATTGCCACCGTGGTCTCAACCGGTGTGCTCAAACCAGGACAAGCCGTTGTTTTTGCCGCTTTTTTCAATGTGGCCGCTATTTTTGTCTTTCATCTGAGTGTGGCTGCCACGGTCGGCAAAGGCATTGTGCTGCCCGGCGTGGCGGATACCATGTGGTATCTGGCGCAATGGTGGGCGCCATCGCCTGGAATTTCATCACCTGGTACTACGGCATCCCAAGCAGTTCGTCACATGCCCTGATTGGTGGCATTGTCGGGGCGGCCATCGCCAAGGCGGGTGTGGGTTCCCTGATTTCCGCAGGCATTTTGAAAACAGTCGTGTTTATTTTTGTCTCGCCCTTGCTTGGTTTTTTTGTTGGGTTCCGCCATGATGATCCTGGTGTCTTGGAGCTTTCGCAGTTTCAGGCCACTCAAGGTTGACAAATGGTTCAGGCGCTGGCAACTGGTGTCGGCTGGCGCATTGTGAAGACCATGGGGCCGAAAATCACCAAACTCAAACCGGTGGGCGGCTTTTGCGCCGAAACCGGCGGCGCCATCACCTTGTTTTTGGCGACCGCCATGGGCGTTCCGGTGTCAACCACCCACACCATCACGGGCGCCATTGTGGGCGTGGGCGCCACACGGCGCGCCAGCGCGGTGCGCTGGGGCGTGGCCGGCAACATCATCTGGGCCTGGATTCTGACCATTCCAGCCAGTGCATTTGTGGCGGCGGTGGCCTACTGGGTCAGCCTGCAGGTATTTTGATCTTAACCGGCCCGCGCTTACAACGGGGCTGAGTTGTCGCCCTGCCCCAAAGCCTTGTCCATCAGCACCACATCGAGCCAGCGTTCGAACTTCCAGCCACACGACTTGAGCGTGCCAACATGGCCAAAACCTGCGCTTTGGTGGACACCAATGGAGCCCAGGTTTTGGGAGTCACCAATCACGGCAATCAATTTACGGACACCGGCGCGTTCAGCCTGACTCATCAATTCGGCCAGCAAGGCACGCCCCAAGCCCCGCCCCACTGCCTCTGGCGCAAGGTAAATGGAATCTTCGGCTGAATAACGGTAAGCCGGGCGCGGCTTGAACCAGTTGCAATAGGCAAAGCCCAGCACTTGCGCGCCTTCAACCGCCACCAGATAGGGCAGGTTTTTTCCCAAAACATCGGCACGGCGCTGGGCCATGTCAGCCTCAGACGGCGCATCGACCTCAAATGTGCCGGTTCCATGCAACACATGATGGGCATAGATGGCGGAAATTTGCGCGATGTCGCTGGATTGACTGGGACGAATGATAGGCATGGTGGTGAAGAACGATATAATGTGCGGCTGTCTGGCGTGTCGCATAACCGGGTGGTTATGTCGCGTGTCTCAAACGCCAGGTTAAATGCCAATTTTCGTGGAAGTCATTCCACTTCCCCAAAGGATACATCATGGTCGTCATTCGACTCGCCCGTGGCGGAGCTAAGGCTCGCCCGTTTTTTAACATTGTGGTGGCTGACAAACGCACCCGTCGCGATGGTCGCTTTATCGAGCGCATCGGTTTTTACAACCCGATCGCCACCGCCACTGAAGAAAGCATCCGCATTGCCCAGGATCGCTTGACTTACTGGCGCAGCGTGGGTGCGCAGGCTTCCCCCACCGTTGAACGTCTGATCAAACAATCTGCTGCCAAAGCAGCCTGATTGTTGCTGATGCTGCCCGGCCTGGAGGCTGCCGAATTGCCGGCAGATGCCATCGAAGTCGGGCGCATCCTTGATGCCTGGGGCATCAAGGGTTGGTTCAAGGTCCTTCCCTACAGCGCCGATCCCGAGGCGCTTTTTTCTTCCAAAACCTGGTTTCTTCTGCCCACTGAAAAAGGTGTAAAAACCTTTTCCGGTGTGGGCCAGTTAAGCATCAAGGAAGCCAAAATCCATTCCGGCACCGTGGTCGCTTGCGCGCACGGTGTCGAAGACCGCAACGCGGCCGACAGTCTGCGTGGTGCACGAATCCTCATTGCACGCAGCAGCTTTCCCAGCGCACAAAAGGACGAGTACTACTGGGTCGACCTGATCGGGCTTGAAGTCATCAACCGCGAAGGCGTGACCCAGGGCCATGTACGCGACCTGTTGACCACCGGCCCGCAAACCGTGCTGGTGATCGACCAGGTGCAGGACGGCAAACCTGTGGAAATCATGATTCCTTTTGTGGCGGTTTACGTCGATGATGTGAACTTGGCCGAGCGCCGCATTCTGGTGGATTGGCAAGCTGATTATTAAGAGCAGCCTCATGCGATTTGACGTAGTGACGCTGTTTCCGGAATTGTTCGCCCCCCTGCTCACCACAGGTATCACCCGGCGCGCCTTTGAATCCGGTCAAGTCGATGTGCAGTTGCGCAACCTGCGAGATTTTGCAAAGGGCAATTACCGCCGGGTCGACGACCGGCCCTTTGGCGGCGGTCCTGGCATGGTGATGATGGCCGAGCCGCTTTCACGGTGCCTGTCAACCGTTCGTGACGAGCGCTCCGATGATGCGCCAGTGGTCCTGTTCTCGCCGATTGGCAAGCCACTCAACCACGCCATGGTCACGCGCTGGGCCGGCAGTCGTGGTGCGGTGCTGATTTGTGGTCGCTACGAAGGCATTGACCAGCGCTTTATCAACGCCTACGTCACCGAGCAGATCAGTCTGGGCGACTTTGTGCTCTCGGGCGGCGAGATTGCCGCCATGGCGTTGCTTGATGCCGTGGCCAGGCTGCAGCCCGGCGTGCTCGGAGACGCCGACAGCCATGCGCAGGACAGTTTCAATCCAGCCTTGGACGGATTGCTGGATTGCCCGCATTACACCCGTCCCGAAATCTGGCAAGGCCAAGCCGTGCCCGACGTGCTGCTCAGCGGCCACCATGTCAACATCGAACGCTGGCGCCGCAACCAGCGCCTGTTGCTCACCCAAGGCTTGCGCCCTGAACTGATCGAGCATGCACGCCAAGCCGGTCATTTGGACGCCGCAGACGAGGCCGTTCTCTCAGGCTATAATTCTCGGCTTCCCGATCCTCTGTAAGACCGCCATTGTGCTTTGCACAGTGGCATGCGTCATGGTGACGCTGGTGCTGACAAGATCATTGAAAGAACTTATGAACCTGATCCAAACCCTTGAGCAAGAAGAAATTGCTCGTCTGAACAAAACCATTCCCGAGTTTGGCCCCGGCGACACCGTTGTCGTCAGCCTGAACGTGATTGAAGGCACCCGCAAGCGTCTGCAAGCCTATGAAGGCGTGGTGATTGCCAAGCGCAATCGCGGTCTCAACAGCGGCTTTACCGTGCGCAAAATCTCCAGCGGAGAAGGTGTCGAGCGCACTTTCCAGACCTATAGCCCGCTGATTGCCAAGATTGAAGTCAAGCGCCGCGGTGATGTGCGCCGTGCCAAGCTTTACTATCTGCGTGACCGCAGCGGCAAGTCGGCTCGTATCAAGGAAAAATTGCCAGCGCGCAAAGTGGTGGCAACTACTGCCGCTTGACACGACAGCACGCCGCTTAAAAAAGCCGCCTCAGTTCACTGTGGCGGTTTTTTTTCGACCCTGCAACTCCGGATGAACTTGACCGCAGCCAAACTTGACCCGCGTACGGTGCCGGTGACGCAGGTCGACCGCCATTTGCCTGCCGTGCACCCCGCGGCAATGCAGCCTGACGCCTTGCGTTCACGGTTTGCCACGCCGCCCGTTTGGCAAGCCGAGTTCCTGCTTGAGAGAAAGTTCATGGATCGCGCGCCCATGGCCGCCGCGGTGCTGCTGCCCATCGTGCAGCGTCCGGAGCCGACCGTGCTGCTCACGCTGCGCACGCAGCACTTGTCAACCCATTCGGGGCAGATCGCCTTTCCGGGCGGCAAGGTGGATGACGCGGATGCGGATGCGGTTGCCGCAGCATTGCGTGAGGCCCAGGAAGAAATTGGTCTGGCGGCGCAATTTGTGGAAGTGCTGGGCCAGTTGCCGGTTTATGTCACGGGTTCGGCTTTTCATGTCACACCGGTGGTGGCCCTGATTTCTCCAGACATGGTCTTGCACCCCAACCCGTTTGAGGTCGCCGATGTGTTCGAGGTGCCACTGGCCTATTTGATGAACCCGGAACACCATCGCCACCATCGAATGGACTGGCAAGGCGTCCAGCGTGAATGGCTGTCGATGCCCTACCAGGATGCGAGCACCGAGCGTTTCATCTGGGGAGCCACAGCCGGCATGTTGCGCAACTTTTACCGTTTTTTGCGGGCCTGAGGTACTCAGCCGCTATGATTCAATCATGAGCTTTATCTCTGTGCTGTTTGCCCTGTTGCTGGAACAGGCGCGCCCTTTGAGCCGCGGCAACGCCATCCACGCGGCCATGCGCTCCTGGGTGCGTTTCTGCAGTCGAAATCTGGACGCCGGCAAGCCTTTGCACGGCTGGCTGGCCTGGAGTCTGGCCGTGCTGGGGCCCGCCGTGCTGGCTTTGCTGATTTATTGGGCGCTTGACATTTGGCTCGGTTGGCCCCTGGCGCTGCTCTGGAGTGCGCTGGTGTTGTACGCATCTCTTGGCTTTCGCCAATTCAGTTTTCATTTCACCGAGATCCGCAATGCCCTGGCCAACGACGACGACGCCTCGGCGCGCACACTGCTGGCGCAGTGGCAAAACATTGACGCCCAGTCCTGGTCGCACAGCGAAATGATCGGCCGAGTCATTGAACTCTCTGTGCTGGCTGCCCATCGCCATGTTTTTGGGGTGCTGGTCTGGTTTTCTGTGCTGGCGGCGCTTGGTTTTGGCCCCATGGGTGCGGTGTTGTACCGTCTGGCCGAATTTGTTGTCCGCTATTGGCAGTACAAAGGTCAGGCATTGCAGCAGCCCGTCAGCCAGGCCCTGAAAACCAACGCACTGGTGGCTTGGCACTGGATCGACGCGTTGCCAGCACGGATCACGGTACTGGGCTTTGCAGTGGTCGGCAATTTCGAGGAGGCCATCGATGGCTGGCGCCGTTATGCGGCGCAATCGGGCACGGACAACGACGGCCTGGTGCTGGCCGCCACTGCCGGCGCCATCAATGTTCAACTCGGGGCCGCAAACGCCACCAACTCATCCGCCACCGCTGAATTGTCAGCGGCCCAAGGTTTGAGTCAGCGCCCGCCTCCCGAGTTGGCGCACTTGGCCATTTTGGTGGGTCTGGTCTGGCGCGCCGTGGTGATGTGGCTGGTGCTGTTGGCACTCTTGACGCTGGCACGACTGATCGCCTGATCTTGAATGGAAAACCCCAACGGCATTGCCCGCCCCTCAACACCAATAACCTCTAAAGAGAACCCCGTCTTGAACCCCAAATTGATCAGCCCCATCGTCGAGCAACTGGTGCCTTATGTGCCTGGCGAACAACCGAAAATGGCCAATCTGGTCAAGCTCAACACCAACGAAAATCCCTATCCGCCCTCGCCGCGCGTGGTGTCGGCCATCCAGCAAGCCGCGCAACAGGGCCTGCAGCTTTACCCCGACCCCGATGGCACGGTGCTGCGCGAGGCCATTGCCGACAACTTTGGCCTAAAGCCGCAGCAGGTGTTTTTGGGCAACGGCTCTGACGAGGTGCTGGCGCACGCCTTTTTTGCCTTTTTTCAGCAGAATTGCCCGCTGCTGATGCCTGACATCAGCTACAGCTTTTACAAGGTCTATTGCGGCTTGTATGGCATTGCTTCGCGCACGGTGCCTCTGCGCGAAGGCCTGCAGCTGAACGTGGCCGACTACGCCTGTGCGGCCGACCAAGCCGTCGCCGGCGTGGTGATTGCCAACCCCAATGCACCCACTGGCATCGGCCTGCCACTGACCGACATCGAGACCCTGCTGCAGATGCACCCGAACCGGGTGGTGCTGATCGACGAAGCCTATGTGGACTTTGGCGGTCAGACCGCCATGGCCCTGATTGACCGCTACCCGAACCTGCTGGTGGTGCACACGCTGTCCAAGTCGCGGTCACTGGCAGGTTTGCGCATTGGCTACGCCTGTGGCCAGGCCCACTTGATCGAGGCGTTGAACCGCGTCAAGAACAGTTTCAACTCCTACCCGTTGGACCGGCTCGCGTTGGCCGGTGGCGTCGCGGCCTTTGAAGACCAAGCCTATTTTGAGCAAACCCGTCAGGCCGTGATGAGCAGCCGCGAAGGTCTGGTGCTGGCACTGGAAGACCTGGGTTTTGTGGTGCTGCCCTCGCAAACCAATTTTGTCTTTGCCCGTCACCCTAGCCATGCGGGGAGTTTTCTGGCCGCTGGCTTGCGCGCGCAAGGCGTGCTGGTGCGGCATTTCAAACAGCCGCGCATCGACCCGTTTTTGCGCATCAGCGTGGGCACAACGGCGCAATGTGATCAACTGGTTACGGCGCTGGCCCAATTGGTCAACGCCAAGGCTTAAACCTTGCGGGTCAGATCACTCGCAGAGTGACGTGCTCTGACCCCAACAAGTTTTGATATTTTGCGGGTCAGACCACTCGCGCAGCGACGTGCTCTGACCCCAACTGATTAATAGCGCCGCATCTGCTTCAGCTCAGCATAAAGATCACTGTAAATCTGATACCGATTCACACTGATGCTGTCAGGCTTGTCATCTGAATTCACCGCAGCCATGACGCCACAACCAGGTTCATGCAAGTGGCTGCAGTTGTAAAACTTGCAGTGTTTCACATGGGGCTTGACATCGGGCATGTAGGCCGCCAGTTGCGCCGGATCAATGTGGTTCAGGCCAAATTCCTGGAACCCCGGCGAGTCGATCAGCGCCGTGGTCTTGAGCGCATCCACCCAATACCAGGTGGTGCTGGTGGTGGTGTGCTTGCCGCTGCTCAGGGCTTGTGACAAAACGCCGGTTTGCACCAGTGCGCCGGGAATCAGGCAGTTGATCAGGGTGCTTTTGCCCGCCCCTGACGGTCCCAGCACCAGCGTGGTTTTACCGGCGAGGCGCTGGCTCAGGGCGGCGCGACCTGCGGCTTCGTCCTTGAGCGATAGCGCCAGCACGTCATAGCCCATGTGGCGATAAGGCGCCAGCCAGTTCCAGGCGCGGGCAAAGGGCTCTGCCAGATCACTTTTATTGAGCGCAATGATCGGCGTGATGTGCTGCTCTTCGGCGGCGATCAGGGCGCGCGACAGCTGACTGCTGGAAAATTCGGGTTCGGCGGCGATCAGGATCAGCACCTGGTCCAGGTTGGCAGCGAACATCTTGGTTCGCACATCATCCTGGCGATAAAACAGGTTGCGCCGTGGCTCGATTTTTTCAATCGTGCCCTCGTCCTGCGAGGGCAGCCACAACACCCTGTCCCCCACCACGCCCTGGCTTTTCTTTCCTCTTGAGTGGCAAATCAGCCGCTCACCCGCATCGTTCTCAACCAAAAAGTGGCGCCCGTAGTTGGCCACGATCAGGCCGGGTACACGTTGCGGCTGGGTCATGGAAGCGTTGGTCCGGCAGCGCCCGGTAAAGCATCCACCGCAGCGGCACAGTCAAAGTCGGCCTGCGAGAGTCCTGCCACATCGTGGGTGCTGTAACGCACCACGCAGCGATCAAACTGCACGACCAGTTCGGGGTGATGGTTGCGGGCCTGGGCCAGCCAGGCCACGGCGTTGACAAACAGCAGGGTCTGGGCGTAATCGGCAAAACGGAAGGTTTTCTCGATCACCACCGCAGCGCCATCCCCGCCCAAATGCCAACCCTCCAGCTTGACCAGTTTGGTCACAATTTCTGTCGCCGTGAAGGCGCGTGCTGCTTGTTTTAAAGGCATGTTGAACTCAAAAAATCAAAGCGCCGCCGAGGCGACACCCTGCATGCGCGCCAGCCGCTCCGTCGCACCGGGGTGCGAGTAATAAAAGCGCACGTAGAGAGGGTCTGGGGTCAGGGTAGAGGCATTGTCCTCGTAGAGCTTGAGCAGCGCCGTCGACAAATCCTGCGCACTGGTTTGGGATACGGCATAAGCGTCCGCCTCGAATTCATGCTTGCGCGACAACTGGGCGAAGAGCGGCGAAATGAAGAAGCTGAACACCGGCATCGCCAGCATGAACAGCAGCAGGGCCAGCGCGTCATTGTTGGATGCCAGGTTGGGCTGAACCCCCAGTCCGGTGTAAAACCAGACCTGCTGGGTCAAATAACCCAGCAGCGCAAAACCGGCCAAGCTCAGGGCAAACATCGAGACGATGCGTTTGATGATGTGTTTGTGCTTGAAATGCCCCAGCTCATGCGCCAGCACCGCGTCCACTTCGGGGGCACTGAGTTTCGCCAGCAGCGTGTCGTAAAAGACCACCCGCTTGGCGGCGCCAAAGCCGGTGAAATAGGCATTGGCGTGGGCGCTGCGCTTGCTGCCGTCCATGACAAAAAGGCCTTTGGCCGAAAAGCCGCAACGCTGCATCAAGGCGGTCACACGGGAACGCAATGTTTCGTCTTCCAGCGGCGCAAATTTGTTGAACAGCGGCGCAATCAGCGTCGGGTAGATCACCAACAGCAACAAATTGAAACCCATCCAGAAGAGCCAGGCCCACAGCCACCAGAGGCTGCCGGTGGTGGCCATCATCCAGAGGATCAGGGCGGCGATCGGCAGACCTATCAAGGCGCCGACCAGGCTGGATTTGAGCAGGTCAACCAGCCACAGATTGAGCGTCATTTTGTTAAAGCCAAAGCGCTGTTCCAGCACAAAGGTCTGGTACCACGACAACGGCAGATCAACCACGCCGCTGAGCACCACGAACGCCACCAGCAAGGCCAATTGCTGTGTCATGCCATGGCCCATGAACTGCACCAGCGCCTGATTAAGGGCAGAGAGCCCTCCCAGCAGCGTCCAGCCCATCAGCACGGCGGCACCCAGGGCCATTTCCAGCAACCCGAGGCGCGTCTTGGCCAGCGTGTAATCGGCCGCCTTTTGATGTGCGGCCAGGGAAATGGTGCCAGCAAAGGCAGCGGGCACCTGCTCGCGGTGCTGCGCGACGTGGCGAATCTGGCGCGAACTCAGCCAGAACCTGAGCAACAAACCCAAACCCAACGCGGCAGCAAACAACGCGGTCAACCCAAGTGAAGCAGTAAATAGCGTGTCATTCATGGGCGCGAAGTTTAGGGCATCGGTGACAATTCAGGCCATGCACAACGTCAACACCCCCACTGAATCTGAACCGCTGGCCAAATCAGATCTCAACCTGGTCTGGCTGGACTGCGAGATGACGGGTTTGAATCCGGATCATGAGCGCATCATTGAAATCGCGGTGATCGTCACCGACGCGCACTTGACCCGGCGCATCGAAGGACCGGTGTTGGTGATCCACCAGAGCAACGACCTGCTCGGCAAGATGGACAAATGGAACACCAGCACACACGGCAAAACCGGCCTGATTGACAAGGTCAAGGCATCAACCCTGACCGAAGAAGAGGCAGAACAGCAGTTACTCAAATTCTTGAGCCATTACGTGCCCAAAGGCGGCACACCCATGTGCGGCAACAGCATTGGCCAGGACCGGCGCTTTTTGGCCAGATACATGCCCAGGCTGGAGGCTTTTTTCCACTACCGCAACCTGGACGTGAGCACGCTCAAGGAACTCTCCAAACGCTGGGCGCCAGGCGTGTACAAGAGCTTTAAAAAGAAACAGCGCCACACCGCGTTGGCCGACGTGCACGAGTCCATTGACGAGCTGGAACACTACCGCACGCACTTTCTAAAATTACCCGACTGATCACGTTTGCCAAGCCAACTCGGTAGAAACCCGAATCTGTGGCATAATTCGAGGCTTCGCTGAATTCACAGCGAATTTTGTACATCTCCCAACATTCACTGGGTCTCGTGCCAGGTTGTTTTCAACCTGCCTTAAAAAGACTCCCCAGCTTCTCGACGCACTCACCTTGCTGAGTCAGAGCCGGTTCCGTTTGATGGTTGATGTTTTTTAACCATGAACGGAGCATCCGCACAACCTGCGGCGCTCTTCGTTTTTTAGGATATTTCATGACTGACGCTACTTTAGCGGCGGGCGAATTTTCGTCTGCCGAAATCATCTCCAATGACATCAACCTGCTGCCCCATGAGGCCATCGACGCGCCAGAGGCTGTAGCCCCGGTTGTTGCAGACATTCCCAATGGCTTTGTCACGCTGGGCTTGGCTCCGGAGCTGATCCAGGCGGTCAAAGACCTGGGTTTTACCCAGCCCACCACGGTGCAGCTTAAAACCATTCCGCTGGCCATGCAAGGTGTCAGCGACGACGGCAACAGCGCCCGTTTCATCGACCTGATGGTCTCCAGCCAGACCGGCAGCGGCAAAACTGCCGCCTTCCTGTTGCCCGTGCTGCACACCTTGCTCAAACAGCAAGAACAAGTTGAAATCGATGCCCGCGCTGATTTTGAGCGCGCTGTGGCTGAAGCCGCTGCCAAGGGTGAAGCACCCCCGAAGCGCGCCAAGCGCAAGGACCCGACCAACCCGCGCCACTTCAGTGCCCCCACCCCCGGCGCCCTGATTGTGTGCCCGACGCGTGAGCTGGCCCAGCAAGTGGCGCATGACGCCATTGACCTGGTGCAGCATTGCCGCGGTCTGCGCGTGGCCAACATCGTGGGCGGCATGCCTTACCAATTGCAGATTGCCAAGTTGCAAAACGCCAACCTGGTGGTCGCCACGCCAGGCCGCCTGCTCGACCTGCAACGCTCAATGCAAATCAAGCTCGACCAGGTGCAGTTTCTGGTGGTCGATGAGGCCGACCGCATGCTCGACCTGGGCTTCTCGGATGACCTGGCTGAAATCAACCAGCTCACCATCGGACGCAAGCAAACCATGATGTTCAGCGCCACCTTTGCGCCGCGCATCCAGCAACTGGCCTCCCGCGTCATGCGCGAGCCCCAGCGCATCACCATCGACAGCCCGCAGGAAAAACACGCCAATATCAAGCAGGTGCTGTTCTGGGCCGACAACGCCCAGCACAAACGCAAATTGCTTGACCACTGGTTGCGCGACAGTACCATCAACCAGGCGATTGTCTTTGCCAGCACCCAGATCGAATGTGACGGCCTGGCCAACGACCTGCAGCAAGACGGCTTTGATGCGGTCGCACTGCATGGCGCCTTGAGCCAGGGCCTGCGCAACCGCCGCCTGATGGCACTGCGCCAGGGCCAGGTGCAAATTCTGGTGGCCACCGATGTGGCGGCCCGCGGCCTGGACGTGCCGACCGTGACCCACGTCTTCAACTTTGGCCTGCCCATGAAAGCCGAAGACTACACCCACCGCATTGGCCGCACCGGCCGCGCCGGGCGTGATGGTCTGGCGGTGACGTTTGCCGAGTTGCGCGACCGCCGCAAGATTTTCGACATCGAAGCCTACAGCCGCCAGCCGATCAAGGCCGAAACCATTCCCGGCCTGGAGCCCAAACAACGTGCGCCCGAGTCGCGCCCCGGTAACTTTGGCGGCCGCGACAGCCGTGGCGGCGGTGATTTCAACGGCCGTGACCGCAAATTCGGCGGTGGTGGTCGCACCGGTGGTTTTGATGCGCCCCGCGGCAACTTCGATGCCCCGCGTGGTGGCTTCGCCGACAGAAATGCCAGCGGACCGCGCACAGTCGGTGCAGGCAACTACCAGGGCAACGGCGGCGGTTTTGCAGGTCGTGAAGAACGCTCTTTTGCACCGCGTGAGAGTGCACCGCGTGAAGGCTTCAGTTACGAGCGCAAGGGCGGCTTCAACGACCGCTTTGCCGGCGACCGCAACACCCCTGCTGCACCGCGCGGTGATTTTGCCGCCCGCAAGCCTGCCTTTGGCAAGCCGGCCTTTGCCAAACCCGCTGGTGGTGGCAAGGTGTTCGTGCCGCGTGATGCGCAAAAGCGCTTTTCCAAAACCGATCGCTAACTGACCCCGGCAACCGGAAAAGCCCGCTGACTGCAAAGTCAGCGGGCTTTTTCATGCTGGCCGACAGCACAACGCACAGCAGAACTGAGCGGGCCTTGTCTCAGGCCGTCTGCAATGACATGGCCTGCAGATTCCCCAGCACAATGGCCGCCACTTGCAGCACCAGCAGCAGCACCAGGGGCGACAGATCAATACCACCCACCAAGGGCAGCACGCGCTGAATGGGACGCAACAGGGGTTCGACCAGGCGCGCCATCACCCCACTGAGAACCGACGGTGCGGGTACCCAGGACAGCACGGCATAGACAATCACAGCCACCGTCAGACCGGAAATGGCCATGCTCAGCAGGCCAAATAAAGCCAGAACAGGGAGCGCAAACAGCCCGCCGCCCGCGCCGGCAAGCAGCCACAGCAAGGCGAACTTGGCCAGTTGGAGCAAAAAGGCAGCCACCAGGCTGGCGCTGTCCAGCGCGCCCAGCGCCGGCAACACGCGACGCAGCGGCAAGACGATCCAGTCGGTCAGGGCAAACACAAACCGGCCCAGGGGGTTGCCCGAACGCACCGACATGGGCACGCGCAGCGCCTGCATGTAAAGCCGCAGCAGACAGGCACCGCTGACAATGCCTGCGACCACCTCAAGCAACAAAGAAACAATCTGATAGAGCATGACACCAATGCACGGTTGAGAAGCAGTGCGCATCATAGCGGCGGCATCACGGTGAGCGCGCAAGCTCTTAAAATACGAGGCTTTGCCAAATCTCTCTCTGCCTTGCTGGCGACCCTTTGGCTGCTTTTATGGATTGCCCCACATGTCTGACCACACCACCGCCGCCGCACCCATTCCGATGCCTCAGGACGAAAACCAGCTGATTCTGGAGCGGCGCGAAAAACTCAAAGCCCTGCGCCAGGCTCAGGTCGAGGGCAAGGGCCCCGCCTTTCCGAACGATTTCAAGCCGACCGACCATGCCGCCGAATTGTTTGCCGCCCACGCCGGGCAAACCCCGGAGGGCCTGATCGAGCAAGGTGCCACCGCCAAAGTGGCTGGCCGCATGATGCTCAAACGCGTCATGGGCAAGGCCAGTTTTGCCACGCTGCAGGACAGCACAGGACGTATCCAGATCTACATCAAGGGCGAAGACGTGGGAGCCGACGTCTACGCCGCCTTCAAGCATTGGGACCTGGGCGACATCGTGGCCGCCGAGGGCTTGGTTTTCAAGACCAAGACCGGCGAGTTGTCGGTTCACGCCAGCAGCATCCGCCTGCTGACCAAGAGCCTGCGCCCGATGCCAGACAAGTTTCACGGCATGGCCGACCAGGAGATCAAATACCGCCAGCGGTATGTCGATCTGATGACCGATGAAGAGACCAAAAAGCGCTTCATCGCGCGCAGCAAGACCGTGTCAGGCATTCGCGAATTCATGGTTGCGCACGACTTTCTGGAAGTTGAAACGCCCATGCTGCACCCGATCCCCGGTGGTGCCAATGCCAAGCCCTTCACCACCCACCACAACGCGCTGGACCAGCAGATGTTCTTGCGCATTGCACCCGAACTCTACCTCAAGCGACTGATCGTCGGCGGCTTTGACCGCGTGTTCGAGATCAACCGCAGCTTTCGCAACGAAGGCATCAGCGTGCGCCACAACCCAGAATTCACCATGATGGAGTTCTATGCGGCTTACTGGGACTACCAGGACCTGATGACCTTCACCGAAGCGCTGGTGCGCGATGCCGCCCAAAAAGCCCTGGGCACGCTGCAATTGAGTTACGCCGGCAAACCTGTCGACCTCGCCCCGCCCTTTGAACGTCTGACCATCCATGAAGCCATCTGCAAATACACCGAAGGCGGGCAGCCGCTGGAAAATGGCTCCGGCTTGAAGGTGGACAGCGCCAAGTGGCTGCGTTCGGTGTTGCCCAAACTGGGCATCACCGAGGCCAAGCACCACATCTCGACGCGCAGCCTGGCCAGCCTGCAGGTGCTGTACTTTGAAGAGACCGTGGAAGAACAGCTGTGGCAGCCCACCTTCATCATGGAGCACCCGACCGAGATTTCGCCGCTGGCACGCGCCAACGACACCCGTCCGGAGGTCACCGAGCGCTTCGAGCTCTACATCACCGGGCGCGAGTTTGGTAACGGCTTCAGCGAGTTGAACGATGCCGAGGAACAAGCCGCCCGCTTCCAGGCCCAGGTGACCGCCAAAGACAGCGGCGACGACGAAGCCATGTATTACGACCATGACTTCATTCGCGCCCTGGAGTACGGCATGCCCCCCACCGGCGGCTGCGGCGTGGGGCTTGACCGCCTGATGATGCTGCTGACCGACAGCAGCAGCATCCGCGACGTGATCCTGTTCCCGGCCCTGCGCCGCGAAGCATCAGAAAAATAAACCATGCAGCTAGCCCCCTGGCCCTACCCGCGCTGGATCGCCCACCGGGGCGCCGGCAAACTGGCGCCCGAGAACACGCTGGCCGCTTTTCGCCTCGGGGCCAGCCACGGCTACCGCATGTTCGAATGCGACGCCAAATTGAGCAGCGACGGCGTGCCTTTTTTGCTGCACGACGACACCCTGACGCGCACCACCAACGCCGATGACGCCTTGGGGGAGAGTCACAGCCCCACGGCGGGCGAGCATCCCTGGGGCACGCTGGCCCGGCTCGATGCCGGCAGCTGGCATTCGCGCGCCTATGCCGCCGAGCCGCTGCCCACTTTTGAGGCCATTGCCCGCTATTGCCTGCGCAATGCCTATTTTTTGAATATCGAGATCAAGCCCACAGCTGGACTGGAACGCCGCACCGGTGACCTGGTGGCCCGGGACGCCGCCCGGCTGTGGCAAAACGCCGCCGTGCCACCGCTCCTGAGCAGCTTTGATGTGCCCGCGCTGGAAGCCGCCCTGGAGGCGCAACCAGAACTGCCACGAGGTCTGCTGCTCGATGCGCTGTGGCCCGGCTGGCTGGAAACTGCGCTGCGATTGGGCTGTGTCGCCATCATCTGTGACCACGCCTTGTGGGACCCGTCCAGTATGGCGCAGGCCAAACGCGCCGGCTTCAGGACGCTGAGCTACACCGTGAACGACGAAGCCACGGCCCGGCGCCTTCTGGACCTGGGGCTGGATGGCATCATTACCGACCGGGTTGACTTGTTTAGCCCCGCCCGCCTTTGAGCATAAGCCACTGCCCGGTTGAGGCAGTGATCACCAGAGCCAGATAAGTCATCATCTTGCCATCCTGACCCAACAGCGCCAGGCCGACGAGCAAGACCAGCAGACCCGCCATGAAAATGAAGGCCGCCTGTTTGAGAAGTGGGAAACGGGACCTACTTTTCCTGAACAGAAATCGGGTCAGCCAAGGCAGCAGCAACGCCAGCCACACAGCGGGCGCCGCAAAGTTGATGACATGGTTGAGCAGAGCCAGCGGATCCATTAATGCCCTTGGGGGAAAAAGAAAAAATGATGCAAGTCAATGCTCATGACGAGTGATTTTATAATCCTGTCATGGCAGTCTGGGCATTAGGCATCAATCATACGACCGCGCCGCTCGACCTGCGCGGTCGATTTGCGTTCGCCATCGACCAGGTCGGGCCCACTTTGCGGGGCCTGCGCGAATCGCTGCCCAACCAGCCCGAAGCCGCGCTGATCTCCACCTGCAACCGCACCGAGATTTATTGCGCCAGCGAACAACCCCAGCTGGAGCACACGCTGGACTGGCTCGCTCAGACTGGTGGTGTCTCCCCTGCCCTGTTGCGCGCCCACTCCTACAGCCTCGAAGACAGCCGCGCCGCGCGCCATGCGTTTCGCGTCACCAGCGGGCTGGACTCCATGGTGCTGGGTGAAACGCAAATTCTGGGTCAGATCAAAAACGCGGTGCGCGAGGCGGAAGCCGCCGGCGCCTTGGGTAACACGCTGAGCCAGCTTTTCCAGCGCTCGTTTGCCGTGGCCAAAGAGGTGCGCACCTCGACCGAGATCGGCGCGCACTCCATCAGCATGGCCGCCGCCGCCGTGCGCCTGGCCGGGCAATTGTTCGAGGACCTCGGCGAGGTCAGGATGCTGTTTGTCGGCGCGGGCGAAATGATCGAGCTGTGCGCCACCCACTTTGCCGCCAGGACGCCCAAGTGCATGGTGATTGCCAACCGCACCCTGGAGCGCGGCGAGAAGCTGGCCAGCCGTTTCGGAGGCGAGGTCATGCACCTTTCCGAGTTGCCCGACCGCCTGCACGAGTTTGACGCCGTCATCAGCTGCACCGCCAGCACGCTGCCCATCATTGGCCTGGGCACGGTGGAAAGTGCTTTGAAAAAGCGCAAGCGCCGCCCCATGTTCATGGTCGATCTGGCCGTGCCGCGCGACATCGAGGTGGAAGTCAAGGCGCTGGAAGACGTTTACCTGTACACCGTCGATGACCTCTCCAGCGTGGTGCAAACCGCGCAGGCCAGCCGCCAGGCGGCGGTGGCGCAGGCCGAGGCCATTGTCGATGCCGGCGTGGTGAGCTTCATGCACTGGATCGGCCAGCGCGGCTCGGTGCCGCTGATCCAGCAACTCAACGCCCAGGCTGACGAATGGCGCGCCACTGAGATTGCCCGTGCCCGCAAGCTGTTGGCCAAGGGCGCGGACGTGGACGCTGTGCTCGAAGCCCTGTCCAAGGGGCTGACCCAAAAAATGCTGCACGGCGCCATGGCCGAGCTGCGCGCAGGCGACGCGCAGGCGCGCGAACACGCCAGCACCGCCATCCAGCACTTCTTTTTGCGCAAAGAGCGATAGCTGTGCTTGCGCCCCCGGATCGGGTCCGGGGCACCCGCAAAAATCCGTCGAATGCGGGTCAAGACCGCTAAGACCACCAACCAATCGTCGCCCAATCACCTTGTCCACTGCATCATGAAACTCTTTCTTCGCCAGCAACTTGCCCGCTACGCCGACCGTCTGGGAGAACTGGAGTTTTTGCTGTCGCGCCCCGACATCATGAACGACATGGCGCAATTTCTGCTGCTGTCCCGCGAGCACACCGAAGTGGCTGCCGTGGCGAGCCGCTGGCAGCGCTACCAGCAACGCGAAGCTGATCTGGCGGCCGCCCAGGATTTGTTGAAAAACTCGGCTGACGACCCGGACATGGCGCAGATGGCGCAGGAAGAAATCGACATCGCCGACGCCGAACTGCAGCAGCTCGAAACCGAGTTGCAGCGCATGCTGCTGCCCAAGGATCCCGATGACGCACGCAACGCCTTTGTTGAAATCCGTGCCGGCACCGGCGGCGACGAATCGGCCCTGTTTGCGGCTGATTTGACCCGTATGTACCTGCGTTTTTGTGACCGGCGCGGCTGGCGCGCCGAGATTTTGAGCGAATCGATGAACGAGCTCGGCGGCTACAAGGAAGTGGTGATCAAAATCGAAGGCGACCACGTTTATGGTGCGCTCAAGTTCGAGTCTGGCGGTCACCGGGTGCAGCGTGTGCCGGTCACGGAAACGCAGGGCCGCATCCACACCAGCGCCTGCACCGTGGCCGTGCTGGCCGAACCCGACGAGGCTGAGGCCATCAAGATCAACCCATCGGATTTGCGCATCGACACCTACCGCGCCAGCGGCGCCGGCGGTCAGCACATCAACAAAACCGATTCCGCCGTGCGCATCACCCACCTGCCCACCGGCATCGTTGCCGAATGCCAGGACGGGCGCAGCCAGCACAGCAACAAGGCGCAGGCGCTCAAGGTGCTGACCGCCCGCATCCATGAAAAAGACCGCAGCGAACGCGCGGCACGAGACGCTGCCGAGCGCAAAAGCCTGGTCGGCAGCGGCGACCGCAGCGACCGCATCCGCACCTACAACTTTCCGCAGGGGCGCCTTACCGACCACCGCATCAACCTGACGCTGTACAAGTTGCTCTCCATCATGGAGGGCGACCTGGACGATGTGGTCAACGCGCTCCAGGCCCATGAGGCAGCCGCGCAACTGGCAGCGCTCGAACTCAATGCCTGAGAGACCATGAACACAGTCAAGTTGACTCAACCCAGTCTGGGGCAAACACTCGCCAGCCTGCAAATCAGGGGGCTGGATCGGCTGGACGCCCAACTGTTGTTGCTGCACGTCCTCGACAAGCCTGCCAATCAACGCGGCTGGCTGCTGGCGCACGACAACGATCCGCTGCCGCTCGGGAGTGCTGTTTCCTTGGAGAAACTTCTGCAACGCCGTCTGGCCGGCGAGCCGCTGGCCTACCTGACCGGCCACAAGGAGTTTTTTGGGCTTGATTTGCGGGTAGATTCCCGTGTGCTGGTGCCCCGGCCCGATACCGAAGCGATGGTGAACTGGGCGCTGGAGACTCTGCACGGACAGCAGCGTGTGCTGGACCTGGGCACCGGCAGCGGTGCCATTGCCCTGGCGCTCAAGGCCAGCCGCCCCACGCTTGACATCCACGCCACCGATATGAGCGCCGACGCCCTGGCCGTGGCTCGATCAAATGCCCGGCGGCTCAAGCTGGATGTCAGTTTTCATCAGGGGGCCTGGTTTGCCGCCTTGCCCGACACCAGCGAAGCATTTGACTGCATCGTCGCCAATCCGCCGTACATCGCCGAGCTTGACCAGCATCTGGCGGCGCTCAAATTTGAGCCCCTGCAGGCGCTCAGCAGTGGCGCAGACGGACTGGACGACCTGCGCCACATCATCGCCCAGGCGCCCTGGCATCTGGCACCGGGCGGCTGGCTGCTGCTGGAACACGGCTACGATCAGGCGCAGGCCGTGCGCAACTTGCTGACACAGGCAGGATTTTTGCCAGTGCAGTCACGCCGTGACCTGGCAGGCATCGAGCGCTGCAGCGGCGGACAACTCAACCCGACAAAAAACCCATGACGACACCGACTCACACCGAAGACCGATTGACCCAACTTGAGGTCAAGGCCAGTTTTGCCGAAGACCTGCTGGACAAGCTCGACCAGATCATCATCCGCCAGCAGGACCAGATCGACCGTCTGGAGCGCGAAGTGCAGTGGCTGCGCCAGCAAGCGCCGCCAGAAGACATGGCCGCCCCGCGCAACCTGCGCGACGAGTTGCCACCCCATTATTAGGACCTTAGCAGCCCTAGACCCGTCAGGGTCTCACCCCCATGACGCGTCAAAAGTGAAATAATCCGGTTTGTTTTTAAATAGAGGACTATTCAGCATGAGCGACGCACAACAACGCATTGACGACCTGGTCAAACACAACGACATCCTGCTTTTCATGAAAGGCACAGCCTCCTTTCCGCAATGCGGCTTCTCGGGCCGCGCCATCCAGATACTGAAAGCCTGCGGTGTCGAACCCAAAGACATCAAAACCGTCAACGTGCTTGAAGACGATGGCATCCGCGCCGGCATCAAGGACTACAGCAACTGGCCCACCATTCCCCAGTTCTTTTACAAGGGGGAATTCATCGGCGGCTCCGACATCATGATGGAAATGTACGAAAACGGTGAACTGCAGACCATGCTGGGCGCGCCTGCCCACTAAATCAAGCCAGCCAGACCCTCTGCGCACTCAACACGGCCTGCGGATAAGGCGCTCTGCCCCGTGAGCCGTTGTAGCGCCCCAGCGCCATGAACCAGTCGCCCCGTTCACGGTCCAGGTAATGGCGCAAAATCACGCAGCCAAAGCGCAGATTGGTCTGCATGTGAAACAATTTTCCGGCATCGCCGTCGGCCAACACCCGCGTCCAGAAAGGCATCACCTGCATGTAACCGCGCGCGCCCGCGCTGCTCACGGCAAACTTTCGAAAGTTGCTCTCCACCTGGATCAAGCCCAGCACCAGTGATACGTCGAGCCCTGAACGCCTGGATTCGTACCAGACCGTTTGCAGAAATTCCTTGCGGGTCGTCAGGTCCGATTTTTTCTTGACCAATCGCTCGCTCATGGCCCCCATCCAGCGCAAATAGCGCAGCCGCGACTCAGTGTCGGTGAACTCTGGCACTGGCGGCGCCTGATTGGCAATGGCCGAACTCAAGGCCGTGCGAACGGAGTCGACCAGCGGCTCTTCGAGCTGCGTTCCGGCCCAGGATGGCGTTTGAAAAAGAAACGCGCCACTCCCCACAAGCAAAGGCGGGAGCGAAAAGGCATTCCCCAGAAGAACACGCCGGGTCAGGTTCATTATTTCTTCCTTGCACTGCTGATTGGATTCACCCCTCAGGCCCTGAGCTTGGTCAGCAACTGGCCCACGATGTCGCTGATTGGCACCGCACTCGCAGCTGCGTCGCGGCGGTGCTGGTACTCCACATTGCCTTCCTTCAGGGCGCGATCGCCGATGTTGACGCGGTGCGGCACGCCAATCAACTCCCAGTCGGCAAACATCGCACCCGGACGCTCGCCGCGGTCATCCAGCAACACATCGACACCGGCAGCCAGCAGTTCGGCATAGAGCGACTCGGAGGTGGCCTTGACCTCTGGCGAGCGCTCGGCATTGATCGGACAAAGGACCACCGTGAACGGCGCCAGCGCATCGGGCCAGATGATGCCACGCTCGTCGTGGTTTTGTTCAATCGCAGCGGCTGGCAGGCGCGTGATGCCAATGCCGTAGCATCCCATTTCCATGAACTGTGGTTTTCCGTTCTGATCCAGAAAAGTGGCTTTCATGGCCTCGCTGTATTTGGTGCCCAGATAGAACACGTGGCCCACCTCGATGCCGCGCTCAATCGCCAGCACACCCTGGCCGTCGGGCGAGGCATCTCCGGCCACCACGTTGCGCAAGTCGGCCACCAGCGCCGGCTCGGGCAGATCGCGGCCCCAGTTGACGCCGGTGATGTGAAAGTCGGCCTCGTTGGCACCGCAGACCCAGTTGCTCATCATGGCCACTTCATGGTCCACCACGAGTTGTACCGGCTTTTGCAGGCCGATTGGGCCCAGGTAACCAGGCAGGCAGCCAAAGTGTTCCTCAATCTCGCCAAGGGTGGCAAAGCGGAAAGCCTGCAAGCCCGGCAACTTGTTGACCTTGACTTCATTCATGTCATGGTCGCCGCGCAGCAGCAGCAACCAGACCTGGGTTTTCACCACTTCACCCTGTTCGTTGAGCGCGTCGGTGGCCAGCACCAAGGATTTGACGGTGTTTTTCAGCGGCAAGCCCAGCATGTCGGCCACAGCGGCACAAGTGCTCTTGCCAGGCGTGGGAGTCTTGGTCATGGCTTGCGCAGCCGCCGGGCGCGGGCCTGAGGGTGCCAGCGCCTCGGCTTTCTCCATGTTGGCGGCGTAGTCGCTGCCCGGACAATACACAATGGCATCTTCTCCGGTGGCGGCAATCACCTGAAATTCCTCACTCAAATCACCGCCAATGGCGCCGCTGTCGGCCGCCACGGCACGGTAAGTCAGGCCAAAACGGTCAAAAATGCGCCGATAGGTTTGCGCCATGACTTGGTAGCTGGCTTTGGCGCTGGCCTGGTCACGGTCAAAGCTGTAGGCGTCTTTCATGATGAACTCACGCCCGCGCATCAGGCCAAAGCGGGGCCGGCGCTCGTCACGGAACTTGGTCTGGATTTGGTAAAAATTCTTCGGCAACTGTTTGTAGCTTCTGATTTCCTGGCGCGCAATGTCAGTCACCACCTCTTCGCTGGTGGGTTGAATCACAAAGTCGTGCCCGTGGCGGTCCTTGATGCGCAACAACTCGGGGCCCATTTTTTCAAAGCGGCCGGTCTCAGCCCACAACTCGCCGGGTTGAACGAGCGGCATGGACAACTCGACGGCGCCAGCGCGGTTCATTTCTTCGCGAACAATGGCCTCCACCTTCCGCACCACGCGCAGGCCCATGGGCATCAGGGTGTAAATACCAGCACCTATCTTTTTGATCATGCCGGCGCGCATCATCAGCTTGTGGCTGACGATTTCGGCATCCGCCGGGGCTTCTTTGAGGGTGGAAATGAAAAATTGAGAGGCTCGCATAAGGATATCCGGCAATATGTCAGGGTTATGTCGCTTGCCGCACGGCCCATGCTGTGCATAATCAAGCTAATTTAAAAATTGGGGTTTGATTATGCTTGACCGGGACGGCTTTAGGCCCAACGTCGGCATCGTCCTGCTCAACCAGAAAAATCAGGTGTTTTGGGGCAAGCGTATTAGGACGCACTCCTGGCAGTTTCCGCAAGGTGGCATTGACCGGGGCGAGACCCCCGAGCAGGCCATGATCCGGGAGTTGCATGAAGAAGTTGGGCTGCAGCGCGAGCATGTTCGCATTGTGGCCCGCACCCGTGACTGGTTGCGCTATGAGGTGCCAGACCGTTTTATTCGCCGCGACGCGCGCGGTTTTTACAAAGGCCAGAAACAAATCTGGTTCTTGTTGCAACTCGTTGGTCACGACTGGGATTTGAACCTGCGTGCCACCAGCCACCCGGAGTTCGATGCCTGGCGCTGGAACGACTACTGGGTGCCGCTGGACGCCGTGGTGGAATTCAAGCGCGAAGTCTATGTGACGGCACTCACCGAGTTGTCGCGCTTTTTGCCGCGAAATGACCATCGCAACCGCTTTCTTCGCCAGGGCATCCGGCCGCTTGATCTGGAGCATTCGTGCGCCGACATGCCCGACGCCAGTTTCGAGATGCCGCCGGGCGCCGCCGCCCTTGAACCCGATCCCCAGACGGGACAACAGCATGTGTGAATCAAAGTTTCCAGGAATCAGACCGTCAAGGTTCAAGCGCGGGTTGATCTTGGGCTTGGTCTGCGGCGCACTTGGTGCGCAAGCGCAGGGTCTGGTCGACAACCCAGACTGGCAAGAAACGGAAGTTCCAGCACCACCCCGATTTGACCCCAAGCAGCGCGTCGCGATCGACATGCCGCCTTACGTGAGCATGGAATTTGGCATCGATCCTGCCACCCTGGCCATCACGCCAGACGGTATCGTGCGCTATGTCATGCTGGCAGTCAGCCCTGGCGGCACCATCAACGCGTTTTATGAGGGGATTCGTTGTGCCACGGGCGAGGTCAAGGCCTATGCCCGCGCCAACGCCAGCGGCGTCTGGACTTTGGTGAAGGATCCAGAATGGCGTAGGCTCAACGACAGGCAGCCCTCCAAACACGCGCTGGCGCTGGCCCGGCAAGGCGCCTGTGAAGGCAACACCAGCGCCAACTCGGCGGCTGAAATCCTCAGAAAACTCAAAGCCAATTAGCCTGGCTCAACACGGCGGGTGGCCGCACTGATCAGCGTTTTAGCACCAGGTTGTCGCGGTGGACCATTTCGGGCTCAGCGGAGTAACCCAGCAAGGCTTCAAAGGCGCTGGAGGGTTTGCGGCAGATCAGGCGAGCCTCGGTACTGGCGTAATTGGCCAGGCCACGGGCAATTTCAAACCCAAGGGAATCGCGGATGGCAATTACATCGCCGCGCGAAAAATCGCCCTCGACCGCCACCATCCCGATGGGCAACAGACTCGAGCCATCGCCCTGCAATCGGGCCACAGCACCGGCATCCACAGTCACGGCGCCTCGCAATTGCAGATGGTCCGCAATCCACTGTTTGCGCGCTTGGGTTTTTTGAGTCGGTGCCACCAGCAGCGTGCCAATGGCTTCGCCCTGACAGAGCCGCAGCAAGGCATCGGGCTCGCGTCCCCAGGCGATCACGGTCGATGCGCCTGAACCCGCTGCCCGCTTGGCTGCAAGTATTTTGGTGATCATGCCGCCACGCCCCAGGCTGGAGCCAGCGCCGCCGGCCATGGCCTCCAGCGCGGCATCACCCGCTTGCGCCACATGCACAAACTCGGCATTGGCGTCCTTGCGCGGATCGGCAGAGAACAAGCCTTTTTGATCGGTCAAAATCACCAGCGCATCGGCTTCCACCAGATTGGCCACCAGCGCACCCAGCGTGTCGTTGTCGCCAAACTTGATCTCGTCGTTGACCACCGTGTCGTTTTCGTTGATGACCGGCACCACGCCGAGTTTGAGGAGCGTGAGCAGGGTAGAACGCGCATTGAGGTAGCGTTCACGATCGGCAAGATCGGCGTGCGTAAGCAACACTTGGGCGCTACCCAGGCCGTTTTCGCGCAATTTGGTCTCGTACATGTGCGCCAGGCCCATCTGCCCTACGGCCGCAGCGGCCTGCAATTCGTGGATTTCACGCGGCCGCTTGGCCCAGCCCAGGCGCTTCATGCCCTCGGCAATGGCGCCGCTGGAAACCATGATGACCTCGCGCCCCTGGCGCACCAGTTCGGCCATTTGCCGGCACCATTCGCCAATGGCCGCCTCGTCCAGCCCCCGGCCATCGTTGGTCACCAGGCTGGAACCCACCTTGATGACCACGCGACGGGCATCACGCAAGGCTGAATTCTCGTTTTCTTGAGCCATTGAACCCTCTTGGCAAGTATTTTTCGTCAGGCGTATTAAAGCGATGGATCAGGTCCAACCGACTCAGTGAAGCGCGGGTCGATGACCTCGGGCTCAAGTTCCAGCTTTTGCTGGGCGCTGATGTGCTTGTACACCGCCTTGATCAGCAACTCGCAGCCTTCGCGCGTGAGTGCCGAGATTTCAAACACCGGCCCCTTGAACTTGAAACGCTTGACAAAATCCTTGACCAAGGCCTCGCGCTCTTCCAGCGGTACCATGTCGAGCTTGTTGAGCACCAGCCAGCGCGGTTTCTTGTACAGCGCCGTGTCGTATTTCTTGAGCTCGTTGACGATGGCCTTGGCCTGCGCCACAGTATCGACGCCGTCGTCAAAGGGAGCCATGTCGACCACATGCAGCAGCAGGCGGGTGCGCTGCAGGTGGCGCAAAAACAAATGCCCCAGGCCGGCGCCTTCCGAGGCGCCTTCAATCAAACCGGGCAAATCGGCCACTACAAAGCTCTGCTCCGGCCCCACGCGCACCACACCCAGATTGGGGTGCAAGGTTGTGAACGGGTAGTCGGCAATGCGCGGACGGGCATTCGATATCGCCGTAATCAAGGTTGATTTACCCGCGTTGGGCATGCCCAGCAGACCGACGTCGGCCAGCACCTTGAGTTCCAGCTTGAGGTTGCGCTTCTCGCCAGGCCAGCCCGGTGTTTTTTGCCGCGGTGCACGGTTGATGGCGCTCTTAAAACGCATGTTGCCAAAACCACCATCCCCGCCTTTGGCAATGGTGATGACTTCACCGGGCTTGAGCAACTCAAACAGCACCTCACCCGTTTCAGCATCGCTGATGATGGTGCCCACCGGCATCTTCAGGGTAATGTCATCCCCGGCTGCGCCAAACATGTCGGATCCCATGCCATGCTGGCCACGCTGGGCGTCATGCCGGCGCGAGAAGCGGTAATCGACCAGGGTATTGAGGTTGGGGTCCGCCACGGCAAACACATGGCCGCCACGGCCGCCGTCGCCGCCGTTGGGCCCACCAAATTCTTTGTATTTTTCATGCCGAAACGAGACGCAGCCAGCGCCACCATCTCCGGCGGAGACGTCAATATAGGCTTCGTCAACGAATTTCATGTAGTCGATCAGTTGAGGACAGAGCTGGTTCGCTTTGCGTAACTGCGGTCTGTCCCGCAAGGTTTCAGAAACAAAAAACCCCGCGCCGTGCGCAGGGTCTTGGGTGAACGCGCGCAGCCCTTAAGCTGCTGCTGTCACGCTCACGGTGTGCCGGTTCAGAGCGCCTTTGATGGCGAACGACACATGGCCCTCTGTCAATGCAAACAGCGTGTGGTCTTTGCCGATGCCGACATTGGCACCAGGGTGGAACTGGGTGCCGCGCTGGCGCACGATGATCGCGCCAGGGGCGACCAACTGGCCACCAAACATCTTCACACCGAGCATTTTGGGCTTGGAATCGCGCCCGTTTCGCGTCGAGCCGCCGCCTTTTTTATGTGCCATGACCCGTGCTCCTTATGCAGTAATCGCACCAATCAGCAGTTCAGTGAACTGTTGACGATGACCTTGACGTTTTTGATAGTGTTTACGACGGCGCATTTTAAAAATGCTGACCTTGTCGTGTTTGCCGTGTGCCAGCACCGTGACACTGACAGTTGCACCGGACACCAAGGGTGTGCCCACCTTGAGTTCTGCGCCGCTACCGACTGCCAGAACCTGGTCGATCACAATCTCTTGGCCTACATCCGCAGCAATCTGTTCTACTTTAATTTTTTCGCCAGCAGCAACCCGATATTGCTTGCCACCGGTTTTTATGACCGCGTACATATTGACCTCTTCAAAGATTTACCCTGCAAACGAATTTTCGCAGAGCCCGTCATTATCACACAAGTTTCTAAAAATGCTGGCTTCCGGTCATATCGCCACCCCAGGAAGACAAAAGCAGCGCACAGGCTTTCTATAATGCGAGCAACCAACCGAGCCACTGTCTTGCACGCCACCCACTCCAAAACACCAACGCCACGGCGATCATCGCGCAGGACATGCGCGAGGTTGACACAGTGATTGCGCAACGACTCGACTCCGGCGTGCCGCTGGTGGGGCAGGTCTCCCGCTACATCATCTCGGCCGGCGGCAAACGCTTGCGGCCCGCCCTGCTGCTGTTGATTTGCGGCGCGCTCGGCTTCAAAGGCGCGCAGCGCTTCAACCTGGCGGCCGTGGTGGAGTTCATCCACACCGCCACCCTGCTGCACGATGACGTGGTGGACGACTCATCGCTGCGCCGCGGCAACGCCACCGCCAATGAAACCTTTGGCAATCCGGCCAGCGTGCTGGTGGGCGATTTTTTATATTCCCGCGCCTTTCAGATGATGGTCGATGCGCAAAACATGCGCATCATGGAAGTGCTGGCAGACGCCACCAACATCATTGCCGAAGGCGAGGTCATGCAGTTGATGAACATGCACAACGCCGCGCTCGATGAAGCCGGCTACCTGCAGGTGATCCGCTCCAAAACCGCCAAACTGTTCGAAGCCAGCGCGCGCGTGGGCGCCATTCTGGCGGGCGCCGATGCCACCACAGAGGCTGCCTGCGCCGAATACGGCCAAGCACTGGGCACCGCATTTCAGGTCATCGACGACGTGCTCGACTACACCGGCGATGCCACGGTCATGGGCAAGAACCTGGGCGACGACCTGCGCGAAGGCAAGACCACGCTGCCCCTGATCGCCGCCATGCAACGCGGCAGCCCGAGCGAGCGCGACCTCATTCAAAGCGCCATCGAAACCGGCAAGCTTGAGCTGATCGACCAGGTGGTGTCCATTGTGCAAGCCACCGGCGCGCTCGATGTGGCACGCAAG
Organism: Rhodoferax sp.; assembly: GCA_011391545.1. Classification (GTDB taxonomy): domain Bacteria; phylum Pseudomonadota; class Gammaproteobacteria; order Burkholderiales; family Burkholderiaceae_C; genus Rhodoferax. Next base: position 27,172 of record JAABQI010000045.1, read on the forward strand.
GCGGCGGCCGACGAGGCACGCCGCGCCATCACCGCGGCAGAGCAGTTGCCAGACAATGCGCACAGGCAGTGTTTGATACAATTGGCGGCTCAGTTGCTGGAGCGCCAATCCTGACGTTCAGGGCAAAATCGGAATGTAGCGCAGCCTGGTAGCGCACTTCGTTCGGGACGAAGGGGTCGGAGGTTCGAATCCTCTCATTCCGACCAATAAAATCAATGGGTTAGCAGTTTTTGACTGCTAACCCATTTTGCTTTCTGGCGATAGAAGTTGAATTTAGCCACACTGTTGACCCACACTTGGGCAACTGCTGGAACCAGCCCGGTCAGCGTCCACCCGACACATCGATAAAAGAGCCGGTGGTGTAAGACGCCTCATCCGAGAGCAGCCACAGTGCAGCATTTGCCACCTCCAGCGGCTCACCGCCCCGCGCCATGGGCACCGACGACTGCAGTCTGCTGACGCGGCCCGGCTCGCCACCGCTGGCATGTATGGCGGTATGAATCAGACCTGGGCGCACCCCATTGACACGTATCTTTTCATTGGCCACCTCCTTCGACAAGCCGATCGTCAAGGCGTCCAGTGCGGCTTTTGACGCCGCATAGTCGACATACTCTCCGGGCGAGCCAAGGACTGCGGCGCGCGAGGAAATGTTGACGATGCCGCCGCCCGGGCCACCGTGACGGGTCGACATGCGCCGCACCGCCTCGCGTGCGCACAAGAAACTGCCGGTCACATTGGTGGCCAAAAGGCGATTGATGCGCACCGCGTCCATTCGCTCAACACGCATTTGCGGAAACAAAATGCCCGCGTTGTTGATGAGCGCGTGCAAACGCCCCAATTGCTTGTCCATCTGCGCGAAGAGGCGTTCAACGTCCACCTCGTCAGACACGTCGGCCTGAATCGCCAACGCCTTGCCGCCGCCTCTTTCAATGTCGGCAACGACTTGGGTGGCCGCCGCTTCGTCGGCAATGTAACTAATGCAAACGGTGTAGCCTTGCCGGGCTGCCAGCAGCGCGCAGGCTGCGCCAATGCCGCGCCCGCCGCCCGTGATGAGGATGATTTTTTCCATGGGGAGAAATGTTCCAATTCAAACAACAGGCTCAAGAATAATGCAATGGACGGTTGGCGACCGCCCGACACTTCATAATGGAAAAATGCAAGCCCTGAAACCCCTCATACGCCACCTCTCAAGCACCCTGCTCTGCCTGTTGACCGGCTTTTTCAGCGGTATCACCTCGGCGCAAGCCTTGCCAGAGCCCGTGCTGATGGCGTTGAACCGTGCCCAGGTGCCGGCGGATGCGGTTGCCCTGCTGGTCGTTGAGGCCGATGGCCGCACCGCGCCACGCCTAAGCCACCGCGCAGACCAGCCCATGAACCCGGCATCGGTCATGAAGCTGGTCACCACCTATGCCGCGCTCGACCTGCTCGGGCCGGCCTACACCTGGCGCACGCCGGTCTGGGTGGCAGGCCAAGTGGTCAACGGCGTGCTGCAGGGCGATGTGGTCATCCAGGGCCAGGGCGACCCCAAACTGGTGCTGGAAAAACTCTGGCTGCTGCTGCGCCGCCTGCAAGGCCTGGGCATTCACACCATTGCCGGCGACATCTTGCTGGATAACAGTGCGTTCGAGGTGGCCGCCACCGATCCGGCCGAATTTGACGGCGAGCCCCTGCGCCCTTACAACGCTGCGTCAGAAGCATTGCTGATCAACTTCAAGTCGGTGGTCATGACCTTTGCGCC
>JAABQI010000056.1 GCA_011391545.1 Rhodoferax sp.
GGCGAGATGCAGAAGGACGACTATTTCCGCATCAAGAAGATTCCGCTGCTCATTGGCGGCGCCACCACCAGCCGGGTCCACACCGCCGTGAAGATTTCACCGCACTACGACGGCCCGGTGGTCTATGTGCCCGATGCCTCGCGCAGCGTGGGCGTGGCGCAAAACCTGCTCGGCGAGGGTGTCAAGACCTTTGTGGAAGAACTCAACACCGACTACGAACGGGTGCGCCAGCAACACGCCAACAAAAAGGTCACGCCGCTATGGCCGCTGGCCAAGGCGCGCGCCAACAAAACGCCCATCGATTGGGCCAGCTACCAGCCTACAACGCCAAAGTTCATTGGCAAACGCGTCTTCAAGAACTTTGATCTGGCCGAGATTGCCCAGTACATCGACTGGGGGCCGTTCTTTCAGACCTGGGATCTGGCCGGGCCGTTCCCGGCAATTCTCAATGATGAGGTGGTTGGCGCCGAGGCCAAGAAGGTCTATGCCGACGGCCAGGCCATGTTGAAGAAAATCATCGAGGGCCGCTGGCTCAGCGCCAATGGCGTGCTGGGCATTTACCCGGCCAATTCCGTCAATGACGACGACATCGAGCTCTACACCGACGAGAGCCGAAGCACCGTGGCCATGACTTGGTACGGCCTGCGCCAGCAGGCGGCCAAGGAAGAGATCGACGGCGTCATGCGCCCGAGCCGTTGCCTGGCGGATTTTGTCGCGCCCAAGGGCGGCAAAATCAAGGACCACGTCGGCGTCTTCGCGGTCACCGCAGGACTGGGCAGCGAGAAGAAAGAAGCGCAGTTTCTGGCGGCGCACGACGATTACAGCGCCATCCTGTTCAAGTCGCTGGCTGACAGGCTGGCCGAAGCCTTTGCCGAATGCCTGCACAAGAAGCTGCGCACCGACCTTTGGGGCTACGCGCCCGACGAAACCTTGACCGTGAACGATTTGGTCACAGAAAAATACCAGGGCATCCGCCCGGCGCCGGGCTACCCGGCCTGCCCCGACCACAGCGTCAAGAAGGACATGTTTGCGCTGCTGCAATGCGACGACATCGGCATGACGCTGACCGAGAGCCTGGCCATGAACCCGGCGGCGAGCGTCAGCGGCTTCTACATCGGCCATCCCGACAGCACCTATTTCAACGTGGGAAAAATTGGCGACGACCAGCTCAAGGACCTGGCGGCGCGGCGCGGCATGAACGAGCGTGAACTGCAGCGCCTGCTGGCGCCCAATTTGTAATCCTCGAGCCCGTGCAACGTCAGGCAAGCTCAAGCTGGGCCGTCGGCTTCCAGCGACTGCAGGCCGGTCAGGCGCAAGCTCCGGCGCTGCGCCAGCATCAGGGCGCCCACGCCCAGCACGCTCAGGCCCAGCAGCAGCCACAAGCCGTGGCTGTAGCCGTCCTGCGGCGACCACATCACGCCCAGCACCAGCGGTGCCGCAGCGCGTGCCAGCGCCAGCGGCACGCCCAGGGCGCCGTTGAGCGTGGCCACATGGTCGCGGCTCACGTACTGCGCAATCGCCGTGCCCTTGACGATGGTGAGCATGCCGTTGCCCAGCCCGTAGAGCAGCACGAACAGGCCCACCACCGCCACCTGCCAGGTGCCCGTCATGGGCGCCAGCAGCAACGCCCCAACACCCAGCGGGATCAGCAGCGGCACCAACCGGTTCACCCGGTGCAGGTCAACATGGTGCTCAAAGAAGTACAGCAGCAAGCGCCCCACCACTTGCGCTGCGCCAATGGCGGCCGGCAAGGCAATCACCCAGAACTCGGGCAAGCCGTTTTCACGCAGCAGACTCACCATGTGCGCTGGAATGGCCACTGTGACCGACATCATCAGCACGGTAAAAACGCCAATCAACATGAAAGGCGCGCTGCGCAGCAAGGGCCGCAGGCCCGCATCACGGCTGGCATCCCTGCCAGCGGCTGGCCTCAGGCGCTGCGGCGCACCCTGCAAGGTGAACCAGTGCAGCGGCGCGCACAGCAGCAGGTGCAGCAGGGCCAGCACAACCAGGGCGGCGCGCCAGCCCAAGGCGCTCATCAGCCCGGCCGTGAGCGGAATGAAAACCGTGCTGGCGAGGCCGCCCAAAAATGTCAGCGTGATGATGGCGCGGCGAAAATCGTGCGGAAAGCGTCGCGTCACCAAGGCAAAGGCGGGTGAATACAGCACCGCCGCCATGGCCGCGCCCAGGCCCAGCCAGACCGCATAGAGGCCGGCCAGACTGGTGACCACGCTGTGCAGCAGCAGGCACGCCCCGGCCAGCACCGAGCCCGCCGTCATCACCACCCGCTCGTGGCCACGGTCGATCCAGCGGCCCACCGGATAGGCCATCAGGCCTTCGGCCAGCAAACCCAGGCTGAACGCCAGCGACACCTGCGCGCGGCTCAGGCCGAGGTTACGCTCCAGCGGATCGATGAGCAAGGAAAAAAGGTAAAAAACGCTGCCCCAACTGATCAGTTGCGCCAGCGACAGGCGCAACACAAAGGCGGCATCAAAACGATGAGACGGCGCGGATTGCTTCACTATCGTATCGCCATGACGAGGCTCTTTGGAGCTAGCTGGTGCGCAAGGCCCGCCGGTATTGCATGGCTTCGGCCACATGGCTGACCTGGGTGCTGCGTGCGCCGGCAAGGTCGGCAATGGTGCGCGCCACTTTGAGCGCGCGGTGGGTGCTGCGTGCCGACCAGCCCAGGCGGGTGGCGGCCACATTCAAAAATTTGGCCGCCGCCTCGTCGAGCAACAGGTGCTTGTCGAGTTGCTGCCCCTGCAGGGCCTGATTGGCCACGCCCTGGCGTACCACGGCGCGCTCGCGCGCTGCAGTGCAGCGCGCGCGGATGTCGGCAGTGGACTCACCCGCGGGCGCCTGCAGCAGGTCGGCACTGGCAACAGCCGGCACTTCCACATGCAGGTCGATGCGGTCCACCAGCGGACCGCTGAGCTTGGCCTGGTAGCGCGCCACCTGGTCGGGGGTGCAGCGGCAAGACTTTTGCGATGACCCCAAATAGCCGCACGGGCAGGGATTCATGGCCGCAATCAGCTGAAACTGGGCCGGAAAGTCGGCGCGCCGTGCCGCCCGCGAGATGGTGATGCGTCCGGTCTCCAGCGGTTCGCGCAAGGCCTCCAGCGCGGCACGTGAGAACTCGGGAAACTCGTCGAGAAAAAGTACGCCGTGGTGCGCCAGTGAAATTTCTCCCGGTCGCGGCGGCGAACCACCTCCCACCAGCGCCACCGCACTGGCCGTGTGGTGCGGATGACAGGTGGGCCGCTGGCCCCATTGCGCCAACGCAAAACGTCCGCCCAGGCTGGCAATGGCCGCGCTTTGCAGCGCCTCGTCGGTGCTCATGGGCGGCAGCAGGCCGGCAAACCGCTGCGCCAACATCGACTTGCCGGCCCCGGGCGGCCCGGTCAGCAACAGGCTGTGGCCACCGGCGGCGGCGATCTCGAGCGCCCTTTTGGCGCCCAGCTGGCCCTTGATGTCGGCCAGGTCGAGGTAGTGCGCTTCCTGTATTTGCGTCACCGCGCTGACTCGACTCCAGCCGCTGGCCGGCTCGGTGGCGGGCGCATCCGCCGCCTGCGGCAGGAAATGCTGCACCACGTCGAGCAGGTGCTGCGCCCGATAGACCTGCGCATCCGGCACCAGCGCGGCTTCCTCGGCGCTGCCGGGCGGCAACACCAGCAGGGTCACGACATGGCTGGCGTGCAGCGCCAGGCTCATTGCCAGGGCACCGCGCACCGCGCGCAATTCGCCCGAGAGTGACAGTTCGCCGGCAAATTCGTATCCGGCCAGACGGGCGGCGTCGATCTGGCCGCTGGCCGCCAGAATGCCCAGGGCGATCGGCAGGTCGAAGCGGCCGGAGTCCTTGGGCAGATCGGCGGGCGCCAGATTGACGGTGATTCTTTTGTTGTTGGGAAACTCAAGGCCCGAGTTTTGAATGGCTGAGCGCACCCGCTCGCGCGCTTCCTTGACCTCCACGTCGGCCAGACCCACCAGCGTGAAGCTGGGCAAGCCGTTGGCCAGATGCACCTCGACCGTGACGGACGCAGCCTCCAGCCCCAGCAGGGCCCGGCTTTGCACCAAAGACAAACTCATCGAGATACCCCGCTTTAAAAAGTGCGTTTGTCGCCAACAGACAAACAAAATATGCACTCTTATGGTGCGCGCAGTTTGATTTCACAAACATCTTAGCGCACCAGCCTTGTTTACAAAGAAGAACATCGTCATTGCGAACAAAGTGAAGCAATCCATCACCCCGGACTGCACGAATTGCCATGTGGCGAGGGTCTTGTCTCGTTCTGGGCAGGAATAGCTGGCACGAACCCTGCTTATCAAGCCTGTCCATTCAACCGTTGGAGAGCATATGAAGCTTCAATCATCCGGCATCAATCACGTTTACCAATCCAAGGAGTCTGCATGAAACTTGTTACCGCCATCATCAAACCCTTCAAGCTCGACGAGGTGCGCGAAGCGCTCTCCGGCATCGGCGTGCAGGGCATCACCGTGACCGAAGTCAAGGGTTTCGGTCGTCAAAAAGGCCACACCGAACTCTACCGCGGCGCGGAATACGTGGTGGACTTTTTGCCAAAAGTCAAAGTGGAAGCCGCCGTGGCCGACGATCTGCTGGAACGCGTGATCGAGACCATCGAAGGCGCCGCGCGCACCGGCAAGATCGGCGACGGCAAGATTTTTGTCACGCCCATTGAGCAGGTCGTCCGTATTCGCACCGGTGAAACCGGAGTGGAAGCGCTCTAAACAACCCGACTTGAGATCACCATCATGAAAAAACTACTTGCCTCCCTCACCCTGGGTTTGAGTCTGCTCATTGGCGGCGTTGCCATGGCACAAACCACCGCAGCGCCAGAACCAACGCCAGCGGCCGCCATGGAGGCCGCTCCGGCCGCCGCTGAAGCCGCGCCGCCAGCAGTCGCTGAAGCGGCCCCGGCTGAAGCCGCACCAGCTGCCGCCGACCCCGCCCCCACCATCGACAAGGGCGACACCGCCTGGATGATGGTCTCCACCATGCTGGTCATGCTGATGGTGCCCGGCCTCGCGCTGTTCTATGGCGGCCTGGTGCGCAGCAAGAACATGCTTTCCGTGCTGATGCAGGTGCTGGTGGTGTTCTCACTGATCGGCGTGCTGTGGGTCATCTACGGCTACAGTTTTGCCTTTGGTGGCGAAGGACTGATCATCGCGGACGGCAGCAAGATGTTCCTGGCGGGCATCACCACCGACTCCATGGCCGACACCTTCAGCGCCGGCGTGAAAATACCCGAGCTGATTTTTGTCGCTTTCCAGCTGACCTTTGCCGGCCTGACCTGCGCCCTGATCGTGGGCTCGTTCGCAGAGCGCATGAAGTTCAGCGCCGTTCTGCTGTTCTCGGTGATCTGGTTCACCTTCAGCTACCTGCCGATTGCCCACATGGTGTGGGGCGCCGGCGGCTATCTGCTTGATAAGGGCGCGCTCGACTTTGCCGGTGGTACCGTGGTGCACATTAATGCAGCCATGGCCGGTCTGGTTGGCGCCTACCTGGTGGGCAAGCGCATTGGCTACGGCAAGGAATCCATGGCCCCGCACAACCTGACCATGACCATGCTGGGCGCCTGCATGTTGTGGGTAGGCTGGTTCGGCTTTAACGCCGGCTCCAACCTCGAGTCCAATGGCGCCACCACCCTGGCCTTCATCAACACCATCACCGCCACTGCTGCTGCCATCCTGGCCTGGTGCATGGGCGAGGCGCTGACCAAGGGCAAGGCCTCCATGCTGGGCGCCGCTTCCGGTGCTGTGGCTGGTTTGGTCGGCATCACACCCGCCTGCGGTGTGGTCGGCCCGATGGGCGCCATCGTGATCGGCTTTGCGGCAGGCTTCCTGTGCCTGTGGGGCGTGACAGGCCTGAAGAAGATGCTCGGCGCTGACGACTCGCTCGACGTGTTTGGCGTGCACGGTGTCGGTGGCATCACCGGCGCCATGCTGACCGGTGTTTTTGCAGCCCCCAGCCTGGGCGGCACCGGCGCCGAAGACTTCTCGATCGCCAGCCAGTTGCTGATCCAGGGCGAGGGCGTGCTCATCACCATTGTCTGGTCGGCTGTGGTGGCGTTCATCGCCTACAAAATTGCCGACATGGTCATCGGACTGCGTGTCAGCGAAGAGAACGAGCGTGAAGGTCTCGACATCACGTCACACGGCGAGTCGGCTTACGGCCGCTGATCAGAGAGGGGGTTGCCGGCATCAAGGGCTGGCAGCCAAAAAAGCAGTTTCACCTTGAGCCTTCAAACCCACCCGGCTTCGGCTGCGGTGGGTTTTTTTACATCCCCCACCCGCTTACCGCGCCCGAAGCACCATCTGATTCTTGGTCATTGTGATGTCGAATTTCGACAGGAACGACTGACCCAAAAGGGCATCTTTTTCATCACCAAGATTCAAGCCCACGCCCACTTTGACGTTGGTGACGCTCACCGGCCCGATCGACACACCCAAGCCCTCCACAACGCGCCCGGGGCGACTGCCATTGGCGGTGTGGAACGTGGTCGGCACGCCACCACGAATGAAGGCTTGCTGGGCAAATTTCTCACTCACGCTCACCAGCGACGCACCGGTATCGACCATGAAATTGGCTTCCTTGCCGTTGATGGTGCCCACGGCGTAGAAATGGCCATCGTGCGACCGAGTGATCACCAAATCACCGTTGGCCAGCACCTGGGCTTGCTTGGGCTTGAGGTAGTGCGTCATAACCACGTACAAAAGCCCCATGACCACGCACCAAAAGACCATCATCGGAATGAGGCCGGTCTTGGTCGGCGACGCGGCTTTCGCGCCCAGATGTTTGCGCGAAAACGCAGAAAATTTGCCGCGCGTTGCGTCAAGCTGCTCTTGTTTTTCCCGCTCACGCTGCGCATCCTGATACCAGTCCCTGTCTTCAATTCCCATGACTAATTTTCCGATGACGCCGCGCCGGGCAATGCGCCAAGCGCCGCCAGCAGCATGTGTTGCAGGTCGGTCTGCAGCCTGTCTGCCCGAGCCGGCTGGTAGGCAAACGGGGCTGCTTCGTCCATGTACAGGCATTGGCACAGCTCCAGTTGGATGGCATGCACGCCGCTGGCGGGTTGGCCGTAGTGACGGGTGATGTAGCCGCCCTTGAAGCGGCCATTGACCACCCGGCTCCAATCGACGGCTTGAACCTGCGCCAGGGCGACATCAAGCACTGGCTGTGCGCAACTGCTGCCATCAGCTGTCCCAAAGTTCAGGTCGGGCAACTTGCCCTCGAACAGGCGCGGCAACACGCTGGCGATGGAATGCGCGTCCCACAGCAAGACCTGACCATGCTGTTGCCGCAAGCGGGTAAGTTCTGCGGCCAGCGCGTCGTGGTAGGGCTGCCAGTAGCGGCTGCGCCTGTGGGCGATCTCGGACGCATCCGGCGCGCAGCCTGGCAGGTACAGGGGCTCGCCACGAAAGGTTTCGGTGGGGCACAGGCCGGTGGTGGTCTGGCCAGGGTACAGGCTTTCGCCGCTGGGCGGCCGGTTCAGGTCGATCACATAGCGCGAGTACTGCGCCTTGAGCACTGACGCACCAATGGCGCTGGCAAAGCCGTAGAGCTGGTCGATGTGCCAGTCGGTGTCGGTCAGCGCCGCTGCCTCGGGGGTCATGCGCGCGGCTTGGTCTGCGGGCAGCCGGGTGCCGACGTGTGGCATGGAAATCAGCAGCGCGGTACTGCCTTGCGTCAACTCAAAAGGTGCTGATGATGGACTCATGGTGGTGGAATGAAAAGGTTTGAAAAAAGGGCTCAGAAAAACGCCAAGGCCTCATCAGGCAACGTGGGCAAGGCCGCCCGCATCTCTGGCAGCAGGCTGTGGCGCACCACCTGGCGCGTGACTTGGGCCATGTCGTCGGCCAACTGTGGCCACTCACCGCGGTGCTGCAGCAGAAAAAATTCGCGTTGCCCCAGCGCTGTTCGAGCCAGGGAAAACACCGCCACCTGGCCAATGAAGTGACGTGACTGCCACAAGCACAGCGGCGTGCTGATGGCCCAGCCCAGCCCGGCTGCTACCAGACTTAGCAGGGGGTCGGTGGCATCAAACTCAAAGCGGCGCTCGGCCGCCATGCCCATGTGGTGCAAATAGCGCTCCACCTGCTGGCCGATGAGCGAGCGCAGGCTGTAGCGAATCAGCGGCAACTGCGCGGGCAAGTCCGCCAGCGCCGGTTGCGGCGTGCCGGCATAGGCCAGCGGCAGCACCAGCACAAAGCACTCGGCAAACAGCGGGGTTTGCGTCAGGCGCGGCTGGCTGGTGGCGGCATCGGTGCAAATCGCCAGGTCGAGCTCGCGCCCGAGCAACTGCGTGAGCAGATCGGGCGTCAGGCCGGAGCCCAGATGCAGTTCGCTGGCCTCGTTGGAGAGGGCGCGCACCAGTGCCGGGCCGACCGTGGCGGCAAAAGAATCGACACAGCCCAGCCTGATCCGGGGGTGCCCTGACAAGCCGCCCTGGCGCACCCGCTCGGCCATGCTGTTGGCGTGCGCCAGCAAATCACGCGCCAGCGCCAGCAGCGTGCGCCCGGCCTGGGTGAGCTGGGCCGGGCGGGCATCGCGGTCCAGCAGGGCGCAGGCCATATTCAGTTCCAGGCGCTTGATCAGTTGGCTGACGGCGCTTTGTGACACCCCCAGCCGGGCTGCCGCCAGCGTCATGGAGCCGGCTTCACAAAACACCACGAAGGTCTGCAGCGCGTTCAGGTCAACAGGCGGGGTGATCGGCATGGGCTTGATGATAGCCAAAAGTCGCATTCTGACAGAACAACATAAGCCAAAGTGCTGCTGGTAATAAGTTATTCATATGCTGATACCAACCAGCGCCACCGCGCCTAAGCTATCTACTCATTCATTTTTTTCAAAGGCGGTGCTATGCAGCGTTATGACGTGATCGTGATTGGTGCGGGTGTGATCGGTTGCTCGGTGGCCTACCACCTGAGCAGCCTGGGCGCCAAAAGTGTGCTGGTGCTGGAGCAAAGCCAGATTGGTGCAGGCACCACGTCGCAGTCTTCGGGCATTTTGCGCACCCATTATTCAGTACCGGAAAACGTGGCGCTGGCCAAGGACTCCTGGACCGCGTTTACCGACTTTGCTACCTACCTGGGCGACGAGGATGCCGCCGCCGGCCTGGTCAGGTGCGGCTACCTGATTGCCGCGCCTGATGGCCCCAAGCTGGCCCCCTTGGCTGCCGCCCTGCAAGCCCAGCAGGCCCAGGGCATCGAGGTGCAACTTCTGGACCGCCAGCAAGGCGAGGCCCTGCTGCCCATTGCCAGCCTGCAAGATGCCGCACTGATCGGCTACGAGCCCGAAGCCGGTTTTGCCGATGCCTACCTGGTGGCCACCAGCTTTGCCCGCAGCGCGCGCCGAGGCGGGGTGAAGATCATGGAGGGCGTGACGGTGACCAGGCTGCTGCGCGAGGGCAACCGGGTGGTGGGCGTGGCCACCTCAGCGGGCAACTTTCAGTGCGGTACGCTGGTGAGCACGCAAAACATCTGGGCCGCGCAGCTGCAGGACTGGGTCGGCTTGCCGATGCCGGTCAAGCCCGAGCGCCATACCGTGCTGGCGCTGGAAGGCCCGCAGCCCTACACCTTTGCCATGCCGGTGTTCAAAGACCTGGGTTCGCCCGGCATGCTGTATTGCCGCAGCTACGGCGGCACCCAAATGCTGGTAAGCGAAGGCACGGTCGGTGAGACCCTGACCGACCTGAACAACGAACAGGGCGACATCTCGCTGGACTACATCGTCAGCATTGGCGAACAGGCGGCGGCACGGTTTCCGAGTTTTGGCGAGGCCGGCATGGCCTCCTCGTGGACCGGCGTCTATGACGTGACACCCGACTGGAACCCGGTGCTGGGGCGCATACCGGGGGTTGATGGCGTGGTGGTGGGCTACGGTTTTTCGGGCCACGGCTTCAAGCTGTCGCCCGCCGTGGGGCGCGTGCTGGCGCAGGAAGCTCTGGGCATGACGCCCGACATTTCACTCGCACCCTATGCTTACGAGCGCTTTGCCAGCGGCCAGTTGCTGGTGGGAAAATACGGCCTGGGTGCAGTGTCCTGATGGCGCTTGTGCTGCCCGCTGTGTACCGTTTTGCCGTGGCCGATGTGCCGCACGAGCCCTGGCGCAACGGGGGTGGCTTCACCCGCACGTTGGCCGTTGGCACAAGCGCGGGCGCAGTGACGGGCATGGTTACAGACGCAGGTGCTGATGCCAGTTCGTGGCGCTGGAGGGTGAGCCTGGCCACCATTGCGCGCGACGGTCCTTTTTCGTGCTTTCCCGGGGTGGACCGCCTCAGCCTGTTGGTCGGCGGCACCGCGCTGGATTTGATTGAGGCCAACGACCAGCACAGCCTGCACATTGGCCTGTACCAGAGCGCCCGCTATGACGGCAACACTGAGCGCGTGGCCCGCGTCACTGGTGCACCACTGCAGTGCCTCAATGTGATGACCATGCGCGGTCAGTGCCAGGCGCGCTTAAAGGTGGTGGCCCAGCCGACCAAGGCACAAGGCGAATGCATTCTGCTGGTGCTCAAAGGCAGCTTCAATGTGGCAGATGGCACGGGTCGTGACAAGGAACCCCTGCTGCCCGACCACGCCCTCTGCGCACGCGCCCAGGCGCAATTGCACATCGTGCCCCAAACGCCAGACAGCCTGCTGGCGCTGGTGGAATTCACTGCAGTCTGAACGCTGACTGCCAGGTCGTTCTGTGCCCGCCTGCCCCGGCAGGCACCCGCGTTTCAGCGCGGCTTAAAACGCCTGCATACCCGGGATCCAGTTCGTCCCCGCCAGCGGCAGGCGCGCCATGGCAGCGGCTTCCACAGTGAGGGCGACCAGGTCTTCGGGTTCCAGGTGGTGCACGTCCTGCTTGCCGCAGGCGCGTGCCAACGTGGTGAGTTCCATGGTCAGGGTCTTGAGGTAGTTGCGCAGGTGCTTGGCCGCCCACTCGGGCTGCAGGCGCTGCTCCAGCACCGGGTCTTGCGTGGTCACGCCCACCGGGCATTTACCGGTGTGGCAGTGGTGGCAAAAGCCGGGCGCGGTGCCCAAGGCGGCGTAGTCGGCCTCGGCGCTGATGGGCTGGCCGTCTTGAAAGTACACATCGCGGTTGCAACCCATGGCCATCAGCATGCCCTGGCCCAGCGACACGGCATCGGCCCCCATGGCAATGGCCTTGGCCACGTCGGCCCCGGTGCGGATGCCGCCCGACACGATCAACTGCACCTTGCCTTTCATATTCAAGTCTTCCAGCGCGTCCACCGCCTGGCGCACCGCCGCCAGCGTGGGGATGCCCACATGCTCGATGAAGCAGGTTTGGGTGGCTGCGGTGCCGCCCTGCATACCGTCCACCACCACCACGTCAGCGCCGGCGTGCACCGCGAGCTTGACGTCGTTGAAGACCCGAGTGGCGCCCACCTTGACGTAAATCGGTTTCTCCCAGTCGGTGATTTCACGCAGTTCCTGAATCTTGATGGCCAGGTCGTCGGGGCCGGTCCAGTCCGGGTGGCGACAGGCCGAGCGCTGGTCAATGCCTTCGGGCAGGGTGCGCATTTTGGCCACGCGCGGCCCCACTTTCTGGCCCAGCAACATGCCGCCACCGCCCGGCTTGGCACCCTGTCCGATCACCACCTCAATGGCATCGGCGCGGCGCACGTCGTCAGGGTCAAAACCGTAGCGCGACGGCAGGCATTGGTAAACCAGCGTTTTGGACGAGTCACGCTCTTCGCTTGTCATGCCGCCGTCACCCGTGGTGGTGGAGGTGCCCATGGCCGTGGCGGCGCGGCCCAAAGCCTCTTTGACATTGGCTGAGAGCGAGCCAAAACTCATGCCGGCAATGGTGATGGGAATGTCGAGCTGAATCGGCTTTTTGGCAAAGCGCGTGCCCAGCACGGTTTTGGTGACGCAGCGTTCGCGGTAACCCTCCAGCGGGTAACGCGACAGGCTGGCCGCCAGAAACACCAAGTCGTCAAAGTGGGGCACGCGACGCTTGGCGCCCAGGCCGCGGATTTCATACAGGCCGGTGGCCGAGGCACGCTGAATGTAGTCTTGCACATGGCGGTCAAAACCGGCCGACTCTTCGCGTTGCAGGTGCTTGAAATGCAGGGGATGTTCGTTGGCAGACATGGTGTGGGTTCCTTAATATTCCTGATTGGCGTCGGCATTCCAGTGGTACAGCTTGCGCGCTGAGGCAAGGCGTTTGAAGTGCTGCGGGTCGTGCTGGAGGCCGGCGGCGGCCAGCAGCTCGGCCACGGTGGCAAGGTCGGCATCGGTCATCGGCTCAAACTGCGCATCGGCCCCCAAAGAAGCCGCCTCACCCTGCAGGTAAATGACCGCCTCATAGATTGAGTCGCCCAGCGCATGACCGGCGTTGCCGCAAATCACCATGCGCCCAGCCTGCGCCATAAAGCCGCTGAAGCTGCCCACCGAACCGCCCACCACAATGTCGCCGCCCTTGAGCGAGATGCCGCAGCGCAGGCCCGCATCGCCCTCGATCACCAGCAGGCCGCCACGTGCCGTGGCCCCGGCGCCATTGGAGGCAAAGCCTTTAACGTGCACCGTGCCGCTCATCATGTTTTCGGCCACGCCGGTGCCGGCGCTGCCTTCAATCAGCACACTGGCCAACTTGTTCATGCCGCCCGCGTAGTAGCCTGCGTGGCCGTGCACGGTGATGTTGACCGGCGCGTTCAGCCCCACGGCGACGTTGTGCGCACCGTCGGGGTTGAGGATGTCGATCTGCTGGCCACTCAGCGCATCGGCGGCGCCGTGCAGGTACTGGTTGACCTCGCGCAGCGGGGTTTGGGCAAGGTCAAAAGTCAGCTTTTTCATTGGACGCTCCAGACATACATTTCTTCGGGGGCAGGCTCGAACACCCGGGCCTGCTGGATGCCGGGCAGATGGGCCAGCGAGCGGAACTCGGAGGCAATGGCCACGTAGTCGTCGGTCTCGGCCACCACGGCGGGCTTGCAGGCAAACGGGTCGCGGATCAGCGCCAGCTCGGTGGCCGTACCCATCAGGAAGGTGTAGAAACCATCGAGCGCCTCAAAGCCTTTTTGCAGCGCGGCCTTGAGCGTGTCGCCCTCGCGCAGGCGCCACTCCAGGAAGCGGCAGGCGGCTTCGGTGTCGTTGTCGGTGTCAAAGTGAATGCCGTGCGGCTCCAGCATGCGGCGCACGCCGTAGGGGTTGGACAGCGAGCCGTTGTGCACCAGGCAAAAGTCTTCGCCAGCAGTGAATGGGTGGGCGCGGTCGGGTGTCACCGCCGATTCAGTCGCCATACGGGTGTGGCCCACCAGATGCGTGCCAGTCAGGGCTTTGAAGTTGTAGCGGCTGGCCACTTGCGCCGGGGTGCCGATGTCCTTGTAGAGCTCAATGGCGCGCCCAGTGGACAAAACGTGCAGCTTGGGGTGCTGCGCCAAAATCCAGTGGCGCACCGCAGCCGGGTCCAAGCCTGTCGTGAGTACCGCTTGGTTGCCACTGGCTTGCACGGTGGCCTGGTCACCCAGCGCGTCGTTGAGCGCATCGACCAAGCCCGCCCAGTCAAAGTGTTCGCCGTGCGCCATCAGCCCCGAATACACGCTGATCTTGCGCTGGCTCGCGGCCACCGGCGCTCCAAACACGGCCATGCCGGCAGAGTCCGGGCCGCGCTCGGTCATGCCCAGCAGCATGGGCACCATGAGCTCGCCCAGATGCGCCTGCAGGGCGGGTTTTTTGACAAGTAATCCGACAATTCCGCACATGAAACGTGCTCCTTAGGCTGTGGGTTGACAGGTTTTTTAGAAAAATTCGAGGTAACTTTTCAGCTCCCAGTCCGACACGTAGCGCATGTATTCCAGCCACTCGGCGCGCTTGAGCGTCAGGAACTCGCCGGCCACTGGCCCCAGTGCGTCACAAATGACCGCATCAGCCTCCAGCGCGTTCAGGGCCTGCTCCAGGTTTTGCGGCAGCACCTGGATGCCGCGCGCCTTGAGCTGTTCCGGGGTCAGCGCGTACAGGTTGTCGTTGTGCGGCGCACCGGGGTCAAGCTGGCGGTCAATGCCGTCGAGCCCGGCGGCAATCAGCGCGGCTGTGACCAGGTAGGGGTTACACGCGCCGTCGGGCAGGCGCAACTCCAGCCGACCTTTGGGAATGCGCACCATGGTGGAGCGGTTGTTGTCGCCATAGCTGATGTAGGCCGGTGCCCAGGTCGAGCCGGTAAGCGAGCGCCCCACCACCAGCCGCTTGTAGGAATTGACCGTGGGGCAAGCCAGCGCAGCCAATGCCGGTGCGTGCGCCAACAGGCCACCCAAAAAATGGTAGGCCAGCGGCGACAGGTGCAGCCCGTTGGGGTCGGTGTCGTCTTCAAACAGGTTACGCTGGCCGTCGCCCAATGACACATGCATGTGCATGCCGTTACCGGGGCGATTGCCAAAAGGCTTGGGCATGAAGGAGCAAATCAGCCCCATCTCATTGGCAATCTCGGTGGCCGCCATCTTGAAGAAAATGAAGTGATCACACGAGGTCAGGCCGTCGGCATAGGTGTAGTTCAACTCAAACTGGCCGTTGGCATCTTCGTGGTCGATCTGGTACACGTCCAGCCCGGCTTCACGCAAACAATCGGACAGCTTTTCAAGGTAGCCACGGGCGCGCGACAAGCCCTTGTAGTCGTAGCAGGGTTTGGCCAGCGTGTCGCTGGCATCACAGGGCTCAATGCCGCCATTGGCCGTGCGCTTGAGTAAAGAAAATTCCGGCTCCAGCCCGGTAAAAATCGTCAGGCCGCGCTCGCTCAGGCGGGCGATTTGTTTTTTCAGCACCACGCGCGAGTCATAGCCCCAGGGCTCGCCGTTGACGTGGCCCTCGCACACCATGCGCGCCAGCCCTGGTTGCCATGGCACGGGGGCCAGGGTGGCCAAATCCCCCACGGCCATGAAGTCAGGCCCGTTGGGCTCGATGCCGACACCCCAGATGGCGAATCCGGCAAAACCGGCCCCATCCTTGAGTACCGACGGCAAGTGCGCCACCGGCACCGACTTGGCCTTGGCCACGCCATGGATGTCGACAAACTGTGCCAGCACATATTTAATGCCTTGTTGGGTCAACCAGGCTTGTGCCTCAAAGGCCGTGGTGAAGATGGGTGGCGAGCCAGAAGCTTTCATAATGGGGTTTATCCTGTTTAAAAAGTTCTTTTGAAGCACATTTATTTCTACTGATGAA
The DNA here is from genome assembly GCA_011391545.1 of Rhodoferax sp. GTDB lineage: Bacteria > Pseudomonadota > Gammaproteobacteria > Burkholderiales > Burkholderiaceae_C > Rhodoferax. Next base: position 15,190 of record JAABQI010000056.1, read on the forward strand.
AACTTTAAAGCAAAATTCAGACCAATCCGAGACCCATGCGGTGGCCGCACCCCTGCTCACGCAAGCGGTGGGTAGCGCCATCCGCGAGCTGCGCCTGCGCCACAAACTCACCCTGGCCCAGGTGTCAGCGCAGGCGGAGGTCAGCCGGGGCATGCTGTCCAAGATCGAGACCGGTCAGATCACCCCGGGGCTGGATTCGCTGAGCCGCATTGCGCGCGCGCTGGGGGTGTCGATGTCGATGCTTTTCAGGCATTACGACGCGCCTGCCGGCAGCGCCCAGCATGTCAAAAAGGGGCAAGGCATGGAAGTGGTGCGCCGTGGCACCAAAAGTGGGCACAGTTACGAGTTATTGGCTTATGACCAAGGCCCGGGCAAGCTGTTTGAGCCCTTCATGATCACCATGGAGGAGCCCTCCGAGAGCTTTCCCACGTTTCAGCACCCCGGCACCGAGTTCATTCACATGATTGAAGGCACGCTGGAGTACCGCCATGGCCAGACGGTGTACGTGCTAGCGCCCGGCGACACCCTGACCTTCGAGGGCGAAATCACCCATGGCCCGGAGCGCTTGCTAGACAAACCGGTGCGGTTTTTATCGATCACCATTTACAGTAACCCTGCGTCGTGACACATATTGGTGTGCGCGGCCTTACCCGGCAGACCACTGTCAACGGAGTGGGCACACGCCACCTTGGCGCTCACCCAATCATCCACCAGAGCCAACACCATGATCCCAAACGCCGCCCATGCGCCAGAAGCCTGGCAAACCGTCACCAATCACACAGCCGCCCTGGGCGAATCGCCGTTTTGGCACCCGCATGAGCAAATGCTGTACTGGGTGGACATTTCGGGCAAGCAGATTCTGCGCGCCAACATTTACATGGGCACGGTGGAAACCTGGGACATGCCCAGCGAACCCGGTTGCATCGCGCCTGCGGCCAGCGGCGGCCTGGTGATTGCCCTGCGCCACGGCATTTTTCGAGCGCAAACCTGGGGCGGGCCGTTGCAGCATCTGACCACGCTGGACTACGACCCCGCGCAAATGCGCGCCAATGACGGCAAGTGCGATGCGCTGGGGCGATTCTGGGTGGGCACCATCGACGAAACCCGCATCAAGAAGAACGCGGCACTGTATTGCATCGACGCCCGCGAGTTGGCCAAAAGCGGTTCGCCGCGGGTGCACTGCAAGATCAGCCCCACTGCGGGCATGACCACCGCCAACGGCCTGGCTTTCAGCCCGGACAACCGCAGCCTGTACTGGGCCGACACACCCAGCCACACCGTCTGGGCCTGGGATTTTGACGCGACCACTGCGGCCATGACAGCCCAGTGCGTGCTCACCAGCTTCGCGCCCAAACCCCCGGGCTGGCAGGCTGACCCTGCTGCCAGCGACAACGGCGGCTACCGGGGCCGCCCGGACGGCGCGACGGTCGATGCGCAAGGCAACTACTGGGTCGCCATGTTTGAAGGCCGGCGGGTGTGCCAACTGGCGCCGGACGGCGGCCTGCTGGCCGAATTTGCCGTGCCGCTGCAATGCCCCACCATGCCCTGCTTTGGCGGCGAAGACCTCAAAACCCTGTACCTGACCAGCGCCCGGCATCACCGCAGCGCGGCCGAACTGGCGGCTTTTCCGCGCTCGGGCAAGGTGTTGTCGATGCGCGTCGAGGTGGCTGGCTTGCCGGTCAATTTTTATGCCGGTTGAAGGCCATGATATTTCTCAATTTCAGCGCAATTAAGTGCGCTAACAGACGTGCACTCAGCCCCAGCCACGGCTACACTGATCTTTCAAGTTTTTAACTTCTCAGGAGATTCATCATGACCGACGCCCTTCAACACAGCAAAGACAAACTCATGGACGATCTGCACCAAGGCATTGCCGATGCAGAAGAGCTCTTAAAACTCACCGCCAACCAGGCCGGTGAAGGCGCCGTCCAACTGCGTGAGCGTATGCGCGACCGCATGAGCAAAGCCAAGGTCGAATTGCAGCACCTGCAACAGGCCACCGTCGAAAAGGCCAAGGCCGCAGGCCACGCCACTGACGTGTTTGTCCATGACAACCCGTGGAAATCCATTGGCATCGCGGCGGGTGTGGGTTTGGTGGTTGGGCTGTTGATCAGCCGCCGCTAACCTGATGGCAGGTGCCAACACCGGTCTGTTTGGCCAGTTTCAGCAGTCCTTGGGCACGGTCGTCGAACTTTTAAGGCTTCGACTGGCCTTGCTGGGCACTGAGTTGGGGCTGGAAAAGCAGCGCTTGGTCATCGGACTGTTCTGGGGCGCTTGCGCAGTCTTGAGCCTGACCGTGGCCGCCGTATTGATCTGCGGCTTTGTCATATTGCTGCTGTGGGACAGCTATCGGCTGGCTGCGGTGGGCGTCATGGCTTTGCTTTTTTTGATTGGCGCATGGCTTTTTCTGAGGGCGGCACAACGGTGGCTGAGCGCCGAGACCAACCTGTTCAGCACCAGTTTGGCCGAGCTTGAACGAGACCGTGACAGCTTCCATGCCGCCGCACCCCATGAGCCCCAATGACCTGCTTGCGCGCCAGCAGAGTCTGCTGATTCGCAGCACCGAACTGCGCCTGCAACTGAACGCAGACCTGCAACGCCTGCAAGGCCCTGCGGTCGTGGCTGACCGGGTCAGATCGGCCTTGTTATGGCTGTATCAAAACCCGCTTTGGCCCGCTGGGGTCCTGCTGCTGTTGCTGGTCGTCAAACCCAGACGGGCGCTGGTCTGGACCGGCAAACTCTGGTGGCTTTGGAAATCGGCGGGTTTGGTGCGCCGCTGGCGCGACACCCTGCTGGCCTATCTGGCGCAGCGCTGAAGATTTGAGGCAGCCCATCGGCACAATTTTTCGAACATAACGCGTTCGAAAAATTCAATCTGTCAGCACCGGCTTGTGTTCTACCATCGGGGTCACTGTTTCACCCGTGAGCACCCATGGACACCGCCCTGCAACACCTCATTGATCACATCAAGACCGCTGCCGCGCAGCGCACACCGTTGCGCATTCGTGGCGGCGGCAGCAAAGACTTTTACGGCGAGACGCCGCAAGGCGAGCTGCTCGACACCACGCCCTACCAGGGCATCGTCAGCTACGAGCCCAGCGAGCTGGTGGTCACGGTGCGCGCTGGCACGCCGTTGGCCGAGCTTGAGGCCACACTGGCTGAGAAAGGCCAGTGCCTGGCGTTTGAGCCACCGCGCTTTGGGACCCTGCCAGGCACCTGCGGCGGCATGGTGGCCGCCGGTTTGAGCGGCCCGGCGCGCGCCAGCGTTGGCGGCGTGCGCGACTATGTGCTGGGCGTGCAACTCGTCAATGGCCGCGGCGAGCACCTCACCTTTGGTGGCCAGGTCATGAAAAACGTGGCGGGCTACGACGTGTCGCGCCTGATGGTGGGCGCCATGGGCACGCTCGGGCTGCTCACCGAGATCTCGCTCAAGGTGCTGCCGGTCGCGCCAGCCGAGGCCACGCTGGTGTTCGAGCTCGACCAGGCCAGCGCGCTGGCGCAATTACACCGCTGGGGTGCGCAACCGCTGCCGCTCAACGCCAGCTGCTGGGTGCGCGACGACACCGCCCCCAGCACGCCCGAACTGTTGTTTGTGCGCCTGCGTGGCGCCGTGGCTGCCGTCGAGTCAGCCTGCACCAAGATGCTGGCTGACGTGCCAGGGCGGCGCATGGACAATGCCCAGGCCGGCTCCGACTGGACCGCTTGCCGCGACCTGAATCTGCCTTTCTTCGCTGCACCCGCTAACGCCCCCGAGCCGCTGGCCCTGTGGCGATTGAGCCTGCCGCAAACTGCCCTGGTGCTGGACCTGCCCTGGCCCCAGCTGGTGGAGTGGCATGGCGGCCAGCGCTGGCTGCGGGCGCCTGAGTCGGCCATGGAACAACTGCGCCAGGCCGCCGCAGCGGCAGGTGGTTCGGCCAGTGTTTTCATTGCCGCCGGCAGCGCTCGGACCAAAAACTGCTTCGCCCCGTTGACACCCGCCCTTGAGCAAATCCACCGCCGCCTCAAAGCCGAGTTCGACCCGGCGGGCATCCTGAATCCGGGGCGCATGTACCCACACCTGTAACTTGCGGGAAAGAACGCAACTACCGCGAAGCAGAGCCAGCTCCGTCCCCAACACTTTAGAGTCAGCCAATGCAAACCCAACTCGCTCCCCAGTACCAAGGCACACCCGATGGCCAGGCGGCTGAAGCCATTCTGCGCAAATGCGTGCACTGCGGCTTTTGCACGGCCACCTGCCCCACCTACCAATTGCTTGGTGATGAGCTTGACGGCCCACGCGGTCGCATTTACCTGATGAAACAGGTGCTTGAGGGCACCGTGCCCACGCGCAAAACCCAGGCGCACCTGGACCGCTGCCTGACCTGCCGCAACTGTGAGACCACCTGCCCCAGCGGCGTGCAATACGGCCATTTGCTCGACATCGGCCGCAAGCTGGTCGATGCCCAGGTGCCACGCCCTAGGGCTGAGCGCGCGCTGCGCTGGGCCCTCAAGGAAGGCCTGCCGTCGCCGCTGTTTGGCCCGGCCATGGCCGTCGGCCAACTGGTGCGGCCGCTCTTGCCCCACACTTTAAAGAACAAGGTGCCGGCCAAACAGGACGCCGGTCAAACCCCCACAAGAGAACTCAGCCGCAAGGTGCTGGTGCTGGCCGGTTGCGTTCAACCCGCCATGAGCCCGAACATCAACAGTGCCACGGCGCGGGTGTTCGATGCCGCCGGCATCCAGTGCGTGGTGGCGACCAAGGCGGGTTGCTGCGGCGCCGTCAAGTTTCACCTCAACGACCAGGACGGCGGCATGGCGCACATGCGCGCCAACATCGACGCCTGGTGGCCGCACATCGAGGCTGGCGTGGAAGGCATTGTGATCAACGCCTCAGGCTGCGGCGTGATGGTCAAAGACTATGGCCACGTCCTGCATGACGACCCGCATTACGCCGCCAAGGCCCGGCGCGTGAGTGAACTCACCAAAGATGTCAGCGAATGGTTGCCCGAACTCTCCGTCAAACTCAAGGGCCGGGTAGCTGGCAGCGCCAGCCGCATTGCGTTTCACCCGCCCTGCACCATGCAGCATGGCATGCAACTGCGCGGCGGCGTTGAGAAATACATGGGCGAACTGGGCTTCAACGTCAAGATCACCGGCTGCGAAGCCCACCTGTGCTGCGGCTCGGCGGGCACCTACAGCGTGCTCAACCCCACCATTTCCTACCAGCTGCGCGACCGCAAGCTGGGCAACCTGGCCACCACCTTTGGCGCCGAGGCGACCGAGCAGATCGTGTCAGCCAACATAGGCTGCATCACCCACCTGCAAAGCGGCACCGACACGCCGGTGCGGCACTGGATCGAAGTGCTCGACGAAGCGCTGCACCAACAAGCCGCCTAGCTCACACCCCCAGGCGCTGGCGCAGCGCGCGCACCGCGCTGCCCGGCGTGGTCAGCACCGGCAGGTCGGTCGCCTGGCGCACTGCTGCCTCGGCGCGCGCCATGCTGAACTGGCTAAGTGCGATGAGCTCGCAACCGCGCTGCTGCAACCAGCGCGCAGCGTCCACCACGCGGGCATCATGTTCTGCCGCGTCGCCACGGTCAAGCGCCGCCATGGCGCCATCGGCAAGCCGGGTCACCAGCGCGGTGCCTGGCGGAAATTCGGCCGGCATCGAGAGCAGCGTCGGCGCAAACGAGGCGATCAAACCGACACGCTTGCCTGTTGCCACGGCCTCGGCCACCATGGCTTCGTTGGGCTTGAGCACCGGCATGTGGGGGCGCCGCGCGGCCACCGCCTCAATACACGGCCCAAAGGCCGAGCAGGTGAACAAAATGGCCTGGGCGCCGGTGCTCTCGGCATAGACGGCCAGCGTCTCGAAGCGCTGGTGCATGGCCGCATCAAGCCCGCACCCGCTGCGCACCAGATCGCTGGAGAGGCTGTCGTCGAGCAGGTTCATGCGTTCACACTCGGGCCAGGCACGCGCCAACTCGGCGTTGATCGGTGCCACCGAGTACGCCAGCGCATGGATCAGGGCAACGCGGGTCATGGCTTGCCCTTGCGGCCACGCGCACGCTGCAGGGTGATGACCAGCAGCAGTAAGGCGAGGGCCGGCAGGAACATCCATTCCTTGGCCGGCCGGTCAGAAGGCGTTTCTGCCGAGACGATGCGGAAACCCTGCTCCATGCCCAGCTTTTCGGCGCGGCTGCCAAAACGCACCTGCGTGATCAACAGGTCGTCACCCTGCGCCATCACATTGACGCCCGCACTGGCAAAGCGCTCGCGCGCCGTGCCTTTGGGGCCCAGCGGCAGCAGCACACCCTTGCGGATGTCCTTGCCGTCGATGTTGGTGCCTTCAATCCAGATGCGCTTGCCAGCATTGGCGGGTTGCTCCTCGATCAACTGGGTGATCTGCGAAGCGGGCACCTCGGTGTAGGGCGGGTAAGCCATGTCCCACCAGAAGCCCGGGCGAAACAGCGTGAATGTGACGAGCAGCAGCGCGATGGTTTCATACCAGCGCGACTTCACCAAAAAATAGCCCTGTGTCGCCGCCGCAAACACCAGCATGGCCACGGTGGCACTGACCACCGTCAGAATCAGGTGCAGCGGTCCGTCCAGACCGATCATCAGCAACTGGGTGTTGAAGATGAACAAGAACGGCAGGATGGCCGTGCGCATGCTGTAGAAAAATGCCGTGACTCCGGCCTTGATCGGGTCGCAGCGCGCAATCGCCGCGGCGGCAAATGAGGCAAGCCCCACCGGCGGCGTCACATCGGCCATCAAGCCAAAGTAGAAAACGAACAGGTGCACCGCAATCAGCGGCACGATCAGGCCGCTTTGCGCGCCCAGCTCCACCACCACCGGCGCCATCAGCGTCGAGACCACGATGTAATTGGCCGTGGTCGGCAGCCCCATGCCCAGGATCAGGCTGATGACAGCCACCAGCACCAGCATCAGCATCAGGTTGCCGCCCGACAAGAGTTCGACAATCTCGGTCATGACCAGGCCGATGCCAGTCAGCGACACCGTGCCCACGATGATGCCAGCGGCGGCCGTGGCCACACCGATGCCGATCATGTTGCGCGCGCCCGTGGCCAGACCGTCAATCAGATCAATGAAGCCCTGTTTGGCGGCCAGCCCCAAATCTCCCCGCCCCCGGAACCAGGCAATGATGGGTTTTTGCGTCAGCATGACAAAAATCATGAACACTGTGGCCCAGAAAGCCGACAGGCCGGGTGACATTTGCTCGACCATCAGGCACCAGATCAGCACCACGACGGCCAGCAGGTAATGCAGGCCTGATTTCACGGTGGGGCCGGTTTCTGGCAGTTCGAACACCGGCGCGTTCGGGTCATCAAGCTCCAGCTCGGGCTGCCTGGCGCCAAACCACAACAAGCCAACATAGGCCGCCAGCAAGCCGACGCCCACCACCCATACCGCCGCATCGCCCATGACCATCTTGATCCAGCCAATGCCCCAGTAAACAGCGCCCGACAGCACGATAAAACCGGCCACAGTCAGGCCAAAGGACAGCAGCCGCGAACCCGCCGAGCCCGTGTCGCGCCGTGGCAAGCCCACCATGTTGACCTTGAGCGCCTCGAGGTGCACGATGTAGAGCAAGGCAATGTAGGAAATGATGGCCGGCAGGAAGGCATGCTTCATGACCTCGATGTAGGGAATGCCGACGTACTCCACCATCAGAAAAGCCGCCGCGCCCATCACCGGCGGCATCAGCTGGCCGTTGACCGAGCTCGACACCTCGACCGCCGCCGCCTGGTCAGGGCGGTAGCCGACGCGCTTCATGAGCGGAATGGTGAAGGTTCCTGTGGTCACCACGTTGGCAATCGACGAGCCTGAAATGATGCCGGTCGCCGCCGACGACAGCACCGCCGCCTTGGCCGGGCCGCCGCGCATGTGGCCGAGCAGGGCAAACGCCGACTTGATGAAGTAATTGCCGGCGCCGGCCTTGTCCAGCAGGGAGCCAAACAACACAAACAAGAAAATAAAGCTGCTGGAAACGCCCAGCGCCACGCCAAACACACCCTCGGTGGTGAGCCACTGGTGGCTCATGGCGCGGTTCAGCGAGAAGCCGCGGTGGGCAATCATGTCGGGCATGAAGGGGCCACCAAAGGTGTAGCCCAAAAAGACCAGCGCCACGATCACCATCGGCAAGCCCAGCACCCGGCGCGTGGCCTCCAGCAACAGCACGATGCCGACCAGGCCGGTGTAAACGTCCATTTGCGTCGGTTGCCCCGGGCGGGTCGACAACTCACGGTAAAACACGAAAAGGTAAATCGCACAAAAAGTGCCGACGATGGCAAAAATCCAGTCGGTGACCGGCACACTGTCGTTGCGCGAGCGCTTGAACGCCGGGTAAGACATAAAGGACAGGAACACGGCAAAGCCGAGGTGGATGGCGCGCGTTTCGGTGTCGTTGAACACCAGCACGCCGGTACTGAACGGCAGCGGCGAGGCGATCCACAGCTGAAACAGCGACCAGGCCAGCGCCACAAACAACAGAAAACGCTTCATCACCGGGCCGGGATTGCGCGCGCCGGTGTCGTTGTCGGCGACGAACTTTTCGACGTCAATTTCTGGCACGCTGTCGTTGGCCGTTCCTGATTTCATAAGGATCTCTTTACCAAAATAGTGTTATTCATAAAAAAAGCTCTGACAAGTCAGAGCTTTTTTGCAGCCTTGGTCCTAAAACGCTCAGCCAGGCAGGATTACATCCAGCCTTTTTCCTTGTAGTACTTGACAGCGCCGGGGTGCAACGGTGCTGACAGGCCATCCTTGATCATGTTTTTTGGATCAAGGGCTGAGAACGCCGGATGCAATTTCTTGAACTCGTCAAAATTCTCAAAAACGGCCTTGGTCAATGTGTAAACAGTGTCTTCGGGCACTTTGGCCGAAGTCACGAATGAAGCCAGCACGCCATAGGAGGTTGTGGGGTTGGGGTGGCCGGCATACAAGCCGCCAGGAATATTGGCCTTGGCGTAATAGCTGTGGGCCTTGACCAGTTTGTCAACAGCGGGACCGGTCAAAGGTACCAGCTTGGCACCGCAAGTGGTGATGGGGTCCTGAATGTTGGCACTCGGGTGACCCACGCCGTAGAAGAAGGCATCGATCTTGTTGTCACACAGGGCGGCACCGTGCTCGTCGGCCTTGAGCTCGGCGGCCAGACCAAAGTCACTGGTTTTCCAGCTCATGGCGGCCAGCAGTTCGTCCATGGCGGCGCGGCTGCCCGAGCCGGGATTGCCGACGTTCATGCGTTTGCCCTTGAGGTCTTCAAACTTGGCCACATTGGCTTCCTTGCGGGCCAGCACCGTGAAGGGCTCGGGGTGAATGGAGAACACGGCACGCAGGTCGGTGTGTTTGCCGTCCTTTTCAAACTGCTGGGCGCCGTTGTAGGCGTTGTACTGCACATCGGACTGGGACACGCCAAAGTCAAGCTCACCGGCCTTGATGGTGTTGATGTTCACCACCGAACCGCCGGTGGACTCCACCGAGCAGCGGTAGCCGTGCTTGGCGCGGTCCTTGTTGACCAGACGGCAGATGGCGCCGCCGGCGGCGTAATACACACCCGTGACACCACCGGTGCCAATGGTCATGAATTTTTGCTGCGCCTGAACGCTGCTCACGGGGGCCATCAAGGCGGCGGCAGCCGCGACGGCGCTGACTACGAGGGACAATTTTTTCATGGGATCTCCAGTAATAAAAATTCAAACGACCTAAACACTATCTATTTAAACACTGTGACATCTTAGACCAAAGACAGAAGCCTCTTGAATTTAAAAGCTAAATAGTAACCCTGCTTTTTCATGCAATTTGTGCATGTGACGGTATCAGACAGGCATGGAAGCGTTGATGGCCTGACTCAGGCGCTCTACGATGCGGGCAAGGTCGTCCTCGCTGGCAATGAAAGGCGGGGCCAGCAAAATGTGGTCGCCGCAACGGCCGTCCACGGTGCCGCCCATCGGGTAAACCATCAGCCCCAGCGCCATCGCCTCGCGCTTGATGCGGGCATGCAACTTAAGCGCCGGGTCAAACCACTGGCGCGTGGCGCGGTCGGCCACCAGCTCCAGGCCCCAGAACAAACCGCGGCCTCGGATGTCGCCCACATGGGGGTGGTCGGCAAACGCTTGGTGCAGCAAGCCGTGCAGGGTCTGGCCGCGCGCCTGCACCTGTGCCACCAGACCGTCGCGCGCGATGACCCGCTGCACCGCCAGCGCCGCCGCGCAGGCCACGGCATGGCCCAGGTAGGTGTGGCCGTGCTGGAACAGGCCGCTGCCAGCCCGAAACACATCGACCAGTTTCTTCTGGGCCAGTACCGCACCAATCGGCTGGTAGCCGCCGCCCAGACCCTTGGCAATGGCCAGCAAATCAGGCGCCACGCCCTCCTGCTCGCAGGCGTGCAGCGAGCCGGTGCGACCCATGCCGCACATCACCTCATCCAGAATCAGCAAAATGCCGTGGCGGTCGCAAAGCTCCCGGATGGCCTTGAAATAGCCCGGCACGGCGGTCAGCACGCCAGCCGTGGCGCCACCCACGGTTTCGGCGACAAAGGCCATGACGTTTTCCGGCCCAAGGCGCTCAAAGGCCGCCTCGAGCTCGGCCACCAGTCGCTGGCCATAGGCTTCTGGCGTTTCATCAGCCGCGCGGTCGCGGTATTCGTAGCAGGGCGCCACATGGGTCACGTCCATCAGCAGGGGCTGGAACTGGGCGCGGCGCCATTCATTGCCACCCACCGCCAGCGCACCCAGGGTGTTGCCGTGGTAGCTTTGCCGCCGCGCCACAAAGTGCCGGCGTTGCGGCTGGCCGATCTCGACAAAATACTGCCGCGCCATCTTGAGCGCCGCCTCCATGGCCTCCGAGCCGCCACTGACAAAGTAGACGTGGCTCATGCCGGGCGGGGCCGACGCGATCAGCACGTCGGCCAGTTCCTCGGCCACTTCGGTGGTGAAAAAGCTGGTGTGGGCATAGGCCAGCCGGTCGATCTGGGCATGCATGGCGGCCAGCACCTCGGGGTGGCCGTGGCCCAGGCAGGACACCGCGGCGCCACCGCAGGCGTCCAGGTAGGTCTTGCCGCTGGCGTCGGTCAGTGTGATGCCTTGGCCCGACACGGCCAGCGGCAAATGGTGCTGCAGCTGGCGGTGAAACACATGGGTGGTTTCGGGATCGATCGCCGTGGCGGGGGGTGGAGTGGTGCTGATGTTCATGGTGGTGTGGGGGTGACGGTGTAAGTGGGCAAGTGGGCAAGTTGGGCGTGGGGCAAAAATCGGCGGCGCTGAAAACCGACAAGTTCTTCGAATAGTATAAAAACACTGGTTTCAGGTCCAGCACGATTTACCTCACCGGACTTACGCATAATTCACCCATGACTACTTTACCTCCCCTGCCTTGTTACCTCAACGGTGCGTTCACCCTGCTGCCCGATGCCAAGATCAGCGTGATGGACCGCGGCTTTATTTTTGGCGACGGCGTCTATGAGGTGGTGCCAGCCTATGGCGGCCGGTTGTTCCGCTTTGCCGAGCACATGGCCCGGCTTGACCGCAGCCTGGCCGAGTTGCGCATCGCCAACCCGCTGACGCACGCCCAGTGGGCCGACGTCGCCAGGCAATTGATGACGACTTATGCCACCTCCAAAGGCGTTGGCGCCGATGCGCTTGACCAGCTGATCTACATCCAGATCACGCGCGGCGTGGCCATGCGCGACCATGTGATGCCCACCGACATCACGCCCACCGTGTTTGTCATGACCAACACCATGAAGCTGCCCACCGAGGCGCAGCGCAGCCAGGGCGTGGCCTGCGTCACGGCCGACGACTTCCGCTGGGACAAAGCCCACATCAAGAGCACCAGCCTGCTGGGCGCGGTGTTTGCGCGCCAGATCAGCTTTGATGCCGGCGCCCTGGAAACCGTGATGTTCCGCGATGGCTTTTTGAGTGAAGCCGCCGCCAGCAACGTCTGGGTGGTCAAGGATGGCAAGGTGCTGGGCACGCCCAAAGACAATCTGGTTTTAGAGGGCATTCGCTACGGCCTGATCGAGGAAATTTGCCGCGCCCGTGGCATCCCGTTCGAGTTGCGCCGCGTAAGCCCGGAAGAAGTGAAGAACGCCGACGAGTTGCTGCTGTCATCGGCCACCAAGGAAGTGCTGCCCGTGACCCTGCTGGATGGCGAGCCTGTGGGCAGCGGCCAACCCGGCCCGGTTTACGCGCAATTGTTTGCAGGCTACCTTGAAGCCAAGGCGCAATCGCGCCAGCCTTGATCTGCCACGGCATTCGTCCCAAGTCGTCGCGCCGGACAGGCAGACAATAAAAAACCCTACTACCGGTAAGTAGCAGGGTTCAAAGATGGGTTGTTTGGTGGCCCGGGGCGGAATCGAACCACCGACACAAGGATTTTCAATCCTCTGCTCTACCGACTGAGCTACCAGGCCTAAGCGGCGTATTCTAGCAGCGCAAAGCGACGTTTTGAGTCGCAGGTTTGATTTTTCAGCCGCGTTTGCGCGTCAGGTCAACGCCCAGTTGCTTGAGCTTGCGGTACAGGTGGGTGCGCTCGAGCCCGGTCTTTTCTGCGACACGGGTCATGGAGCCATTTTCCTTGCCCAGGTGAAACTCAAAATAGGCTTTTTCATATTCATCGCGACCTTCCCGCAGTGGCTTGTCAAGCATGAAACTTTGCGTCACCTGCAGGGCAGGCACGGGCGCCAGTTCAACCACACTGATGGGCATGTCGGCCAGCGCCACCGTTCCTTTGTTCGCGCCCATCGACGGCATGGACTGGGTCAATTTGCGCAGCGCGCCGCGGGTCAATCCCTGTTCAACGGCCTTGAGCAATTTTTGCAGGGTGATCGGTTTTTCCAGAAAAGCCAAGGCGCCAATGCGGGTGGCCTCGACTGCGGTGTCGATAGTGGCATGACCGCTCATCATGATCACGGGCATGGTCAGAACGCCCGCGGTGGACCATTCCTTGAGCAAGGTGACGCCGTCGGTGTCGGGCATCCAGATGTCGAGCAGGACCAGATCGGGCGCTTCGCGCAGGCGTGCGGCGCGCGCCTGCGCGGCGTTTTCGGCCAACTCGACGGTGTGGCCTTCGTCATTGAGAATCTCACACAGCAGATCGCGAATGCCAAGTTCGTCGTCCACTACCAGAATGTTAGCCATGTACTTGTAGTTCCCTTGAAAGTGCTGTCAGCGAAGTCACCTCAAATCATCCGAGGCTTTGTCGCCTGCTCAACCGCGAATGATAACGACACTTGCGCTCCGACGATCGTGTCGTGCTCCAGCCGGTTCGAGATCGCCACCCGGCTGGCATGCTCATCCGCAATTTTCTTGACCACCGCCAGGCCCAGTCCGGTGCCCTTGTCCTTGGTCGTCACATAGGGTTCGAACGCCCTTTTCAAAATGTGGTCCGGAAACCCGGTGCCGTAGTCCGATACCACCAGGCGAACACGGCGTGAACTGGCCTGCCATTGGGTCTTGATCAGCACCGCATGATCGGCATCCGCATGCCCGGCGCTTAAGGTGGCATCCTGCGCGTTTTGCAGCAGGTTGTGCAGCACCTGGCGCAATTGCTGGGCATCGCCCATGATGGCGGGGCAATCGGGGTCGAGTTCGGTCTTGACAGGCACTTGTTCCAGGTCGTCGGCGTACAGGTGCAGGACGTCCGCCACCAGGTCGTTGAGGCTGACCGGCTGGAGATCGGCCGCCGGCAAGCGCGCGTAATCGCGGAACTCATTGACCAGGCGCTTCATGGCATCGACCTGATCGACAATCGTTTTCACTGATTTGGTCAGCATGGCCTGCTCGGTGGCGCCCAGCTTGCCATTGAGTTTCATTTCCAGTCGCTCGGCTGACAGTTGGATGGGCGTGAGCGGATTCTTGATTTCGTGCGCCAGGCGCCGTGCCACTTCGCCCCAGGCCTGCGCCCGCTGGGCAGAAACGATTTCTGAAATGTCGTCAAACACCAGCAAGCGCTGCTCACCCGGCAGGGCGGCACCGCGTGTCACCAGGGTAATCACATCGTTGGGCGGATGGCCGCTTTGGGCCCGGCCGATCCCGCCCAATTCAAAGGACTGCTGCCAATGGTCCAGCGTGCGCTCGCTGTGCGCGCTGAAAAAATTGTCGAACTGCTCTTGCACCTGCTGGCCAAAGCTCTGCAATTCCTCCACCTCGGCCAGCGGCTGGCCCAGGTGCGCGGCCATCGGCACCCGCAAAATACGGGTGGCACCGGGGTTGGCGGCGCAGATCACCCCGTTGGCGTCGAGCACCATGACGCCAGCGGTCAGATTGTCCAGAATGGTTTGCAGATTGGCGTGCGCCGCGCTGACCTGCGCCATGCTGGCCTGCACCGCTTGGCGCGCCTCGGCAAGCTGCTGCGTCATTTGTGAGAAGGAGCGGGTCAGCCCGTCCAATTCGTCGGTGCCACGTAGAAATGCCTTGGGGGTCAGGTCACCAGCGGCCACTTCACGCACGCCATCGGCCAGCAGCAGCAGGGGCCGGGCCAGCTGGTTGCCAATCACCACGGCCAGCAGCACGGCGCCAAAAACCGCCATGAACAAGCTCAGCGTGAGCGTGCCAATGTACATGCGACGCAAGCCATCGCGGGCCAGCGCGCGCTCCTGGTATTCACGGTTGGCCTGGGTCACCGCCAGGGCGTTTGCCACCAGCGTCTCGGGAAGCGCCTTGATGGCCAGCAGATAGCGCGGCTCGTTGAAAGTCCCCAGTTCATTGCTGATGACGATGGCCATGGCCTTGATGCGGGCCTGCTCTGCGCTGCCCAGAACGGCATCGTCCAGCCCCTCGATCCAGGTGACGACGCGCTTTTCGCGCGCCGCCCGAAACTGCTGTGCGTTGGGCAGCTCGGGATTGAGCTGGTAGCGCGACTGACCGGCCGCCGCGATCAGGCGGCCGGAGGTGCCCCACAAGATCAAATCGTCGGCGCCCATGGCATCTCGCGCGCGCTCGAGCGGCAGGGCGGCACTGACATCGGGCGTGTCGGACAGCCCGACGGCGCCGGCGCGGACCTTGCCAGCCAGATCAGCCGACAAGGTCTCCAGCGTGGTGCGGCCCAGATTCAGGCCAGCGTCCAGCGCGCCCTCCACTTCGACATCGAACCAGCTCTCGATGGAACGCGTGACAAACTGGTATGACACGACGTAGATCAGCACGCCAGGCGCAAAGCCGGCCAGGGCAAAGATGGCAGCCAGCTTGACCAGCAGACGGCTGCCAAATTTCTTCTGCACCAGGCGCCTGATCAAGCGCACCGCGATCCAGGTGATGACCAGCAGCAGCAGCACCGCCACCACCACATTCACGGCGAAAATACGGGCATAGTTTTGCTCGTACAGGTCGCGGTTGGTGGTGGCCTGGGTCAATAAAAAAAGCAGGATCAGGCCAATGAACGCCATCACGACCAGACCCAGCCCGAGCAACCAGCGCACCGTTCTGGAATGTTTGTCAGTCGTGACGGTGGCTCTGGACAGCAGCTTCATTGGCCCAACTCGGCGTCAAGGACCTGCTCTTTGCTTAACTCCACGGACCAGCCCGATTGGCCCAGTGTGCCAATCTGCAGGGGCCGGGGCAGTTGGGCCAGATCGAGCCAGAACCGGAAATCGACAATGTGCCGTCCATCTGCCGCCAGGTTGGCGGCGTCGGCAATCTTCCATCTGGAAATGCGGCGCACAGCAGTGAGCGCCTCGCTCCAGGATTCAAAATTCTGGTTCAACGAAAGGCCAAGTTCCGCTTCGACGATCTGGCCGGAAATGATGTTGAGCCGCCACTGGCGCGTCAAGGGCTGATAAGCCAGACGAAACTGGCGCCTGGCTGTGGCCACTGTTTTATTGGTCCAGTACCAGCGCTCGCGCAACACGTCGGCTTCGGCCACAAAATAAATCGGGATGCCTTTGTGCAGCGCATCGACCACCGCGGGCGACAACTCGAATTCAAGCTGGGTGGAAAGCCAGAGCGCGTCATCGGTCCGCTCCAGGCGCAATGACAGCTCTGCGTCAGAAGACGGCGCCTGTGCCAGCGCCACACTGAAGCCCAGCACAGCCGCAGCCAGCCAGCCCAGCAGCACACTAGGCAGCGGATTTTTCCAGCAGCGCGTAATAAAAACCATCATGCTCACGGTTTGGATTGTCATCGACACCCGGCCATTGCGCGACCTGGCCTGGCAACAAATGCCCGGGTGATGGCAATAAAGTGGCCTTATTGTTGTTGCCAAGGAACGCATTGATTTGGTCTTGCCCCTCGGCACGAAAGACCGAACAGGTGGCATACAGCAAGCGGCCACCGGGTTTGAGCAAGGGCCACAAAACCCCCAGCAGGCGGGCTTGCTGTTTGGCGAGTTGTGGCACATCGGTGGGGCGGCGCAGCCAGCGGATGTCGGGGTGGCGGCGCACCACGCCTGAGCCGGAACAGGGCGCGTCGAGCAAGATCGCGTCAAAGGGCTGGCCCTGCCACCAGGACGGCAGATCAGCCGCATCGGCGGCCACAACCTGGGCTGTGAGCCCAAGGCGCTGCAGGTTGTCGTGAACGCGCTGGCAACGCGCGGCGTCGATGTCGAGCGCGGTGACCGCCACGTCGGCAAACTCCAGCAAATGCGCCGTTTTTCCGCCCGGCGCGGCGCAGGCGTCGAGCACCTGCAATGGCGTCTGGCCGCGCAAACCCGTCAACAGCAGGGGCACGGCCCACTGCGCGGCGCTGTCCTGCACCGACACCAGACCTTCGGCAAATCCGGGGATCTGCTGCACCGCGCTGGCGTGCTGCAACACCACACCCGCCAGACCCAAGGGCTGGGCCGCCAGGCCCGCGGCCTGAAGCTTTTTGAGGTAGTCGGCCACACTGATGCGCCGGGTGTTGACGCGCAACACCATCGGCGCCTGGGCGTTGTTGGCCTCCAGAATGGCTTGCCACTGCGCCGGCCACTCGGCCTGCATCTGGGCCAGCCACCAGGCCGGGTGGTTCCAGCGCGCCACCGGGTCCTGCGCGGTCTGTGCCAGAAGTGCCGCCTGCTCGCGCAAAAAACGCCGCAAACAGGCATTGATAAAACCAGCTTGTGCTCTCAGAGTCGGTGTTTTCTTAGCGGCTTCCACCGTCTGGTTGACCAGGGTGAACGCGTCATAAGGCGCATCGGATTCCTGCGACAGCAAGGCCAGCGCGGTGCACAACAAGGCATC
>JAABQI010000046.1 GCA_011391545.1 Rhodoferax sp.
GGGCCAAAGTCGAATGGCAAAACCCCGAACAATTACGTTTTGTACTCACCGAGGGCAAAAAGCGCCAGATTCGCCGCATGTGCGAGCAGGTTGGCCTGAAAGTGGTGGGCCTCAAACGCGTGCGCATTGGCAATGTGATGCTGGGCAATTTGCCGGTCGGGCAGTGGCGCTACCTGGCACCGCATGAGCACTTCTAAAAACAACCGCCATCATTGGCGCGCCTCAGATTTGCGCGCGGTGACTCTGCTGGCCACCGAAGCCACCACGGCAGTCACCACCATGGCCGAGGGCGTGCACCAGTCGGTCTGGCGCACGCTGGGCGCCCCCGGTGGTGCCACCCCCGCCCAGGCGCGCGGGCTGACCGGGCTGATTTACAAAAGCATCACCGGCGTGACGCAAAGGGTCGGAAGCGGCATCATGGCTGCATTGACCCGGCTGGAGCCGCTGTTGCAGCGCCTGGAAGGCCAGGGCGATGAATCGGTGGAACGCGCTGCCTTGATCGCCGTGCTTAACGGCGTCGTGGGCGACCGACTGCAAACCGGCGCCAACCCGCTGGCACTGCCCATGACGCTGCGTTATATGGAGCAAAAAACCATTGCTTCAAAAGAGCTGGAGGCCGATTTGCCGCTAAACCAGCAAATCCCCAACGCCAGCCCCAAGCTGCTGCTGGTTCTGCACGGCCTGTGCATGAACGACCTGCAGTGGACCACCCAGCAGCGGGGCGAAAAGGTCAACTATGCCACAACGCTGGCCAGCACGCTGGGCTACACCCCGGTTTACCTGCGCTACAACAGTGGCTTGCACGTCTCGCAAAACGGCCGCACGCTGGCCGCCCAACTGGAAGAACTGGTGAAGCGCTGGCCGACGGCGCTGACGGAAATGACCGTGCTGGCGCACAGCATGGGCGGGCTGCTGATACGCAGTGCCCTGCATGTCGCCACCCAAAGCGGTCTGCAATGGCCGCGGTACCTGAAGAACATCGTTTTTCTGGGCACGCCACACCACGGCTCACCGCTGGAGCGCGCCGGCAACTGGGTCGATGTCATTCTGGGCAGCACGCCCTACAGCCGCCCGCTTGCCAAACTGGGCCAACTGCGCAGCGCCGGCGTCACTGACCTGCGTTATGGCCATGTGCTGGATGCCGACTGGCAGGGGCACGACCGGTTTCAAAGCAAACCCGACAGCCGCATCCCGGTGCCGCTGCCTGAGGGCGTGGCCTGCTTCACTGTGGCCGCCACCCTGGCCGCCAAACGCAGTCACCTGGCTGACCGCCTGGTGGGTGATGGCCTGGTGCCGCTGCGCAGTGCGCTGGGTGAACACGATGATCCCACGCGAACGCTGCTGTTCGCCAAGGCGAACCGGATGATCGTCTACCGCACCAGCCATATGGCGCTGCTGGCCAGCCCGGAAGTGGCGCGGCAAATGGTGGCCTGGCTGACGCCGGCGCCGCCTTGATGCGGATGCATCGCGCGCGGTTCAATCACCCCAACTTTCACACCCCCCGCGGGAACAGCGCCATTCATTGGCGCGCAAGCACCTACAAGTCGGCGTAGGCTGAGATTCGATAGTCGTTCTTGCCTGCCTGTTTTGCCTCGTACAAGGCCAGGTCGGCACTTTTCATCAGCGTCTCCTCGTCCTGACCATGCATGGGATAGACACTGACACCTACGCTTACCGTCATATGCACGTCAGCGCCTTGAATGCGATAGGGTTTTGACACCGCGCTGATCACTTTGGACACCAGCTTGGCCACTTGTTCGACGTCAATCGCTTCATGCAAGGCAATCACGAATTCGTCGCCCCCCAAACGTGCCACGGTGTCTTCTTGCCGAACGGTAGCCACCAGACGATCAGCAAACAGGCGCAGCAGCATGTCGCCGGCATCGTGGCCGCGGGTGTCGTTGATCTGCTTGAAACCATCCAGATCCAGAAACATGACCGCCATCGTGCGCTGGTTCCTGCGCGCATGGGCAATGGCCAACGAAAGCCGGTCCATCAACAACCGCCTGTTCGGCAGCCCGGTCAGCACGTCGTGCAGAGCCAGCGCCGCCAGCGCAGCGTTCTGGGCCGCGAGCTGCTTGTACAGCAAGCGTACTTCCAGCATGTTGCGAATGCGTGTCTTGAGCTCGATCAGATCAAAAGGTTTGGCGACGAAATCTCTCGCCCCCGAGGCCAGCGCACGCTGTTTGTGGCCCGGCTGGGCCGTGATCACAAGGATCGGCGCGTAGCCCGTGGTCTCGATTTCCTTCAGGCACGCCATCACCTGGAAGCCATCCATGACCGGCATCTGCAGATCGAGCAGAATCAGGTCGTAATGATTGGCGCGGTGCAAGTCACACACCGCTTGCGGGCTCATGGTCGAGGTCACGTGACGGTAGCCGGTTTGGCGCAAGATTTCCTCGAGCAGCCGGACATTCGCCTCCTGGTCGTCAACGATCAGGATACTGGCATCAAGAATGTCGGCGTCAATCATCCTCTCAAGCACCCTGACGGTGGACCTCGGTGACGCGCGCCTCCGCACCGATGACGTGGTCGGAGTTGACGAGTTCGTGAATTATTTCGGGCATGACTGTTCTCGGGTGCAAAGCGCATGTGGCCAGGGTCCCGCGCCAGGGAACCGCCAAATGCAGTCGGTGGACGAATTTCAAACTGACTCTCTATGATGCCGATCAATCGTTCCGGTCTCCGTTCGCTACCGAACATTGCACAGAGTTTTTAAGCGGGGCATGCTTCGCGGGACTGACCCATTGATTTGTGCTGGCCCTTGAAATAGCCAAAGTCATCCCTATCTGACGTTAGCTTGAGTACCAGCGCATCCGACGCTGGTTTTTTTAATGCATTGACACAACGCACCTCCATGACCAAACAAACCCTTTCCTTCCAGGCCGAAGTCGCGCAACTGCTGCACCTCGTGACCCACTCGCTCTACTCCAACAAGGAAATTTTCCTGCGCGAGCTGATCTCCAACGCCTCGGACGCCTGCGACAAGCTGCGCTTCGAGGCCATCAACGACGGCGGCCTGTACGAGAACGACACCGATCTCAAGGTCAAGGTCACGTTCGACAAGGACGCCAGAACGCTCACCATCACCGACAACGGTATCGGCATGAGCACACAGGAAGCCATCGACCACCTCGGCACCATTGCCAAGAGCGGCACCAAGGACTTTGTGAGCAAGCTGAGCGGCGACCAGAAGGCCGACTCGCAGCTCATCGGCCAGTTTGGTGTGGGCTTTTACTCGGGCTTCATCGTGGCCGACAAGATCACGGTGGAGTCGCGCCGCGCCGGCATGAAGGCTGACGAAGGCGTGCGCTGGATCAGCGGCGGCGCGGGCGACTTCGAGGTGGAAAACATCACCCGCCCCGAGCGCGGCACCAGCGTGATTTTGCACCTGCGCGACGACGCCATGGATTACGCTTCAGCCTGGAAAGTCAAGGGCATCATCAACAAATACTCCGACCACATCAGCCTGCCCATCATGATGGAAAAGGAAGAGTGGAAAGACGGCGAACTCATCAACCCGAGCGACGAGCAGGGCGGCCGCCAGCCTGGTGGCATGGTCAAGACCGGCGAATGGGAAACCGTCAACAAGGCCAACGCCATCTGGGCGCGCGCCAAAAAAGACATCACGGCTGACGAGTACACCGAGTTCTACAAGCAGATCAGCCACGACTTCGAGCCGCCGCTGGCTTACACCCACAACCGCGTCGAAGGCAGCACCGAATACACCCAGTTGCTTTACATCCCCGGCAAAGCGCCGATGGACCTGTACAACCGTGAGAAGTCGGCGGGCGTCAAACTCTATGTGAAGCGCGTCTTCATCATGGACGACGCCGAGGCGTTGCTGCCCACCTACCTGCGTTTTGTCAAGGGCGTGGTCGATTCATCAGACCTGCCGCTCAACGTGAGCCGGGAACTGCTTCAGGAAAGCCGCGACGTGAAAGCCATCCGCGAAGGTTGCACCAAGCGCGTGCTCGGCATGCTCGAAGACCTGGCCAAGAACGACAAGTTGCCGGAGGCCACCACCTCGGCAGAAGGCGTGACGGACGTGGTCAGCGAAGAAGACAAGGCCGAGGCCGCCGCCAACGCGGGCAAGTTCACCAAGTTCTACAACGAATTTGGCGCCGTGCTCAAGGAAGGCCTGGGCGAGGACTACGCCAACAAGGACCGCATCGCCAAGCTCCTGCGTTTTGCCAGCAGCACCACCGACACCGTGAGCGTGAGCTTTGCCGACTACAAGGCGCGCATGAAAGACGGCCAGGAAGCCATTTACTACATCACTGCAGACAACGCGGCCGCCGCCAAAAACAGCCCGCAGCTGGAAGTATTCAAGAAAAAGGGCATCGAAGTGCTCTTGATGACCGACCGCGTGGACGAGTGGGCTCTCAATTACCTGCAAGACTTCGACGGTACACCGCTGCAAAGCGTGGCCAAGGGCGCGGTCGACTTGGGCAAGTTGCAGGACGAGACCGAGAAAAAAGCCGCTGAAGAAGCCGCCGAAGCTTTCAAGCCGCTGCTGGCCAAGCTGAAAGAAGCCCTGAAAGACAAGGCCGAAGACGTGCGCGTGACCACGCGTCTGGTCGACTCACCGGCCTGCCTGGTGGTGCAGGACCACGGCATGAGCACGCAACTGGCGCGCATGCTCAAGCAGGCAGGTCAAGCGGCCCCGGATGTGAAACCGGTGCTCGAAGTCAACGCCGAACACCCGCTGGTGAAAAAACTCGATGGCTCGGTGCACTTCAATGACCTGGCGCACATTTTGTTCGACCAGGCCCTGCTGGCCGAGGGCGGCCTGCCGGCCGACCCGGCGGCCTATGTGAAGCGGGTGAATGCGCTGCTGGTTTAATATTTAACCCAGAACGGCCTTTATTTTTTATAGGCAAAACGCGAGTCGCTATTTATTAAGTAGCAAATAAAACCCACTGTGCCCCGCAACCGTTCTCGGTTGACGGGGCATTTTTCATACTCCTGTTGACGACGATTGCACAGCGACGAGTCCCGAAACCACATGAGGCCATTGCCCACGCCAAGCTTGTGACGCGCTGCCCGCACTCCGAAAATGCGCTTGCAGTCAACGAGTTGCAGAAGCGCCGCGCGGGGCGGGTACCGCGTCGTACCAAAAGGAATGAAAGCCATGAAATTACTGATGTGGGCAGGCACCGGACTGGTCGCGTTGCTGTGGACGCTGATAATTGCCGCCATGGCATCCTTGGCCAACTGGTTGGCCGGTTCGGCCGACCAGGCGGTGGGTGGTCTGCAAGCCATCAGCCAATGGCCCACGCCAGCGTGGCTGGCGGTATGGCTGGATCCGGCGCTGCTGGAATCCATCAAGGCCATGGTGGTTGGGGGCATGGACCTGCTTGTAACGGCCACGCCCTGGCTGACGCCCTTGCTGAGTTGGGTGGCACCGCTGCTGTGGGTGGTGTGGGCCCTGGCCATGTTGCTCCTGTTGGCGATGGCAGTGGGTGGGCACCTGCTGGTGGGTCGACGGCGTCTGGCCAGCAGCATGCGCTTGTAACGTCCTGACTGAGCCGTTGGACATGACAGCGCACTTGGCTGCCGTCTTCACTCAAGCCGCAACCCGCCGGGCGTTACGCTTTTTTAACCCAAGAATTGCACCAGCCCACCGCCGAAACTTGTTTGGCGGGGAACAGCGGGCAGCCGCCAGCCGCGTCACCCGCCTGGCCGGTGTACAACGCACAGTTGCCGCACTGGCTACCCCCGATGTACGACTTGAACTTGACGGTGTCAGCCCGCGTGGCGTCGGCCACGTAGCCAAGGGCCAGCGCCTGGGCATCGGCTTCGTCGACCATCGGTAGGCCTGACGTGGCGACAGGCGCCGGCTCAGGTGCTGGTGTCGGTGCCGGTGTGGGTTCAACCACTGCGGGTGGCGCGGGCTCGGGATCTTTTGAACAGGCGGCCAGCAAGGCTGCACCGGCAAAAGGAATGATGACGATGAATCGGCGACGGCTTGGAGTGGTGGACATAACGATTTTCCTTTACTAAAAAGATGAATGAATAACAAACCTTTGGTACAAAACCGTGGTGGGTTGCACACAAATTTGTGCAATTCGAGCTTGATGTTGGACCGATGGCCCTCTGCAGTCTGTGCGCTGGCATACAGCGATAACACCCGCCGCAGCGCCCTCGGCACGGCTGCGACAATGGGACGGTTTTGATTCAACCCTTTGGAGAAATCGCATGAAAACACATTTATGCCTGGCCGCACTGGCCGCCACGCTGGCCCTCACCCCAGTTGCGTTTGCACAAGACGCTGTGACTGCGGCCGCAGCCAAGGAACCTGGTGCCGTGGTCACCGCCAGCGGCCTCGTCTACAAGTCACTCAAGGACGGCACCGGCGCCAGCCCCAAAGCCAGCGACACGGTCAAGGTCAATTACCGTGGCACCTTCCCGGACGGCAAGGAGTTCGACAGCTCCTACAAACGCAACAAGGCCATCGAATTCCCGCTGGGCAACGTCATTCCCTGCTGGACCGAAGGCGTGCAGCGCATGAAGGTTGGCGGGAAGGCCAAGCTGACCTGCCCGGCAGCCATCGCCTACGGCTCACGCGGTGCCGGTGGTGGTGCCATCCCGCCCAACGCCACACTGCTGTTCGAAGTCGAGTTGCTGGGGATCAACGGCAAGTAAGACCCGGGCAAAACACCGCCCAATTGCATCAAAAGCCCTTGAAAAAGGGTGGCATCAACCCCATCTTCAATAGTGAAGGTTCGCAGTCATGGGGACTGCGGGCCGCTCACCCGACTCACTGTTGAAATAGGAGAATTTCATGAATGCACTGATGACGCGCGGCGGTCTGTTTGACGAATTTTTCCGCGATGTGGCGCCCGGCTTTTACATCAAACCCCTGCATGGCGACGCCCTGCCCAATCCCTCGCAGATCAAGGTGGACGTCAAGGAAAACGGCGACGCCTACACCGTGCAAGCCGAAATTCCGGGCGTGCCCAAAGAGGACATCCAGGTGGCGGTCGATGGCAATGTGGTGACTCTGCGCGCTGAAATCAAGCAGCAGG
>JAABQI010000047.1 GCA_011391545.1 Rhodoferax sp.
GCCGCGCTGTATCGCCTGAAAGAACTGCAACAACAAACGCGGCCGGTGTGGGACAGCATCGACTGCCTGGTGACGCCCACCGCCAGCACGGCTTACACCATTGCGGCGGTCGAGGCGGACCCGGTCCGGCTCAATTCCAACCTGGGCCATTACACCAACTTTGTCAACCTGCTCGATCTGTCGGCGGTGGCCGTGCCCACCGGTTTCATGAGCGCGGCAAGAGCCAACATGCCCTGGGGTGTGACGCTGGTGGCACCCGCAGGGCAGGATCTGCCTTTGCTGTCGCTGGCCGCGCGCCTGCACGCGCGCACCGTGCCCACTGTAGGTGCCACGGCGCACGCACCGCACCTGTTGCCCAGTGCCACACCCGACACGGCAGTCTTTCCATCGGGCCTGGTGCGCGTGGCGGTGTGCGGCGCGCATCTGAGCGGTCTGCCGCTGAACTGGCAACTGACCCAGCGCGGCGCCCGGCTGGTGCAGACGACGCACAGCGCGCCTTGCTACAAGCTGTTTGCCTTGCCGGGTGGTCCACCGTATCGACCAGGCATGGTGCGGGTCGCCGAAGGGGGGGCCGCCATCGAGCTTGAGGTATGGGAACTGTCGTCGCGTGAGTTCGGTTCATTTGTGGCTGGCATTCCTGCGCCGCTGGGCATAGGCACGATAGCACTGGCCGACGGCAACCAGGTGCAAGGCTTTGTTTGCGAAGGCATTGCCACCGATTCTGCCAAGGACATCAGCCATCTGGGTGGCTGGAGGGCTTACCTGGGCAGCATGAGCTGAAGTCATGCCATGCGTCCATCAGCGCCTGAAGTGCAGCCTGTCAATGCTCGGGACGGTGCGCATCGGCCCGACGGGTGTTTTAGCGGTCTATCGC
Organism: Rhodoferax sp.; assembly: GCA_011391545.1. GTDB lineage: Bacteria > Pseudomonadota > Gammaproteobacteria > Burkholderiales > Burkholderiaceae_C > Rhodoferax. The sequence continues at coordinate 875 of JAABQI010000047.1, forward strand.
AAGCCACACTTTAACGAAACGCCCCACTTCAAGTGGGCGCCCTCTCAGACAAACTCAACCAGCACATCCCCCGTCTGCACGCGGTCACCCTGTGCCACCTTGATGTCAGCGATCACGCCTGAGACTGGTGCGGTGATGTTGGTTTCCATCTTCATGGCTTCCAGAATCAGGATGGAGTCGCCCGCGTTGATGCTGACGCCGGCCGTTGCCACCACCTTCACCACCACCCCGGACACCGGGCTGCGGCAGGCTTTGCTCTCATCCGCCACGGTGGCCGGTGGGGCGCCAGCGCCTGAGGTGGTTCCTGCGGGTGCGCTGGCCGCGGCACTGCCGGTCAGCCGCGCGGAGCCCACCGGGTAAGCCGGGGGCAGGCTGGCATGGTCAGCTTCGGCCACTTCGACCTCCACTTCAAAGGTCTTGTCGTCCAGGGTGATGCGTAGTTTCACGTCGATTCCATTCAATGGGTGTGGTGCGATGCGTGTGTGCCGATGCGCCCGACCTGGGCCCAGGCGCTGGAATGCACCAGGCGCACCTGGCGGATGCGGGCACGGACACCAAGGAAAGCCGCCACGGCAGCGGCAATGGCCAGCATGTCTTCTTCGCTGGGTGCCGCCGGTGCGGCTGTGGCCGCCTGGCGCTCCAGCACACCGACGCGGAGTTTGAGGGCAGTCAATTCCTCGCGCAATTGCGCGATCATGGCCCGCGATTCGTTTTCTTGCGCTTGCATGGCTGGCCTTAAAGGGGGGTGAGCCCGTGTTTCTTGTGCGGCGTGGGCACCCGCTTGATCTTGAGGTATTCAAGCGCCTGGGCAATGTGGCGGCGGGTGTGCTTGGGTTCAATCACCGAGTCCACCAGCCTCTTTTCTGCAGCCACGTAGGGGTTGGAGAAGGTGTCGCGGTAGTCCTGGATCAGCTCTGCGCGGCGCTGGGTCGGATCTGCCGCCTCGGCAATTTCCTTGCGAAAGACGATTTCTGCGGCTCCTTCAGCACCCATCACCGCAATCTCGGCCGTGGGCCAGGCAAAGACGCGGTCGGCGTCGAGGTCTTTGCCGCACATGGCCAGGTAGGCGCCGCCATAACTTTTGCGCAGGATGACGGTGACCTTGGGCACGGTGGCTTCGGCGTAGGCAAACAGCAGCTTGGCACCGTGGCGGATGATGCCGCCATACTCCTGTTGCACGCCGGGCATGAAGCCGGGCACATCGACCAGCGTGACCAGCGGGATGTTGAAGGCATTGCAAAAGCGGATGAAACGCGCCGCCTTGCTGGCGGCATTGATGTCGAGCGCACCCGCCAGCACCGAGGGCTGGTTGGCAATGATGCCGACCGAGCCGCCACAAATGCGGGCAAAACCCACCACGATGTTCATGGCGTGGCCGGCCTGGACTTCAAAGAAGTCACCAAAATCGACAATCGACTCAATCACGGCGCGCACGTCGTAGCCCTTTTTGGACTCCTCGGGCAGGATGCTTTCCAGCGCCGGATTGGGCTCCACCGATGGGTCGCCCTCGAGCTGAGGCGGATCTTCAAGGTTGTTTGCCGGCAGGAAACTGAGCAACTTGTGGCACAGCGAGATGGCGTGCTGGTCGTCGTCGGCAATGAAATGGATCACGCCTGAGTGCACCATGTGCGCATCGGCACCGCCAAGTTCTTCGGCCGTGACGTCCTCGCCGGTGACCTGCTTGATGACTTGCGGCCCGGTGATGAACATCTGGGCCTGTCGGGTCTGGATGATGAAGTCGGTCAGCGCCGGGCTGTAGGCCGCGCCACCGGCACAGGGGCCGCAGATCAATGAGATTTGTGGCACCGCACCCGACAGCAGCACGTTGGCGTGAAACACCTTGCCATAGCCCGACAGCGAGGCAATGCCTTCCTGCACCCGCGCGCCACCCGAGTCATTGATGAACACAAAGGGCGAGCCGGTACGCAGCGACTCCTTCATGATGTCGGCGACCTTGACCGAATGCATTTCACCCGCAGAGCCGCCGGCCACCGTGAAGTCCTGGCTGGCCAGGTGCACCAGGCGCCCATGCACTGACGCAGCGCCAGTGATGACGCCGTCTGCCGGCAGATTTTTTCCTTGCATGCCAAAAGATGCCGAATGGTGGGTGACAAAAAGCCCCACTTCGTCAAAGCTGCCCTCATCGACCAATGCCGCCACCCGCTCGCGAGCGGTGAGGCGGCCGCCCTGGCGTTGCTTGTCTTGTTTGTCGGCGCCGCCGCCGAGGTAAGCCTCTTGCTGGCGCCGATGGAGTTCTTCAATTTTTTGCTGCATGGCGGTCATGGTGTTCCCTGTTTATTTCTCGATGGGGGTCACGGAAACCCGGTGTGAGCGGCCGTTGAGCTTGACGTCGTAGGTGACCGGCGCCTGGATCGACGTGGGTGCTGAACCTGATTCTGTGGGTTTGCCCTCTGCCTTTGGCGGACGCCCGAGGTTGAGCGGGCCTTGCGCGCGCTTGTCAAAAAAGACCGGGGCCACCTGCGGAAACATGGCGTAGGTCAGCACATCTTCTTCGCTGCCGTTGCAGCCTGGCAGGGCGCTGGCGGCGGACTGCAGGCTCTCCCACTCGGGTTGCAGCAGGTCGGCCGGGCGCACCTCGATGGCGGGTTTGTGCGCCTGCGCCGCCGCCATGGCCAGCACTTCGGGGTCGCGCTCGCCCGGTGTCTTGCCGTAATAGCCCAGCATCAGGTCGGCAAACTCGCTCGACATCACTTTGTAGCGCCCCATCAGCACATTGAACACCGCCTGGGTGCCCACGATCTGGCTGGATGGTGTGACCAGCGGCGGAAAGCCGGCGTCTTCGCGCACGCGCGGCACTTCGATGAACACCTCATCGATGCGGTCGCCGGCGTTTTGCTGCTTGAGCTGGCTTTCCATGTTGGAAATCATGCCGCCCGGAATCTGGCTGTCAAAGATGTCGGTCTCGACCCCATAGATGTTGGACATGAAGGCCTGGTAACGCGGTCGCACGGCGGCGAAATGGTCCTTGATGCGGTGCAGGCAGTCTTTGTTGAGCTTGGTCTGGTAGCCGGTGCCGTCGAGCATGGCGACCAGACTTTCGGTCGGGTTGTGGCCGGGGCCCAGGCTCAGCGAGCTGATGGCGGTGTCGACCCCGTCGGCGCCGGCCTCGATGGCTTTCATCAAGGACACCAGCGTGACGCCGGTGGTGGCATGGGTGTGGACGTGCACGCGCACGCTGTCGCCACAACGGGTCTTGATGCCCTTGACAATGTCATAGGCGGCCTGCGGCTTGAGCAGCGCCGCCATGTCTTTCAGGCAAATCGAGTCGCAGCCCAGCTCGACCAGGCGCTCGGCCATCTCGACAAACGTCTCGGTGGTGTGCAGGGGGCTGACCGTGTAGCAGATGGTGCCCTGGGCGTGTTTGCCGTTGCGGCGCACGGCCAGCACCGACTGGCGGATGTTGCGGATGTCATTGAGCGCATCAAAGATGCGAAACACATCCATGCCGTTCTCGGCGGCCTTGTCGACAAAGCGGTCCACCACACTGTCTTCGTAATGGCGGTAGCCAAGCAGGTTCTGGCCGCGCAACAGCATTTGCAGGCGCGAATTGGGCAGCAGCGCGCGGAAGGTGCGCAGCCGCTCCCACGGGTCTTCATTGAGGAAGCGGATGCAGGCGTCAAAGGTGGCGCCGCCCCAGCACTCCACCGACCAGTAGCCCGCCTGGTCAATGTCGGCACAGGCCGGCACCATGTCCTCCAGGGCCATGCGCGTGGCCAGAAGACTTTGGTGCGCATCACGCAGGCACAACTCGGTAATGTCGATGGTCTTGGTCAATTGAAACTCATTTCTTGAAAAGCCCTGGGGCGCGAGAAGTGACTGGGTTCCGAATCGTTGCAGTTATTGCATAGGGTAAACCCTAATCATTCTAACCATGGATGGCGTGGGCAGAGTGCCGATATTCGGCGCTGCGAAAGCCATGAGCTTGTTTTGCGCTGTCAAGGACATGGGCGCTGATGGCTGTGATTTGACGCCACAGGCTTACCCGTCAAAGCCGGTTAGGTGCAACGGCTTCTCGCTTGATGCCCACAGTGTGAACAGCGCGAACGGCAGCTTTGTCGGCGATGCGCGTTTAGGGACGCGCCGACCCACCCAGCAGCGGGTAAGGGTTAACCGGACTGCCTTTCCACCACTGCTTCTCCGGGCCCAACGCGAATATGGCAAAGTGCAAATGCGGGGTTTTGGGATCGGCATTGCCGCTACTGCCGACATAACCGATCAGATCGCCGCGTTTCAGCGCCATTCCTTCTTTGACATCGGCGGCGTACCGGTCCAGATGCGCGTAGTAATACGCAAATTTTTCGCTTGTGTCGAATTGGTAAATGGTCAGGCCGCCTGCTTTGCTGGTGAACAGCTTGACGATTTTGCCGTCCGCCACCGCGAACACTTGCGTTCCCCTGGGCGCCAGAATGTCGATGGCTTCATGGCCCCGTTCGGAGCCACGGGCATCATTGAAGGTGTCTTCTAGCGCGTTGGCATTGATGCCGGCGACCGGGATCAGTAGCCGATTTGCCACCGGCACTGGATCATCGGGTACCGGTGCGGCAGGGGCCGAGGGCGCCAGCGAGGGCGCTGTGGCTGGTGCGGACACAGGCGTCTCAACGGCGCTGGGCACTGGCTCGGGTGTGGCCATTGGCACAAAGGGAGGCGCTGGTGCCATGACTGTGGAGCGGCTTGCAACGACCGCCACCGGCTGGGGCGAGCCCAGGCTCAAGTAGACAAAAATGCCGATCGCGCCGACCAGCATGCCGGTCAAAAACGTGAAGATTCCTTTCATGCCGGTGTCGCCCGTTACTCTTGCAAAAGAACTTCGACACCGGTGACGACCGCTTGCGCGAGGGCAGTCGCGTCCCAGTTGGTTAACCGGACGCAGCCGTGTGACTGGGTCTTGCCGATGGTGGAGGGTTCTGGCGTGCCATGTATGCCGTAATGTTCCTTTGTCAGATCGATCCAGACGACGCCAACCGGATTGTTTGGACCGGCCGCAATCTTAGCCTTGGTGTCGCCGGCATCGGCGTCCCAGAACAATTTCGGGTTGTAGTGAAACGCTGGATTGCGAGCCACGCCTTTTACCTTCCAGTTCCCCAACGGGAGCGGATCATATTTGCTGCCGGTGGTGACCGGAAACTGGGCAATGATTTTGCCGTCGGCATCGGCCAACGACAAAGTTTTGTCCGATTTATCGACGATGATTTTTGCCCCTTTCGGCAAGTCAGGGTTTCCTGCGACATTGGGCACGACGATTTCTTCGCCAGCACTGCCAAAATTATTCCCGGGATTGAGTTGCGCGAGCAGTTTGGGACTGACATGAAATTTTTCACTGAGTGCTTCTTTGGCTGAGGTGTAGCCGAGTGCCTTCATCTTCGCTTTGTCCTCCCATTCGGCCGGGATCGGTGTAAACGGACCTGCAACGTCCGTGTCCAGGATCGTATAGGGCACCAGGACGGGTGCGGTATCGGTGTTCAACACGGCCCAGGTGGGTGCATCGATGGTGCCGGTATCCTGCAAACCGTTCGTTTTTTGGTAGCCGCGTATGGCATTGCGCAAATTCTGTCCGTACACCGCATCGATTTCACCGGAGGAAAAATACGCCCGGTCAAGCAAAACTTGTGCGCGCAACACGGCACTCCCCTTCATTTTTGCGGTAATCGGCTGGGCCCGTTCAATTTCACTGAGCGAATCAGGGGCTAATCGTTGGGTCGCCATCGATGGAGTGCTCGCTGCGAACGCTATGAGCATCGCCAGAACATGTTGCATTTTCATGGTTGTTTCTTTCGGTTCAATTCAGCCCCCCAGCGTAACCGTGTCTGACGCGGGGTTCTGTGCGCTGGCGAACCAGGGATTTCAAGCGAGGAGCGGCTGTCTTGGTTGGATATTAGCGGTGTCAATCGCCCGAACTCACAGGAATTTGCTGCCCCGTTCTTTTTATTGGTCTGGTGGTGAAGTTTTCAGGCGGCCAAAGCCATTTTGCCGCCAGGCCTCAAACACGGTCACGGCCACGGCGTTGGACAGGTTCAGGCTGCGCTGGCCGGGCATCATTGGCAATTTCACCATTTGCTGCGGTGCAAATGCCTGACGCACCACGTCACTCAGGCCTTTGGTCTCGGAGCCGAACACCAGGTAGTCGCCCGGTCTGAA
>JAABQI010000048.1 GCA_011391545.1 Rhodoferax sp.
CCTCATGCACTGGTTTCAGGTCATAGCGCATGCGGCCTTTGCGAAACAATTGAGGCTGGCGATAGTTGGGGTACCAGCCAGAATGCTTGATCCAGCGGCCCATGAAGTAGTTGCGGCGCGGCATCCAGTAGGCATCCAATGCGGATGGGTCTTGGGTGATGGCGCGGATTTCTTTTTCAACTTCGGGTGTGCAGCGCTCATCGGCGTCCAGGCTGAAAATCCAGCCGTGGGAGCAAGCGGCAATGGCCTGATTGCGCAGGTCGCCAAAGCCCTTGAAGTCCACCTGAACAACGCGGGCACCGAGTTTGGCGGCAATCTCGGGCGTGCCATCCGTGCTCCACGAGTCGACCAGCACGATTTCGTCGGCCCATTTGGCGCTTTCAATGGTCGCCGCCACCTTCTCGGCTTCGTTGAAAGCGATGATATAGACGGAAATTTTGCTCATCGGGGGTGGTAGTATTCTGCGTCCCGTACGGCTGTGCGGCGTGGCTTGTTGGCCGTATAGTCTAGTTCAAAATGAACCCTCCTGAATCCGTTTCAGTGGTGATCACCACTTACAACCGCAGCGATGCCTTGTTGGCAGTGCTGGCGGGATTGGAATTGCAAACTGATCGCAATTTCGAGGTCGTCGTCGCTGATGACGGTTCGCGTGAGGAGCATCGTCGGGTTATTTTGGAATCGCCGGTAGCGCGTGAATTACGGTTGGTTCATGTCTGGCATCCTGATGTTGGTTTTACGGCATCTCAGGTTCGTAACATCGGGGTCGTTGCTGCCAAAGAGCGCTACATCATTCTTCTGGATGGCGATTGTGTGCCCGAGGTGGACTTTATCGCGCAACACAAGGCGCTGGCCCAAGCCGGATTTTTTGTCAATGGCAGCCGGGTGCTTTTGTCTCCCGAATTAACGCAGCGGGTGCTGGCCGGTTCCGAGCCAGTTTGTGGCCGCTCAAGTTGCTATTGGTTCAAACAGCGGCTACTGGGGCGCGCCAGCAAACTCTCGCATCTTTTGCGTCTGCCCGATGGATTTTGGCGCTTGGCGCGCAAATTTTCGTGGAAAGGTATCCGTAGTTGCAATATGGGTTTATGGCGGACGGACTTCGAGCGGGTGGACGGTTTCGATGAGTCCTTCATCGGATGGGGCCATGAAGACGCTGATTTCGTGTTGCGCCTGCATCACAGCGGGGTGGTGCGCAAGAACGGGTTTTGTGCTACCGAGGTCTTTCATCTTTGGCACCAGGAAGCCAACCGTAACAATGCGTCACAGAATGCCCAAATTGTGCAGGAGCGTGTTAAAACTGGTGTGACCCGATCGACCTTGGGCTATTCGAAGAATCGCGCCAACGATGATGTTGTGGTGACAAGACTGTAATAATGGACCAATGATTAAACGATATTTCTGCTATTTGCTAACCTGCTTCGTATGTCTTCCAGCCCTTGCCCAGTTCCGAATCGAAGTCTCAGGCGTGGGCCTGACGCAGATTCCGGTTGTGATTGCCCCGTTCAGGGGACAAGAGGCGCTGCCGCAAAAAATCTCGGAAATCATCAAGGCTGATCTGGAGCGAAGCGGCCAGTTTCGCGTGATCAATGCGCCTGCCGGTGGTTTTGATGAGTCTTCTCGTCCCGAACTGTCTTCCATGCGCCAGGCAGGTGCCGATGCATTTGCATCTGGCAGTGTGTCAAAGCTGGCCGATGGCCGGTTTGATGTGCGTTATCGCCTGTGGGATGTGGTCAAGGGCCAGGATTTGGGAGGTCAGAGCTTCGCCGTTTCCTTGCCGAACTTGCGTCTTGCCGCGCACCGCGTGGCGGACGATATCTACGAGAAGTTGACTGGTGACAAAGGCGCGTTTTCCACCAGCATTGCCTATGTGACCAAGTCCGGCCAGCGTTACCAATTGTGGGTGGCGGACGCGGATGGAGAAAATGCCCAGTCGGCGTTGGCCAGCCCGGAGCCCATCATTTCGCCCGCCTGGTCGCCTGACGGCAATCAGCTGGCCTATGTGTCGTTCGAATCACGCAAACCAGTGGTTTACGTGCACAACGTGGGTACTGGCAAACGCCGCTTGATTGCCAATTTCAAGGGTTCCAACAGTGCGCCGGCCTGGTCGCCTGATGGCAAGACCCTGGCTCTCACGCTCAGCCGCGACGGTGGTTCTCAATTGTTTCTGTTGTCCGCAGCGGGCGGCGAGCCGCGGCGGTTGATTCAATCGCCCAGCATTGACACCGAGCCGGTGTTTTCACCCGACGGGCGGCAGATTTATTTTGTCAGTGATCGCGGTGGGTCGCCCCAGATTTACCGTGTCACGGCGAACGGCCAAGGTGTGGAGCGCGTATCTTTTACCGGCACCTACAACATTTCACCATCCATCAGTCAGGACGGTCGCTGGCTCGCCTATATTTCAAGGGTGGGCGGTGCTTTCAAGCTGCACGTGATGAATCTGGCTGAAGGTACCGTTACGGCCATTACGGATTCTGCGGCGGATGAAAGCCCGAGTTTTTCGCCCAATGGCAAGATGCTGGTCTACGCAACCCAGCAGCAGGGACGCGAGGCGCTGATGACGAGCACGCTCGATGGCAAGGTCAAGGCCAGGCTCACCGGGCAACAAGGTGATATCCGCGAGCCGCATTGGGGCCCTTTTTTCAAATAACAGTATTGGAGTTTTAGTATGAGAAGTTTTGTTCTGGCTGGTTTGTTGTCGATCTTTTTGGTGGCGTGCGGGACCTCGGTACCGCTCACTGAAGTGCCTGTGGAAGATGCCAGCGCCAAAGCGGTGGGCGCTGACGCGGGTGCGGCCGGCTCCGGCGTGCAGGGGGGGGGCGTGGCGCCGGTGGATTTAGGCACTTCGCCAGATCAGGCTCAAGCGGCGCTGGCCTCCAGCGAGTCCCGCCTGGTTTATTTTGACTACGACAGCTATGTCATAAACCCTGAATTTCAGTCGCTGATTGCCGCGCATGCTAGGCTTTTGCGCGCTCAACCGGCTCGCAGAGTGGCCCTTGAAGGCCACACCGACGAACGTGGCGGGCGCGAGTACAACCTGGCTTTGGGCCAGAAGCGGGCCGATGCGGTTCGCAACGCGCTGTCGATTTTGGGTGTTTCGCCAAGCCAGATGGAATCCGTGAGTTTTGGCAAGGAAAAGCCTGTTGTGGTTGGCAATGAAGAAGCGGCATTTGCCAAAAACCGACGTGTCGAAATTCGTTATCCATGAAATGGGCCCAGATCATGCCCAGGCTGTTTTCCAGATATTCCGTCGTTTTTCTGATTTGTGCATGTTCTTTCAGCGGTGTGCAAGCGGCGTTGTTCGAGGATGATGAGGCGCGCAAGGCGATTCTCGATTTGCGTCAGCGCGTGGAACTCATGCGAACCGATGCCGAGCGAGCGCGTCAGGCATCGAACCAGGAGTTGACAAGTCTGGGTCAGAGCATGCTCGATTTGCAGCGCCAGATCGAACTGCTCAAGGCTGAGATTGCAGGCCTGCGCGGCAGCCATGAGCAAGTGATGCGCGAATTGTCGGAAACCCAACGCCAGCAAAAAGACCAGATGCAGGCCATGCAAGCGCGTTTCAGCAAACTTGAGCCAGTGACGGTTCAACTCGATGGCGTTGAGTTCGTGGCTGATAAGGCCGAAACCGCGGACTATGAGGCGGCTTTGGCAGTATTTCGAAAAAGTGATTTTGCCAATGCGCAAATTCTCTTTTCGCGCTTTGTGGCGAGCTACCCCGCCAGTGGCTATGTGGTGCCGGCGTTATTCTGGTTGGGCAACGCCCAGTACGCCACGCGCGACTACAAGGGAGCGATGGCTAATTTTCGTGCCTTGATTGCCAAGGATCCTGAGCATGTGCGTGCGCCCGAGGCAGTTCTGTCGATTGCCAATTGCCAATTGGAGTTGAAAGACAGCAAAGGCGCGCGTAAAACGCTGACGGATTTGGTCAAGGCTTATCCGCAATCAGAAGCGGCGGTTGCCGCTAAAGAACGTCTTGTAACGCTCAAATGACCGGCGTGTCTGATCGCCGTTTTGCTGGCCTTGATCGCTTGTTTGGCGTTCCCGGCGCAGATCGTATTCGTCAAGCCCATGTGGCCGTCGTGGGCATGGGTGGGGTGGGTTCGTGGGTTGCAGAAGCACTGGCACGCAGCGGTGTGGGTCACCTCACCCTGATCGACTTTGATCAGGTGGCAGAGTCCAACATCAATCGCCAGATTCAGGCAGTGCAAAGCAGCATTGGCCAAGCCAAGGTGGATGCCATGCGTGAGCGCATCCTTTCCTATTTTCCTGAGTGCCACGTGACCTGCGTTGAAGCATTCGCCGAGCCGGATAACTGGCCGGCCATTTTGCCCGCCGGGGTAAATGCCGTAGTTGATGCCTGCGATCAAGTCAGAGCTAAAACCACTATGGCGGCATGGGCCCGCAAGACGGGTACGCTGCATGTGATGGTGGGTGCAGCGGGCGGCAAGCGTCATGCCGAAAGGGCCTCGGTGGCGGATGTTCTGGATGTGACGCACGACCCCTAGCTGGCCAAAGTGCGCTACCAGTTGCGCAAGGAATTCCCATCCGCGGGGGTAAGGAAGAAATTGGGCATCACCTGTGTCTATAGCCCGGAGGCGGTCGCACCGCCAGACGCTTCCTGTGGCGTGCAAGGCGATGGCGGCCTGAACTGCCACGGTTTTGGATCGTTGGTGACAGTGACGGCGAGCTTTGGGCTGTGTGCTGCGGGCGTCATTTTGAATAAATTGAGTACTTCAGCACTTTAGGGAAGCAGAAATTGTTTATAATTTGAGGCTTGCTGAAACGTAACTTCTGGTTGCGCAAGGGATGTTAGCTCAGTTGGTAGAGCAGCGGACTTTTAATCCGTTTGTCGTGGGTTCGACCCCCGCACATCCCACCAAATCTTTTTGAAGCCCGATCTTTACCGGTCGGGCTTTTTCATTGGGTTATCTGACAAACTTATGATTGGCAAAACTTACTAAGTCATTCTGCAAGCCGTAACATTCAGGGTCTCAAGAAAACATCATGTCTGCCATACTCTCAAGCCTGAACGACGACCTGGGTTCTGACCGCCAGGTTGCCCAGTTGCGCATTCCGCCGCATTCGATCGAGGCCGAATCCAGCGTGCTGGGTAGCCTGTTGCTGGACAACGCCGCCTGGGACCGGGTCAGCGATGTGATCAGCGAAAACGACTTTTACCGTTTTGAGCACCGTCAGGTGTTTGCCGCCCTGAGCTTGTTGATCAATTCGGGAAAGCCGGCTGACGTCATCACTGTCTATGAGCAGTTGCAGAGTTCTGGCAAAGCCGAAGAAATCGGTGGCCTGCTGTACCTCAATGCGCTGGCGCAGTATGTGCCGAGCACCGGCAATATTCGCCGTTACGCCGAAATCGTTCGCGAACGCTCCATCTTGCGCAAACTGGTGTCCACCAGCGAAGAAATTTCGGCTAATGCCTTCAACCCCAAAGGTCGGCCCGTGGCGGCGATCCTGGACGAGGCCGAGCAGAAAATCTTCAACATTGGCGAGGAGGGCGCGCGAACCAAGCAGGGCTTTCAGACCATGGACACGCTGGTGGTCGAACTGCTCGACCGCGTCCAGGAAATGGCTGACAACCCCAATGACGTGACCGGTGTGCCCACGGGTTTTTACGACCTGGATCGATTGACTGCCGGCTTGCAGGGCGGCGACTTGATCGTGCTGGCGGCGCGCCCCTCGATGGGCAAAACGGCTTTGGCTATCAATATTGCTGAGCACGTGGCCTTGAATGAAGGTCTGCCGGTGGCCGTGTTTTCAATGGAAATGGGCGCCGCCCAGCTGGCGGTGCGTATTGTGGGTTCAATTGGCCGCATCGACCAGGGCCACCTGCGCACCGGCAAGTTGACCGATGACGAATGGCCGCGCCTGTCCGAAGCCATCGAGAAACTGCGCACCATCTCGCTGCATATCGATGAAACAGCCGGGTTGACGTCAAGCGAGTTGCGCGCCAATGCCCGCAGGTTGTCGCGCCAGTGTGGCCAGTTGGGCCTGATCGTGGTGGACTATTTACAGCTGATGAGCGGCTCCAACGGCAGCGACGGTGAAAACCGGGCCACCGAACTGGGTGAGATTTCACGCGGCTTGAAGATGCTGGCAAAAGAGCTCAAGTGCCCGGTGATGGCGCTCTCGCAGCTGAACCGCAGCGTGGAAACCCGCCCTGACAAACGCCCCATGATGAGCGATTTGCGCGAGTCGGGCGCCATTGAGCAGGATGCCGACATCATCATGTTCATCTACCGCGACGAGTACTACACCAAGGACGCCTGCAAGGAACCTGGCGTGGCCGAAGTCATCATCGCCAAACAGCGCAACGGCCCCACTGGCGTGGTCAAACTGGCGTTCCTGAACAAGATCACCAAATTCGAGTCGCTGGCCAATGGCGCCAGCGGGGATTTCTAAAATTCTGAAACATTGTGGGTCAGACCAAAGCTCTAATCAGTTGGGGTCAGAGCACGTCGCTTCGCGAGTGGTCTGACCCGCAATGTCACACAATTGATTAAAGGACTTCACTTGCAAAGTCAGCCAAACGTGATCGCTCGCCACGCGCCAGCGTGATGTGGCCGCTGTGCTGCCAGCCCTTGAACTTGTCCACCGCGTAAGTCAAGCCCGATGAGCCTTCGGTCAGGTAGGGCGTGTCGATTTGCGCGATGTTGCCCATGCAGATGATCTTGGTGCCCGGCCCAGCCCGGGTGATGAGCGTTTTCATTTGCTTGGGCGTCAAATTTTGGGCTTCGTCGATGATCACGTATTTGTTCAAAAACGTGCGACCGCGCATGAAGTTCATGCTCTTGATTTTGATACGGCTGCGGATGAGCTCGTTGGTCGCGGCGCGGCCCCATTCGCCGGCAGCGGTGTCGGTTTTGCCCAGCACTTCCAGGTTGTCGTCGAGTGCGCCCATCCAGGGGCCCATTTTTTCTTCTTCGGTGCCAGGCAGGAAGCCAATGTCCTCGCCCACGCTCACGGTGGCGCGGGTGACGATGATTTCGGTGTAGCGACGCTCGTCGA
>JAABQI010000049.1 GCA_011391545.1 Rhodoferax sp.
GCACCGGCGTGGCTGTGACGCAAACCCCTGACAACCAGCTCAAGCTCAGCATTCCGAGCGACATCTCGTTTGACACCAACAGCGCCGAAATCAAGTCCAATCTGCGCCCCATTCTGGACCAGTTTGCACAAGGTTTGAGCAGCCAGCCCAACACCGAGGTTCGCATCATTGGCCACACTGACAGCACCGGCTCGGACGCCATCAACAACCCGCTGTCGGTCAACCGGGCTTCTAGCGCGCGCAACTACCTGGTGTCACGCGGCGTAAGCGGCCAGCGCATCCAGATTGATGGCCGTGGATCCTACGAGCCTATTGCCGACAACAACACCGTCGATGGTCGCGCCAGAAACCGCCGTATCGAGATCTTTTTGGCTGAGCGGGCACGTTAAGCACGACCAGCCCGGGCAAGCATTCGGCGCAGCGCAACGCGGGGCCGCGCCGCAGGAGCCGCTGTTAGAACGCCAAGCTTGATTGCAGTGATGCGTCTGCCAGCGGCCGCAGCCGGGCGTAATGCAGTAATTCAGCAAGACGCGCGCCCTTGCCTTGCCATTCATACACCACGTTTTCGGCCAGCAGCACGTAATGCCATGGCGCGCTGCCACGATGCGCCACGGTCAAGCCATTAATGCGTTCACACCAGGCCAGCGCGGCTTTGAGCTTGCGCTGCACGTTGGGATTCATGACCTGTGCTTGTGCCTTGGTTTCCACCAGATAGACCGCGTCAGCCGTTCGCACCAGAAAGTCGGGTGAGTAAAACGCCGGCAGGCCGTCATCTTTCACATAGCGCAAGCGCGCAAAGGTGTGACGGTTTTCACTGAGCTTGCAGAACGCCTCCACTTGTGTGTCGGCTTGCGCCCAATAGATCAATGCCTTCTCCAGCCCGCCGTTGCGCGCCGGCCAGGCCAAGCGGGTGTAAATGCACTTGGACACCACCACGGAATGGCATTCGCGCATCATCAATCTGGGCACCGCTGACAAATGCCGCAAATGGACCTCGGTTTGGCCCGTGCTGTGTTTTTGCTCGGACTCAATCAGTGCAAAGGCAAACACCTTGGTGATGTGATCCACCACGGGCTGCAACAACAAGACGCGCCAGTTTTCACCGTCCAGTGGGTTAAAGGCCTGGTCAAACAGCTGCGTCCAGATGTAGTCATCCAGCCAGCCGGTGAGTTCTGCGGTATTGACCTGCAAATACGGTTTGGCCAGGTGGGTGGCAATCTTGTTGGTTTTGGGCATCGGCTCGCTCAGCGCCTGACTGATGCGCCGGGTCAATCGGCTCAAATATTCGTTGTAGCCCCCCACATTCATCACGGCACCATCCACACGGTAGTCACCAAACAGCGTCGCGCTTTGCAGATCTTGTGAAATAAAGGTATCGCCCTTGCCAAGCAAATCCGTCAATTGCACGACGCTCATGGCGGTAAAAGCTGGCAACGCCCCCACATTCAGCGCCTCATGGTCGCGCATTTCATCCGCTTCTTGCAAGATGAACGGAATGCCGAAGTCAAACGCCTCAAAACCTTCACGCAACTCGGCGGCGATCACGTCACCGGTGGCGCTGGTGTCGTCCATGTTATCGCCCGTGATGCCCGCCAACCCTTCGGCGATCAACTCGTCATAAAACGACTGAAAGGCCGGGTGCTCCACGATCGACAACACGTCCAGCAAACTGCCGGGCTCCTGCCCCGCGTCGATGCGTTCGCGGTTTTCGCGTTTCAGGTCGGTGTATTCATCGTCACGCCACATCAGCCGCAAGCCTCGGCCAATGGTTTGCTCCAGCAAAATCTGCGCTTGAGAACTGCGCAGGGGCACGATGACGCAGATGTTGTTCACGTCAAAGCCCTCGCGCAGCATCAGCACACTCACGATCACGCGCGGGGTGGCGTGATGGTCAACACTGAACAGACGCTGGCGCACTGGCGCCCAGTCTTTTTCACCCAGCTCGGCTTTCTTGCCGGAGTCAATCGTCATCACTTCGTCGGCATGGAGGCCTTCCTGATCTTGCAGGAACTCCGCTACCAGCGGCGACACCGTGGTGTCTTCGCACACCACCAGCATCTTGGGATGGCGGCTGGGGTCCATCTGTGCAAAGTCGGCTTCCAGCTTGCGCAGCTTCTTGAGCCCGGCGCGCAGCATCACACGCTGGCCTTCACTCAGTGTTGGGTCACCCGCCTCGTCACGTTCCGCCTTGAATTCCAAAGGCAGCGCGCCAATTTCCTTGCGCCGGTCCAGTACCAGCGACTTGACCAGGCCGGCACGCATGGCGCTTTTCAGGTCAAAGTCCGTGATGATGTGCGGAAAGTAAAACTTGCTTTTTTTCTTGCCCGTGCCGACGTCGTTGTAGGGCGTGGCAGAGAAATCAACCTGCACAAAACGTCGGCCCTTGGATTCGTCAATTTTTGACAGGCTCTTTTGCCACTCCACCTCGGTGCTTTCGCCTTCATGCTTGAATTCATGAATGTGGTGCGCCTCGTCGTTAAACACCATCAGCTCGGGTAAGCCCGCCAAAAACTCCAGCACATTGCCCCGCGCATAACGGCGGTCCAACACGTCCAGACTGTTCCCGGTGGCGCGCCCGGGGGTGAGAGGCAAAACGGCTCTGATGACTTGTTGCGGGTCAAGTGGCGCACCCGGGGCTTCGATTTCTTCTGCGTCTTCGGCGACATCACCCTCATTCAACAGATGCCAGTTGGTGATGGCAACCATGCCGTTGCCGGTAGCCTTCAGGCCGATCTCGGTTTTGCTGCAGACATTGCCACGCACAAAAGCAAACACCACATCACGGTGCGCGTCAGGCACAAACAAGTCCGCAAACTTGAAAATGTCCGAGCTGGCGAAGTCGCGCGAACCATTGCTGCCCTCGATCTGCTTGCCGCAAAACGCGTCCAGCAGCCGTTCGTAAACAATCAAGCCCGGCGCCACCACCATGAACTGGCGGGTAAAGCGGGCGTCATCCAGGCCCTCACCCAGCACCGCCGTTTTATTGAGCAGTTGCCAGATCATCAGCGCCTGCAGCACCCAGGTTTTGCCGGTACCGGTGGCCATCTTGAAGCAGTATTTGGGGTGCTCATGTTTGGCCTGCGCCACCTCGTTCAGGCGCGTGCCAGTCAGCAGCGCATCCGGGGCAACATTTTTATAGAGATCAAGAAGCTTCCATGTGTCTTGGTCCTTGCTCAATACCTCATGCGCCACGATAGCATTCAAAATCGCCTGTTTTTGCCCGGCATGAAAGTTCAGCCCACTGCGCGCCAGCACCATGTCGTCGCCAAACCACCACAGCAACAGCTCGGCCGTGGTGGGCGTCACCAGTTCCAGAATGTCGGCGGAACCTAACTCCAGGCCCAAACACAATTGATGGGTCTTGGCAGTCAGGCCCATGGCCAGGGCGAGTTGGTTTTCTGCCTTGTTACTCATGCTGCGCCCACGATGGCAACCATTTCGGCCTCAAACCCAAACACATCCACCACCCGCACGCACACTTTACGGGGGCCTGGTTTGGCTGCAGTGGTGACCACCGCCTGAGTCACCACGCGCAGCGCATCTTCATCGTTGGCGGTGTTGCCCCGGTAGTCTTGCCAGACCGAGCGGAAAACCTTGCCGTCGTAGTCCGGGTCCACCGCCCAGTACTCGATCAGCGCCAGCGGCTCCTGGTTGATGACGGCCTGCAGCTTGACGCGGTTGGCATCGTCCAGGTTGATGGCCTCGGGCGACAGCAGCACGTAGTTCTTGAGCTTGACGGTCAGCGTTTCCCGGTTTGCCTCCCTCTCCCCCTGGGAAAGGGTTGGGGTGAGGGTCTGCCGTTCAATCGGGTGAATCGTCAAATACTGCAAACTGGAAAACCGCACCTGCCCGCGCAGCTTGTCGATGCCGCCTTTTTTCTTGAGCCGGTCCATCAGGTCGGGCGGAATCACCAGCACTTCGAGCCGGCTGTCGTTCAGCGCGGTGATGGTCTCACCAATCGAGGGCTCAAAGTTCCAGCCCAGCACCACGACACGGTCCCAGCCGCCCATAAGGTTGTCGCGCTGCGCAATCGCCTTCTTGAGCGTGGCGGCACCCGTGAGCTTGTTGGGCGAATCGGCAAGCACCAGCGTCTTGCTGCTTTTGCCCGCGCCAAAGGCCATGCCCGCAATCTGTCCCAGGTTGCGCTGCGGGTTGACATCGGGCGGCAACGGTAGCGCGCCATACAGCGAGAGCACGATTTGTGACAGGTCCCCAATGCGAAAGTCCCGCCCCAGCATGGCCTTGGCCGCCTCGACCTGGTAGTCGCCGATGGCCTGGTAAAGAAAGGGCTTGGCGTTCTGGTCGATCAGCCGCTTGCGCATGATCATGCAAGCAGGTTTACCCAGGTCGGTGGTGATCCAGCGGCGGCCGAGTTTTTCGGCTGCCGCAGCCGTTGTTCCAGAACCGCCGTTGAAATCCGCGACCATGCCACCTTCAGGGCACGATGCCGAAATTATTCGCTCAATTAGTCGTTCAGGCTTTTGGGTCGTGTAATTTCGTGACTCTTTTGCGGAGTTATTTATCTTGTCGATCTTCCAAATATCGTCGACAACCTTGCCTCTAGCTAAGGACTCTTCAAGATAAATTATGGTCTGTCGCTGTCCACCATCCCGCGTGTCGAGTGTGTATTCCCGCCCTGATTCGTCGGTGTAAAGTTTTTGCTTTCGATTGGCAAGGTATTCGTCCTTTGATCCGTAAGGTTCAGCGAATGATTGGAAAAATTGTGATTCTGACTTTCCGTAAAAGAAGATCGTGTCATGTCTTTTTTCAAACGAATTAAGTAGCGTTTTGTTCCATCCGCTGTAGTGCCAGATTAGTTCGTTCCGAAAGCACCCTTTTCCAAAAACCTCATCCATCACAATCTTTACGTAGTGCCCCACATGCCAATCCAGATGCACATAGATTGAGCCGGTGTCCGCCAGCAGCTCGCGCATCAGGATCAGCCGAGGTGTGATCATGGCAAGGTAAGACGCCGTGCCGTCGCTCCACGTGTCGGAGTAGGCAAACTGCTCGATGACAGTGGGTTTTTGCTCCAATTCCATGCCGGGCAACATGACCTTGGTGCGGTAGTCGGCCTTGCTGTCAAACGGAGGGTCGATGTAGATCAAATCGACCTTGCCACGCAGCGACGGCGTGTTTTCATCGCCCGCCAGTAGCGCTGCCATGGCCAGCAAGTTGTCACCATAAATCAGGCGATTGGTCCAGGGCTGCCCATCGACAGACTCAGGGCGAACGGACGCTGAAGCGCTCCCCAGCATTGGCTGCGGGCTTTCAAGCAAGCTGGTCTGTCCCGGCGCAAACACTTCGCGCTGCGACGTGCGTTTTTGCGCGGTGACCCAGTCTTGCACCGAACTGTCTTTGGCGGGCAGCACCACCTCGCGGGTTTGCAGGCTCACGCGGTGCCGGCTCTCGATGCCCTCCAGGATTTTTTCAGCCTCTTTGCGGCCATTGCCCACGATTTCGGGGAGTTGTTCGAGTAGGGATTTGGGCATGGCATGAGGCTGATATTGAAATCCCGTTTAAAGGGACACGAAACGTCAACTGTAATGGACATTTGGGGCAGACTACCCGAATAACGTCCAACTCATGAATGAAAAAAAGGAGTTTAGCGAACGTTTACGCGCAGCCATGCAGGCTCAACGGCTCGACGTCAGTGGTGCAGTGCTGGAGCGCGAGTTCAATCTGCACTGGTCTGGCAAACCAGTAAGGCGGCAGACCGCATGGAAATGGCTCAATGGCGAGGCCATCCCAACACAGGATAAATTGCAGGAATTGGCAAAGTGGTTAAAGCTGGATGCGCAACATTTGCGTTTTGGTGACCACGTGCAATCGCATCTGCGCGCCGAGCAAAAACGCTGGGATCAAGGTGTAGGTTACCTTGAACGCGAAACCTTCGACGCCTTCCTGAAGCTGCCCGCCCCGCAGCGCAAGATTATCCGCGAGGTGATTCTGACCTTTGCCAAGGTGCATGACGAGCCCGACGCACCTGCTGGCAAGTAAGTTTTCTGCGTGTTAGCATATTGGTGCTTTAACACCAAAGTGAGTCATCATCATGAGCCGTCTAACCATCACACTCTCAGAGCCGCGCTACCGGGCGTTAAAAGAAGCGGCCGCGCAACGCCATAAAACAATTGGCCAGTTGATTGATGAAAGCCTTGACTTTTATGGCATCAAGTCGCGCGAGCAAGCGCAAGACCTGGTGCGAAGGGCGCGTGAGCGCAGTCAATTGAATGAAGACCAGGCGCTGGCCATCGCACTGGAAGCGCAGCACGATGTGCGCCACACCTTGTGAGCCAGGTCTTTGTGATCGACACCAATGTGGTGGTGTCTGGCCTGATCACTTCAAACCCTGATTCACCGGTTGCCGCTGTTCTGGACGGTATGCTGAGCGCCGCGTTTGTGTTCGCAGTTTCCGAGATGTTGCTGGCCGAATACCGGGCTGTGCTATTGCGACCGCATTTAAAACATCTGCATGGTCTGTCGCCGGATGACATCGACGCCATTTTGCTTGAGCTGGCCCAGCATGCGATTGTGCTGAAAACACCAGAAAATCAATTGCAATGCAGGGCGCCAGACCCGGGAGATCAGTTTCTCTGGAATCTATTGGCCAGCCATGCTGACCTGATGCTGGTTACCGGCGACAAGTTGCTGCTGCAGGACCCGGCCATGGCAACACGAGTCATCACGCCCCAGGCATTGATTTCGAAGTACTCGCATTGACACTGAGGGGCGCCAGGGTGTTGAGCCTGGTCGCATCAATCGGTCTTGGCCCCACTTTCAAACCACTGCTTGAACACCATGCGCTCGGCCTCCGAGATGCCGGTGCTGTTGGTCATGGGCATGAGCTTGCTGACCACCACCTGCTGGTAAATGTTTTGGGCATGCAGCTTGACGCTGGCAGCAGAGTCGAGCCGCACGTTTTTCATTTGCACTTGTTCGGCATGGCACAGGTAGCAGCGCTGCGCCAGGATGGGCTGCAGCGTGGCATA
>JAABQI010000050.1 GCA_011391545.1 Rhodoferax sp.
ACCCACCTCGCTTTAATAAGACGGATTCAGTCTAATTTTTGCAACAGCCACTGGATCACGCGGTCGTCCAGACACAGTTCCAGATGCCCCACACCTTCGAACTCGGTTACCTCAGCACCTTCGAGAACCTGTTCGCGCTGCGGGTACACAATATTATCGTGCGACGTCAGGGCGATGTACATCAATTGCCTGGTTTCCGGCGTTTCGCTGGCATGCAAGTCTTTCAACCAGGGGCCGTGCCGTTTCATTTGTGTCGTGTTGGTGGTGGGCGACCAGGCTGCACTTTGGGTGCCTTGGTGCGGTGTCCCCAAAGTGATGACTTTGGCAACACCAGCGCTGCCATGCTGGCGCAGCCAGGCGCGTATGACCAGGCCGCCCATGCTGTGCCCCACCAGCGTCACCCGCGGGGCACCGGTCGCCTGCTTCAATTGCTGCACGGCCTGCTGGATTTGCGGGGTGTAATCCTCAATCGAGGTAAACAGTGGCTCAAGGGTGATGGCCAGCACCGGATGGCCGGCATGGTGCAGCGCACGTGCCACTTTGTCCCACACCCGATAGTTGGAAATGTAGCCATGCACCAGCAGCACGGGCACCCGCCATGGCTGCGCTTCTTGGGCGGTGTCTGGCAACCAGACTTCAGTCTTCGCGGAAGCGAAGGGCATTTGCAGCCAGAAAATTCTCAGGGCAGCCAAAAACTCACCCCCAAACGCCCGCCACCACAAGGGTCCGGCCCTTTTCGGCCGCGACAGAATCATGCTCGTGCTGATCACAGCCAACTGCAGCAGCAGAGGCAGCAGCACGGCACACAAGAGCACCATTGCCATCGCCATCGCCATCGTGCCACTTTGGCCGAGCCGCTCCGCAACATAGATTCCCAGCAGGGCGCCGGTCAGCAGTTGAATGAAGTAAATGCGGCGCAATAAGCGGGCGAGCATGGAAGGTGTCCTGATAATGAGGTTTAAGCCCGTCGAGTATGCCAGTGGCAGCATCTGCCCGATCGAATCAACCCGCAAGTTTTTACCATGTCCCAACTTTTAAGTCTGCAAATCGGCAGCGCCCGGCGTGTCGGCATTCATGGCCGCAACGTGCTCACGGCGATTCACAAACAAGCTGTTACCGGCCAGGTCGCGGTGATGCCGCTGGGGCTGGCAGGTGACGAGCAAGCCGACCTGTCGGTGCATGGCGGCCTGGATAAGGCCGTGTACGCCTACCCGAGCGAGCACTACCCCTTTTGGCGACAGGCCCGCGCCGATGCCGGGCTGACTGGCCTCGATGATGGCCTGCCCTGGGGCAGCATGGGTGAGAACCTGAGCCTTGCGGGTTTGCTTGAGCGCGATGTGTGGGTTGGCGACGTGCTGCAATTTACCCACGGTGCTTTGCGTGTGACGCAGCCGCGCGAGCCCTGTTACAAGTTCAACGCCGCGATGGGTTTTTCCCATGCGAGCAAGGTGATGGCGCAGCAGGGCTGTTGCGGTTTATACCTGGCCGTTGAGGTGCCCGGCACGCTGCAGGCCGGTGAAGCCTTTGATCTGGTGGCGGGTCCGCGCCGGCTTGGCATCCCGGAAATGTTCCGCGCCAAGTTATTCAAGCACCTTCGTTGATTCGACTCTTGTTTGTAATAAATCCAAATGAATCAGTGCCTTGCATCTTCTTATTAAAGTAAAGTCTTCAATTTATTTTGGTCAGAAGCTTGTCCAGCAGGGCGTCCTTGTCGGTCCACAACTGATTGATCCAGACCTGGCACAACTCGCGCAAAGCCTGCGAGGGGTCGCCTGCGGCGTTGGCAGCCACTCTCGGAACAGCCAGGGTGCGAGCCTGCACGATGACCCGCGGCGCGCGACCCTGCAAAAACTGCCAGAAATTGGGCGTGCCGTCCGGGTAGGCAATGGTGATGTCGAGCACAGCACCGAATTTCTCTCCCATGGCATCGAGCGCCAGGCTGATACCGCCAGCCTTGGGTTTGAGCAGGTGCCGGTAGGGCGACTGCTGGCGTTGTTGTTTGGCAGGGGTAAAGCGCGTGCCCTCAACAAAATTCATCACGCTGGTGGGCACCAGCGCGTATTTTTCGCAGGCTGCGCGGGTGGTGGCGGCGTCCTTGCCGCGCTCTTCCGGATGCTTTTGCAGAAAAGCCTCGCTGTGCCGGCGCATGAACGGGAACTCCAGCGCCCACCAGGCCAGGCCCATGATGGGCACCCAGATCAACTGTTTTTTAAGAAAAAACTTGAGCAGGGGGATGCGTCGGTTCAGCACATGCTGCAAAACCAGAATGTCAACCCATGACTGGTGGTTGCAAATCACCAGATACCACTGGCGCGGGCTCAGATCCTGCAGGCCGTTCACCTCCCATTGCAGCGGTTGCGTCAGGCGCATCCAGCCGCTGTTGCCGGCAATCCAGGCCTCCGCAATGCGCAGCAGCAAGGGGTCAACCGCCAGGCGCACCCGCTTGAAGGGCAGCAGCAGCTTGACCGTGGCCACCAGCAGCAAAACCGGCACCCAAAACAAAATGTTGAACAGCATCAACGTGCTGGCAATGGCACCGTTGATCGGCGCTGGCAAAAAATGAAGCATGGCCAAATTGTGCGCGATTTGCGTCTTGGTAATTTGCTGGTAATCCCCTGCCTGCATTTTCGGTGATGATTCGGGCATGAAACGGACTCCATCTGCCCCACCTCCCGCGCAACGTGCGCCCCTGCAAGTCGCCCTGATCGGCTACGGCGGCGCGGGTCGCATCTTTCATGCGCCGCTGATTGCCGGTGTGCCCGGTCTGCAACTGGCCTGCATTGTGACGCACCAGTCTGAGGCGGTGCAACGCGACTGGCCTGCCGTGCGATGTGAAGCCTCGGCCAGCACAGCCCTAACCGACCCCGCCATTGACCTGGTGGTGATTGCCACCCCCAACGCCAGCCATTTTGAATTGGCCCGGGTCGCGCTGCAGGCCGGCAAACATGTGGTGGTGGACAAACCCTGCACGGTGACACTCGCTGAAACCGAAGCCCTGCTCGCTCTGGCGCGCCAGCAGGGTAGGTTGCTCACGGTATTCCAGAACCGGCGCTTTGACAGCGACTTTCTGGCGCTGCAGAAGGTGATTGAACGCGGCCAGTTGGGTCGGGTGGTGCAGGTGGATTCGCACTTTGACCGCTACCGCCCCGCGGTGCCGGCGCGCTGGCGCGACCAGAACTTGCCAGGCTCGGGTTTGTGGTTCGACCTCGGGCCGCACCTGGTGGACCAGGCCCTGGTGCTTTTTGGCCAGCCCGATGCCCTGCTGCTGGAGCAGGCCAATGTGCGCGACGGCGCCCAGGTGAACGACTGGTTTCATGCCGTGCTGCGTTATGACAGACCGCAAGGCGGTTTGCGCGTGATGCTGCACGCCAGCACGCTGGTGGCCGAACCGGGACCGCGCTGGGCCGTGCACGGCACCGAGGGCACCTTCACCAAGTTTGGCCTCGACGTGCAGGAAGATGCCCTGAAAGCGGGCCAGCGCCCGCATCTGGATGCGCTGCACGGCTGGGGTCAGGATCCGCAGCCGGGCCAGTTGTTGCGCATGGAAACCATGGCCGGGGTCGCGGCCCCGGTTTCAGTCCGCATGAGCGGCCCGCAGCCGTCAGGCAACTATCTGGCGTATTACGCGCAATTGCGAGACCACTTGTGGGGTCTGGTGCCGCAGCCTGGCGTCACACCCGCGCAGGTGCATGCGGTCATGCAAATGCTGGTGCTGGGCACACAAAGCGCCGCATCGGGCCGGTTTGCAAAGGTGCCCCCCGCCCGCGAATAAGCTGCCGGAAGTTTGCCCACTCAGGTGGCAATGCCGTTGTGCTCCAGCAAATCGCTCACCAGTTCCAGCCGCAGCAGCGGGTTGTCGAGCGTCATCAGGCGGTGTTTTTGCGCCAGTGGCATCGGCAGCAGATCACACCATCGGTTGGCCACCCAGGCGCAATCGTGCAGTGCATAGGGCGGCTGAACCGGCATCTGCTCGGGCGTCATGCCCTGTGCTTTCAAGGTGTCCATCACGCGCGCAAGGGCACTGGCCACAGACAGCAAATCTTCCGGTACGGGCACGCTCTGATCTTCTGGCAACAGCCTGGCCCTGCCAACCCACAAGCCATGCTTGAGCAATTCAGGCTGCGTGACTTCAAAGCGCTGCGCACCCGCGCAGCTGATCATCATCAGGCCCGGTTGCGGCCGGCTCAACTCGGTGATGCGAGCCAGGGTGCCGACCGGGTAAAAAACTTCCTGGCTTGTGCTGGATCCACCCAAGGTGTCGCTCGGCGCAGTGCGCACCTCTGAACCACGGTTGAGTGTGACGATGCCAAAGGGCTCATCCGCCTTGAAGCACTTGCCGACCATGTCAAGGTAACGCACCTCAAAAATTCGCAAGGGCAGGAAGCCACCGGGGAACAACACCAGTTCCAGCGGAAAAAGCGGCAAGGAATCGAAGGATGGGTTGTCTGCCATGGATAAGTCAGAATAGTGAACCGAATGCGCCAAGGCAAAGGAAGCCCTGTACGTCAAAAGCATGTTAACGCAGGCAGGAAGATGTCGTTGCTGCCAGAGCAGGTGATCCCAGAAATCGCCGGCACGACCGCTCTTCGGTCTGATAGGGCCTGATTCCATTGAACTCGGCAGTGTCAGATCCCAAGTACCCCTTGTGAATGCGCCAAATGGCTCAAAACCTTACACTCGGCGCCTTCCTCCTGCTGCTGAGTGCCCATGAACGCCCCCGTCGACGTCTCCTTTTTCCCGCGTGCCGCCAAGCCGCTGTCCAGCTACCGCAAGTTCTGGGCGGCCCGTTTTGGCACGGCGCCGTTTTTGCCGATGAGCCGGGCCGAGATGGAGCAGCTGGGCTGGGACAGCTGCGACGTGGTGCTGGTCACCGGAGACGCCTATGTCGATCACCCCAGCTTTGGCATGGCGGTGATTGGCCGCATGCTAGAGGACCAGGGCTTTCGCGTGGGCATCATCGCCCAGCCCGACTGGCAAAGCGCCGAGCCTTTCAAGGCGCTGGGCAAGCCCAATTTGTTCTGGGGCGTGACGGCCGGCAACATGGACAGCATGATCAACCGCTACACCGCTGACCGCAAGATCCGCACCGATGACGCCTACACCCCCGGCGACATCGGTGGCAAGCGGCCTGACCGGGCGGCCATCGTCTACAGCCAGCGCTGCCGCGAGGCTTACAAGGACGTGCCCATCATCCTGGGCGGCATTGAGGGCAGTTTGCGCCGCATCGCCCACTACGACTACTGGAGCGACAAGGTGCGCCGCTCAATCGTGGTGGACGCCAAGTGCGACCTGCTGCTGTATGGCAACGCCGAGCGCGCCATTGTTGAAATTGCCCACCGCCTGAGTCGTCGCGAACCGGTGGAGCACATCACCGACGTGCGCGGCACCGCCTTTGTGCGCCGCACCGACGACGACACCCGCCTGGGCTGGTTCGAAATCGACTCCACCGACGTCGACGTGCCCGGCACGGTCGAGTCTCACATCAACCCGTACCAGACCACCAGCGAACAGGCGGCGCAGCAGGGCACGACGTGCAGCAAGGAAGATGCTGACGCCGTCATTGCGAGCGAAGCGCGGCAATCCAGGACCCCTGAATCCATGGATTGCCACGTCACTGGCGTTCCTCGCAATGACGTTGTCAAGCCGCTCACCTTCATGCCCAACCCCGCGCTGCCACGGCGTGCTGGCAAACAAACCCTGCCACCCCGCGACCGCACCGTCATCCGGCTGCCAAGCTACGAGCAGGTCAAATCCGACGCGGTGCTCTACGCCCACGCCAACCGCGTGCTGCACCTCGAGACCAACCCCGGCAACGCGCGCGCGCTGGTGCAGGCGCACGGGGAGGGCGCTACCGCGCGCGACGTCTGGATCACGCCGCCGCCCATTCCGCTCACCACCGCCGAGATGGACCAGGTCTTTGGCCTGCCCTATGCGCGCAGCCCTCACCCCAGTTATGCCGACGCCAACGGCAGCCACGACCATGCCACCAAAATACCGGCGTGGGAGATGATCCGCTTCAGTATCAACATCATGCGCGGCTGTTTTGGCGGCTGCACCTTTTGCTCGATCACCGAGCACGAGGGCCGCATCATCCAGAGCCGCTCCGAGGAATCGGTCATCAAGGAGATCGAGGACATCCGCGACAAGGTCAAGGGCTTCACCGGCACCATCTCCGACCTCGGCGGCCCCACGGCCAACATGTATCGGCTGGGCTGCAAAAGCCCCGAAATCGAAGCCGCCTGCCGCAAGCCCAGCTGCGTCTTCCCCGGCATCTGCTCAAACCTGGGCACCGACCACCAGCCGCTCATCGACATCTACCGCCGCGGCCGCGCCTTGAAGGGTGTCAAGAAGATTTTGATCGGCTCGGGCGTGCGCTACGACCTGGCGGTGCAAAGCCCGGAATACGTCAAGGAACTGGTGCAGCACCATGTGGGCGGCTACCTCAAGATTGCGCCTGAGCACACCGAATCAGGCCCGTTGTCCAAGATGATGAAGCCCGGCATGGGCACTTACGAGAAGTTCAAGACGCTGTTTGACAAGTACACGGCAGAGGCCGGCAAAAAACAGTTTTTGATCCCGTACTTCATTGCCGCCCACCCCGGCACCAGCGACGAAGACATGATGAACCTGGCGATCTGGCTGAAGAAAAACGGCTTCCGCGCCGACCAGGTGCAAACCTTCTACCCCAGCCCGATGGCCACCGCCACCGCCATGTACCACACTGACCTGAACCCGCTCAAGGGCATTCACCGCGATGACCGGGGCGAGCGCGTCGACGTGGTGCGCGGTGAACGACGCCGCCGTCTGCACAAGGCCTTCCTGCGCTACCACGACCCCAACAACTGGCCGCTGCTGCGCGACGCGCTAAAGGCCATGGGCCGAGCCGACCTGATCGGCAACGGCAAGCACCATCTGATTCCGACGTTTCAGCCCATGACGGAC